>NZ_ARQF01000020.1:348147-696294 GCF_000384815.1 Halodesulfovibrio aestuarii DSM 17919 = ATCC 29578
CACGTCTCCCTTCGAAGTTAACGCACTTGCAATAGTTGAATACAATGACTCTTTGCCAAACGGCTTGGATAGATAAAACTCCATACCGGCATCCTTAGCTCGCTGCCTGCTGCCTTTGATAGCGTGCGCAGTTAACGCAATTATAGGAGGCGCTGCCGACCCAAGCTCTTTAGTAATCAACGTTGCAGCTTCGTATCCGTCCATTTCCGGCATTTGAATATCCATAAGTACAACGTCATACATAATTTTACGTACAGCCTCCACCGCTTCACGGCCGTTGGTTACAAACGTAAGCAACCCGCCAGTCGGCTCAAGCAGCATGGTAACTATTTCCCGGTTTGTCTGTGTGTCTTCCGCAATAAGGATTCGTTTCCCTTTAAACCTGTCTTCATCCGCTATCCCCAACGGCTTCATCTCTGTATTCGCAAGCACCGAGCCATCTGCCCCGAGCATGGTACAAAGGGAACTCAGCAGCACACGCATAGTCAAAATATCTGTTACCAGATGTACGTTAGCAGGGAGTTTTGCACTCGAAAGCACCAGCTTGCCATGCTTAGCAGCCATCAGCAAAACAGGAATTGGTTCACCGTCATTGGTAAAATTAAATAGAAGTTCCGGGCGCTCTGCCAGTGGAATATTATGACCTATGCAGATAACGTTTGGCTTCACCACGCCCGACTCAAGCTTCAGCACGGCATCATCGACGCCATACGCAATTGAAGTCATCATATTAATGGCATTAAAATGAGAACGGACAACTCTACCGGACTGCTCAGACTTAGTAACTACAAGCGCCGTAATGTCGGCCAGTTCTTCCGGCAATTCCCAAATATCACAACATGACTCTTCAAGTTCAAACGGAATTGAGAAAGCAAACAGACTTCCCTGCCCCAGTTCTGACTCAACCCATATTTCTCCGCCCATGTGTTCCACAAGTTGCTTACAGATACTCAGTCCTAAGCCGGTACCACCATAACTACGTAATTCCGGAGCACTCAGCTGCTGGAACGGAATAAACAATTGTTCCATAGAACCGGACGGAACCCCGATGCCAGAGTCCTGAACAAAACACTGTAACAATATATTACTGTCGCTAGTCTGATGATAACGGAATGACAGAGAAATAGTCCCCCCGGGAGGAGTAAACTTCAATGCGTTGCTGGTAAGGTTTAACATAACCTGCTGCAACTTTCCGGAATCTCCACACAGTCTGGTAGGCACACTTGATGGAAGATCAACAATAAACTCGAGGTCCTTTGCGGCAGCCCTGCCTAGGACAAGATTGCAGACTCGTTGGACAGTGCTGTCCAGATGAAACGGCATGTTTTCTACTGCAACATGGCCTGCTTCAATTTTGGAGAAGTCCAGCAGCTCATTAATGATGTCGAGCAAGGTAAAAGAGGAATCCAAAATGTTTCTCAAGTACTTGTGTACAGGTGCAGATGCTTCGAGCATACGAACCTGCTCCGCAAATGAGATGATTCCATGCAGGGGGGTTCTAATTTCATGGCTGATACTTGCAAGGAATTGACTTTTTGCCTGTGTTGCGGCATCCGCAGCCTCTTTTGAACGCTGCAGTTCTTTGTTCATTTCTCTCAGATCACGGGTACGTTCTTCAACACGGGATTCAAGCTCAAGGTTAGCCTTACTCAACATTTTTTCATATTCAACACGCGTCGTAACATTACGTACTGAACCAACAAATTCCGCAGGATTGCCCTTTGTATCATACAGCATTTTACCCGTTACGGAACAATGCATTGCATGCTCGCCTGTACCAAAAACAAAAGCAAAGTCTTCCAGCTTCCCGCGCTTACGCAATTCTTTTTTCAGCATCAGAACCACATCCGGTTCCATAAAAGCGTAAACAGAAGCACGTTGCGCCTCTTCAGGTGTCCAGCCGAACACCTGCTGAACAGAAGGGCTTACCTCCCGAATGCGCCCGTCGGGAAGCGCCTGAAAGTACACATCCTGAATATTTTCAAAAATTCTTCGATAGCGAACTTCACTATTCCGCAACGCAGCCTCAACTGAGTCCCGTTTAACAAGCTCCGCATTAAGTTCACTTGTTTTCTTCTCTACAAGTTTTTTTAGAGAAAGGTTCCACAAGACAATGATGCACGTGGCACCAATAAGAAATGTAAAACACATTAAGATAAGAACGATAGCACGCGTAGAAACAGGATCTCCTTCCTCCATACGCACCCATTTTCCGACAATAGCGCTATGCTCTTCCGAAGTAATATTATTCAGTGCCTTGTTAAGAATGCTTAGCAACAGCGGTAAATCTTTGCTTATACCAACAGATAGGCTTGCGGTTAGCCCCACAACGCCCCCGACCTGCAAATCAAGTACGCCGCTTTTTTTAATCTGATGAGTGATACTGAACTGATAATCTACAAGTGCGTCTGACTGCCCGAACGCTACGCGTTGCAGTCCCTCTTCGCTATTTTCCACCACATCAATGATGATATCCTTATAATAGTCCTCAAGATAATCATGCCATGCGTAACGGCGGACAACAGCAACACGCTTACCACTTAAATCGTCCAGTGTAAGATCTTTCCAATCCCCTTTTCGGACAACAATGATGCCGGGCATTTTAATAAACGGAGTACTGAAATTAAGAAAATCATCACGACTTGGAGTTCGCATCAACGCCGCGATCATATCCAACTTACCGTCGCGCATATCTTGCATTACCTGCGTCCACTCGCCCACGGCTGAAATTTTAAATTTCAACCCAGTAAGCTTTTCAAGAATACGCAAGTAGTCGCTCGTCATACCAACATGATGACCATCTTCAGTTCTGGCCTCAATTGGGAAAAAATTGTTATCAATACCGACCTGAACAGTACTATGCGTTGAAAGCCAATTACGTTCTTCCGGCGAGAAGTTCGCCCATACAAACTCTTTGTTCTCGATCAACCGCTCAACAGTGTTATCCCGAGAATCCAAAGAAGAGAGCACGGTCTTATATATTGCCCCCATTCCTAGAAGCAACATTCCGCACACAAGAAGAGTCAACATTTTCAAGCGCATTCAGCCTACTCCTGCAAACCATACGGACAGCATCCGTCAAGTTTACCTAATGATAATTCCATAACATATGCACTCTGCTGCCAACTGAACGCATAGTCTTCCTTATCCCCGCTCTATCTATAACTACACAAAGGGCGATGCCTGACTGCATTGCGCTGCATCAGCATCTATTCCTTACATGGGGGCAAAAAGACTCACCATGTATGTCCTTCTCTTTGCAACATTCATTCTCAATTGATTGTTATCTAAGGCACAAACCTACAGCATGGGCAGGCAAAGCCCGCACCACTCTCTCATCCTGCTAATATTGCATATCATTTTCACATCTAAGAAAATTTAAAACTACTCTCGCGCAATATTGGACTTCATACTGAGGCATCTTCGTCCTATTTGTCCTGTTGAATTCAACGAGGTATTCGAACCAGCATTAATACGGGGTAATTTTGCCTCAAATAAAGAGAATACAGACCCTAGCACATCCAATCTGTTACTCAAAACATCAAAAAAATGTTGCATTTTTGCACAAAACTACATCTTAACCAGACACTTTACTGATTTTTGGGACTTTTTTGTCACATTCAATCACCCCACTTTCGCGCTTTTTTTCACAAACCCTCTTTGCGGGACATATGCACCCCATTATTTATTCCATTATTTTTAGTTAGTTAGTTTAAATGAAGAAAAAATGGGACATCCATACCCCATTTTTTTCACCCGCCCAACCTCTTCAAATGACGCCCTGATCAACAATTCATTAACTATTACTGAATGATATCTGCAAATACCCTTAGGCCTGCATTTTTTGGTCTCTTCTTTGCTTTACACGCTGCATATGGTTTATGCCCCCGGGAAACGACATGACCTGTCCCACCAGTTAAAGACATGTCGTTTCCCTCCGGACAATAAATTTCTTCAGCATAAGAAATAGTGCCTCTACCAACTTTCGGCCAGTTGATGAGGGCGAATAACAACATTCCATAACGGCAAGCTACACGCTCTGATTTGAGACGTATCTAGTATGGAATACATTCAGGAGGAAGTATGTTTAGGAAAGCATTAGTGCTGGTTGCACTGGTAGCAATGATGGCAGTTTCGTCTGTGTCATTTGCTCAGGACCCAACGATTCTTCGCATCGGTATGGGCGACCCTATTGATTCCGAAATGGGTGCTATCGCAACCCGCTTCAAGGAAATCGTAGAAGGTCGTACCGACGGAAAAGTAGAAGTACAGATTTTCCCAAGTGGTCAGCTCGGTGATGAAACCGAAATGATTCAGAACGTTCGCCGCGGAAACCTCGACATGGCAGTAGTAGGTATCGCGAACACCGTTCCTTTCGTTAAAAAACTCGGCATTCTTACCCTGCCGTACCTCTTCGAAAACATGTACGACGTAGTACGCGGTGCTACTGGCCCTGCTCACGAAATGCTTAACGAATTTGCAGTGAAAGAAGGCGGATTCCGTGTTCTTGGCTGGACCTACACTGACTACCGTTACCTTTCCAACTCTCAGCACCCGATTAAAAAACTTGCTGACGTTAAGGACATGAAATTCCGTGTTCCACAGTCCGCAGTTATTCTTGAAACTTACCGTTCATGGGGCGCAAACCCAGTACCTATCTCCTGGGCAGAAACCTTCACAGCTCTCCAGCAGGGAGTAGTAGATGGTCAGTGCTACGGTTACATCACGTTCCAGGCTGCTAAATTCAACGAAGTACAGAAGTACATCACTGAAGTTCATTACACTTACCAGCTCCAGCCAATGATGATTTCTGAACGTCTTTACAAAAAGCTCACTCCAGAAATGCAGCAGCTCGTAGTAGACGCTGGCCGTGAAGCTCAGGAATATTGCCTTGCATTCCAGCTCGTAGACGCTGGCCGCGCTAAAGCAGAACTCATCGCGTCCGGTATCCAGATTGATACTCTCGAAGATGAAGCTGAATGGAAAAAACTCGCAGTCGATAATGTATGGCCTAAAATGACCGACTTTGTTGGCGGCCAGAAAGTGCTTGATCGTTACCTCGGTTACATCGGCAAAAAATAATCTAGCAGATACTACAGAGCCGGTGGTACCCACCGGCTCATTTCATTTTAATTAGGGGACACCTGATGTTCAAAAAAATCCTTTTTAATACTCTCGACCATGTTGAGAGTTACATCTGCCAAGCACTCCTTGCATTCTTTGTTGTGGTTCTTTTCTTACAGATTATTCTGCGTGAAATCGGCACACCATTGTACTGGAGTGAGGAAGTCGCCCGCTTCTCTTTTGTTTGGTTTGTATTTTTTGGCGCTTCCTACGCGGCAAGACTCGCTGCTCACAACCGTGTAACGCTTCAGTTCAAACTATTCCCGCCTATCGTGGGTGAAATTTCCATGCTTCTCATGGATGTTGTCTGGATCGTTTTTAACAGCGTGATGACTTGGAAAGGCATCCAGACCATTCAGGACCTGATCGAATTTCCGTACTCCACCCCTGCTCTCGATTGGCAGCTCAGCTGGGTATATCTGATCTTCCCAATCAGCTTCACACTTATGTCTCTGCGTATTTTGCAGGTTAACTACATTAAATGGATTCTGAAGCAGGAAATTGAAGACCCTGACAAAGCTGATATTGAAAAGAGTAAAAATGCTCTGAAGGGTGAGGAGGGTTAGTCATGGGTGTTGCAGAAGTTTTATTTCTAACATTTCTGGTGCTCATGCTTTTGGGAGCACCAATCACAGTAGCACTTGGTGTGTCTGCCATGTTCTCATTCATGGTTGTAGGTCAGGATCTGAGCACACTCATCCAGATCGCATTCACCTCAGTTAACAGCTTTCCTATCATGGCACTGCCGGCATTTGTACTTGCAGGGGCCTTGATGGAATGTGCCGGCGTATCAAAACGCTTAGTTCTCATTGCTGAAAACCTCGTTGGCCCTGTTCGTGGCGGACTTGCAATTTCTACCGCTCTTGCTTGTGTATTCTTCGGCGCCATTTCCGGCTCCGGTCCGGCTACCACTGCTGCGGTTGGCATGCTGATGATTCCTGCAATGATTAAAAGGGATTACGAGCCAGGATACGCTGCAGCAGCAACTGCTACTGCGGGTGGCGTAGGTATCATTATTCCACCTTCTATTCCTATGGTTATCTACGGCGTTGCAGCACAGGAATCCATTACAAAGATGTTCCTTGGTGGTGTTATTCCAGGCCTCTTAATTGCTGTCGGTCTTATTTGCATGCACTTATTTAAGTGTCGTAAAATGGAAGTACATGAAGATATGGCGGCATGGTCTGCATCCACTCTTCTTACATCCATGAAAGAAGGTATCTGGGCGATGATGGCACCTATCGTTATTCTGGGTGGTATCTACTCTGGATTCTTTACACCGACAGAAGCTGCTATTGTAGCAATTTTCTACACATTGTTTGTCGGCTTCTTCATCTACAAAGAACTTTCAATCAAAGCTTTGATGAAGTCTCTTGAGACAACCTCATGGCTTACCGGACGCGTACTCATCATTATGTTTACCGCATATGCATTCGGTAGACTTCTTGTACAGTACCGCATTCCAGACCAGATCGTTGAGATGCTCCTCAACTTTACATCTGACGTAATGGTAGTTTGGATCTTTGTAGTGCTTATTCTTCTGTTCCTTGGCATGTTCATGGAAACTCTGGCAATCATCCTTCTCGTTACCCCGGTACTGCTTCCAGTTATGAAAGCATTCGGCGTGGATCCAATTCACTTCGGTATCGTTCTTGTGTGTTGCTGTGGCGTAGGCTTCTCTACTCCACCACTGGGAGAAAACATGTTTATCGCCTCAGGTATTGCAGACGTCTCGCTTGAAGAAATATCTGCAAAAGCAATTCCTTTCTGCTGCATCACTATCGGTGTTATCTTCCTGCTCGTGATGTTCCCGCAGCTTATTCTCTTCTTGCCAAAAATGCTCATGTAATACCTTTAAGCTTAAAACCTTACTCGAAAATTGCGGAGCCCCCAAAAGGGCTCCGCTTTTTTATGCTTTTTAGCCTCCGACAAACGGGCACCGCTTCTGCATCCTGTTTCGGATAAAAACATTCTGACTCAAGCCTGCAGTATCCAATCGACAGCAACCATACCCACGATTCTAACGAGGCTCTCCTAAGCATCATCGTTCTCGGGCAAAACGTTTCCTAAACGTCATGCCGGTCAGGAGGGTCCTTGCGGGTGAAGAGCTGCCCCCAAAAGGAACAAGAAAAAAACCGGCTGTCCTTTCGGACAGCCGGTTTAGTATTTCTAATCGCTTCAGTCTAACGCAGAGCTAACGACGCAATAGATAACGGGGTTAGCATAAGCGGCTGACTTGGAAGATGTACAGGAAGCTTAAGCTCTTTTTCAAAGATAGTCTCAATTCCCGGCAGGCAGCAAGTACCACCTGAAAGAAGAACTGAATCAACCTCGTGCCCTGCCATATGAGCCGAAACGATGTCACTAACACGCTCAAGAGTCGGCTTTGCAATGGAGAGAATTTTGTATTCCTCCGCTTTGCGTTTGTACTCTTCAGCTTTTTCAAGAGCGACATCATAGTGCCCAGCAATGGTAAGCGTAATATGCTTACCACCAGTCGGCTCATCATCACTGAAAACAATCTCGCCGCCTTTAACGATTGCAGTACCAGTGGTACCACCGCCGATATCAACAACTGCTGCTTTATCCAACTCAAGAAGGGATGCAACACAGCTTGGTTCGTCTTCAACATAGGTCACATCGAGACCTGCGGTTTCCAAAATATTTGTGGAAAGACGCGCATCAGTCCCCGGAGGAAAAGAGGTGGAAGCTTCGGTGATTTCGATACCAAGGCGTTCTTCCGCCATGGCTACAAATTTGCGAACAACATCGCAGGCACCGACAAAGTCTACCACAACTCCGTCACGTACAACTTCTGTCCATTCCAGGAAGACAGCAACAGGCTCGCCTTCGCCATCAACAGCCATAAGCACAACATCCGCTGTACCTAAGTCAATGCCAATGTGAATCGGGCCTTCAACCGAAACAGGGTCGGTGTCATTCATCATGGCGGCGGCGCGATCAAGTCGCTCGCATGCTAACTCCCAAGAAATGGCCATAACTAAACGATCCTAAAGCAATCAACGAGGGCACAACGACGGATACGGGTAAATGTAGCCGCGTTAGTAACACCTTCACCGGTAGGGGTGGAAATGGTCATGGAAGTCCAACCTTCACCACCAGCACCAAGACCGGCTACGTGAGGGCCGTTTTTAACAAAAAGGCTGGTATTAGTAGCACGAGCCATTGCTTCCATATTGTTAACGTTGGTGGAATGCAGACCAGCGGTGTGGCTGAGACCACGCTCAAGTTTAAGTGCCCACTCAAGTGCTTCTGCAAAGTTGTGCGCACGAAGTACAGGCACGAGAGGCATCATCTGCTCTACTTTTGCGAAAACGTAATCAGAATCACGGCCAGCATCTACGATAAGAAGCTTACAGGTATCCGGAACAGTTACGCCTGCAATTGCAGCGAGTTTTTTAGCGTCACGACCAACCCATTTTGGATTAGCACGAGCTTTATCAGTGCCGTAATCAAGAATAACGGTCTGAGCGATGGTGTTAGCCTGCTCAAGAGTCAACTCGTACGCACCAACTTTTTTCATCTCAGCTTTAAGCTGATCAGCAATAGAATCAACTGCAATAACTTCTTTTTCGTCAGCGCAGATGAGGTTGTTATCGAAAGATGCGCCAATGTAAATGGATTCAGCGGCACGGGCGATGTCAGCAGTTTCGTCAACAACTACAGGAGGGTTACCAGCACCAGCAGCCATAAGGCGTTTGTTGGTAGTTTTACGTGCAGCTTCAACTACAGCTTCACCACCTGTTACTACGAGGAGGTTAATTCCGTCGTAAGTAAAGAGGCGCTTAGCAGCATCGATGGAAGGTTCCTTAACTGCAACGAGAAGGTTAGCAATACCGGTTTCAGCAACAACAGCTTTGTTGATGATCTTGATTGCTTCCTGAGTAATACGTTTAGCAGCAGGATGCGGAGCAAATACAACAGAGTTACCGGCGGCAATCATGCTGATACCGTTGTTGATAACAGTAGAGCCAGGGTTGGTGGAAGGAGTTACAGATGCGATAACGCCCCAAGGAGCTTTTTCGATCATGGTAAAACCGTTGTCACCAGTAATTGCTTCAGCAGATACTACTTCAGTACCCGGGGTGCGGTCTGCAACAAGAAGAGTTTTCGCGATCTTGTCTTCAACATTACCCATGCCAGTTTCTTCAACAGCCATTTCAGAAAGACGACGGGCATTGTTACGTGCAGCGCGGCGGATAATATCGATAATTTTATTGCGCATTGCAATAGTACCGATTTTAGTCTGTGCTACTTTTGCTGCAGCTACAGCGTCATCCAATTCGTCAAAAATACCCCAGTCACCTGCGGTAGGAGCAGCAACAGAAGTCTGTGCGACACCGTTCAGCTGAGTAAGAACTTCAGAAACAATAGACTCTATCTGTTCACGTGCGATAGCCATGTTATCTCCAAACTATATTATTTATTGTAAACCGTTTCGCCCTGTGAGGTAATCTGATCAATTATTGCGATTACACTCAGGTCAAGAGGAGGTCTATCTGTCATAGTAAAACGCGCGGAACTACCACGGACTAACAGGACAATTTCCCCTTCTCCGGCACCAAGGGTGTCAGCTGCGACCTGGCCAGAACGAACAACTTCACCGTCAGCGGTAACAAGATCCACCAGCAGCAACGTTACGGGAGGCACGCCGGGATCACGAACAGTAGAAACTACCTGTCCTCGTACTCTTCCTAATTCCATGTTGTATCTCCTTTTCGTACGCCACCAAGCAATCTTCCGTTGGCAGTTTACTTAGTTTTAATAGGGAACACTTCCTCAAGATCAGCATGAGGACGCGGGATAACGTGAGTTGCTACAACTTCACCAACTCGCTGTGCTGCAGCAGCACCAGCATCGATAGCAGCTTTGCAAGCAGCAACATCGCCACGGATAAGAGCAGAAACAAGTGCCCCGCCGATGCGCTCGTAACCTACGAGTTCAACGCGTGCAGACTTAGTCATAGCATCAGCTGCTTCAACAAGAGCAGTCATGCCTTTTACTTCAATAATACCAAGAGCATCGCCCATGTGTATCTCCTGTTTATATAAGACCGGAATAAGCCGGTTTATTTTTTCTTCTGAGCTGGCTTAGCAGGCTTATCGTCAACTTTTGCTGGCTTTGCCTTTGACTCATCAAAGATAGAACCAATTTTATTGGCAATCATGTCACCAAGACCATCACCCGGACGTGCGATAACGTTGGTACCGACGCATTCACCAAGACGGGCAGCAGCAGCTTTACCAGCATCAACAGCGGCACCAACTGCAGCAAGGTCCCCCTCGCAGATAACAGTCAGTAATCCTGAATCAGCGTTAGCTACGCTTCGTACGTGTACGCGAGCTGCTTTGGACATAGCATCCGCAGCTTCAACAGCAGCTACGAGACCTACAACTTCAACTAAACCTAAAGAGTCGTTCATAACGATACGTTCCTTTCGTTCTTCAAACGACGCAACCTAAAGGATGCGTCTACAAAATATTACGCAAAACTTCCGGAGCTGCGCTTGGGATTACGACTTTGCGAACCAGCATAGCACTCCGGGAAACAACATTGGCTGCTGCTTCAACTGCCATGCTGACTGCTGCAACGTCACCTGTGAGGATACAGAACGCCTTACCGCCGAGCCCCATTGCAATGCGTACTTCCGCGATATCAACATCAGCAGTTTTTGCAGCAGTATCAGCTGCAAGAATTGAAGATGCTGCGGAGAAAGTTTCGATAACACCAAGTGCGGAGCCGGTAGGTTCCGGAGTAGCACATGCCATTGCGGAAACAACGGCATCATTGATGTTAGGAATTACAAAATGATCAGCTACAGTACCGTCAGAGCTGCTCATACCTGCATCTACTGCAGACTGCACTGCTGCAACATCACCATGCACAGCAACAACAAATTTACCCGGACAGATGGTTTTAAGCATGAGAGGTTCTACGAGAGAGGCTTTCATCATGCGATCTGCTGCTTCAATACCTGCCGCAATGGAAGTGAATTCAATCATTCCGACAGACTGGAGTTGAGTTACCACAACTATGCTCCTTTAATGACGATGTTGTTGCCAACTTCTACTACAGTACCTGCAATCGAAGCATGAACGGTTGCACCAAGAGCGCCTTCAGGCACGGCACCGATAAGCTGACCAACAGTTACGGTATCTCCTACTTTCACCTGAGCAACAGAAGGTGCTCCAATGTGCATGCGAAGCGGGAGGCTAACCTGAGCTGGTTTGTAATCGCCTTCAAAATCAGGATGAATATTCATGTAATCAGCAATGCCGATTTTAGATGCAAGGCGCGGTACTGGAATCTTACGGTACGGACGCATTGCAGACTGCTCAGAACGGACTTCACGCGGGCCAGTGTACTGAACACCTTTTTCACGGAACTGCCCTTTCAAAGCGCTGTTGATACGACGCGGGGAAAGCCCCATTGGACAACTGAAGAGTTCGCAAACACCACATTCACAGCACATAGCTGCCTGCGTGGCTCCCATTGCTACATCCTGCCCGCCACCGAAGGCACGCATCACTTTGTGAGTTTCAAAGCTGTGTCCTACGAGATAGCGCGGGCACAACTCAGTACACATGCGGCACTGAATACAGGCGGTTGCAGCACGACGCTGCATGGTGTGAAGGTCGACCGTCGCCTGCTTATGCAGGTAGTGCCCACGAGGAAGTACAATAAGGCCACCACTGGTTTTAGTGATTACTTCATTCTCAAAAGCTGCCTGTGAATCACACATACGTCCCATCATCGGGCCGCCAAGAATGTACACAGGGTCTGAGTTGGTTGCACCACCACAGAACTCGAGGCATTCTTTAAGGCTTGTACCAAGCGGTACACGGATAACAGAAGGTTTGGCGACATCACCGGTGACAGTTAGCACCTTGTGGGTAAGCGGCTTGCCGTCCATAGCTGCTGCAACTGTGTGCAGAGTACCAACGTTAGCAACTACAGCGCCTACATCTTTAGGCAATCCCAAAGGTGGAATAGTTTTTCCGGTTATTTCATGAACCAGAATCTGCTCATCACCAGCAGGGTAGAAGTTATCGAGCTGTGCAAGCTCAAGGCCAGTACCCTCAATACCCTTAGCAAAAATTTCTGCAATTTCAGTGTATTTGCGCTTTATGCCAATAACACCACGTGTAGCCCCTGTAGCTGTAACAACAGCCTGCATGGCACGAATGATGTCAGAAGCATGGGACTTCATGATGTACTGATCTGTATGGAGCAATGGTTCACATTCACAACCATTGGCAATGACCGTATCTACTTGTGTATCGTATTTGACGTGGGCCGGAAAACCGGCCCCGCCTTCTCCGACAACACCAGCATTCTGGATCGAACGGATAAGTGTTACTTTGTCCATGACATTCTTCTTTGTGCGTTAAGGGCTACAAAGAGCGCGACTAGCGCTTAAATGGAAAAACGTCTTCCAGATCGCCGTGAGGACGAGGAATTACGTGAACCGCTACAACTTCACCGATACGCTGTGCAGCTGCTGCACCTGCGTCGGTAGCAGCTTTACAAGCAGCTACGTCACCACGAACGATTGCAGTAACAAGACCAGCACCAATCTGCTTGTAACCAACGAGCTGTACACGTGCAGCTTTTACCATTGCGTCAGAAGCTTCGATAAGAGCGGTAAGACCTTTAGTTTCGATCATTCCTAATGCGTCCATTGTATCCTCCAATTAATTAGTCAGTAACTGACGTATGTTTTACTTTGTTTGCCGGGCTAGAGGCACTGGCCTACTACAGCAACTTTATAAATATCATCTGCACTACAGCCACGGGAAAGGTCATGCCAACCAGCAGCAAACCCCTGCAAAAGCGGCCCTAATGCGGTGTACCCACCAAGCCGCTGTGCAAGCTTGTATGCAATGTTTCCAGCTTCAAGAGATGGAAATACCAATACGTTTGCCTCACCCTTAACAGGACTGTCAGGAGCCTTGGATGCTGCAACACTTGGTACAATCGCAGCATCAAGCTGCAATTCGCCATCAATAAGAAGATCAGATTCACGTTCACGGACATTTGCCAAAGCTTCCTGAACAAGAGTTACGCGATCATGCTTTGCGCTACCTTTGGTAGAGAAAGACAACATAGCAACTCTAGGTTCTTCACTAAGAAGTTTTCGGGCTTTATCCGCAGAAGCAATGGCAATATCTGCAAGTGTAGCTGCATTAGGAGCAGGTACAACACCACAGTCCGCGAATATGTAGTCCTTACCGCCTTCAGGCGCGATCATGAAAAAGAAACTAGAAACAGTTTTAAGACCTTTCTGTTTAGGCAAAATATGCAACCCTGCACGAATAACATCCCCGGTAGAGGAGAGGTTACCGGCAACACCCAGCTGTGCTTCATCGCGACGAACCAGCATCGCAGCACCAGCAAGAGGACAACGCATGGCTTTAACAGCAGCATCCATTGTCACTGGTTTGCCTTTCTTTTCGCGCATTGCGAAAAATTCGGTTGCATTTTTTTCAAGCAATGTAGGACTGGTGTGATCCACTACGGTAATACCTGTAGTGCGGATTTTTGCTTCACGCATCTTATTACGCACTGCAAAAGGAGACTGAACAAGTACAGGCTCACAAAGTCCGTCTGCCTTCAGGCGGGTGACTGCTTCGAGTACTCGTTCATCAAGACAATCCGGAAACACAACAGTCTTTGGATTCTGTCTACATGCTTCTTTACAACGTTCCAGAATACTCACATCAATCTCCGCGATTACTGGATGTTGTTTACGCAAGCGATGCGTACAGAAGAAGGGGTACTGTATGTAATATCAATACCTTCAGGGAAGTACATCATGTCGCCAGCCTTACCGATTTTGGTTTCACTGCCGATAGTAAGATGCAATTCACCATCAAGGATGATGCCAATCTCAGGAGATTCTACAGTACGGGTAAAGGAAGCACGTTCCCATTCCATGTAACCAGCCGCAAGCTTAGCATCATCACATACGCCAATAGCGTCTGCGATAAACACCTGCTCATCGAGTGGAACTGGACTGGAACCCTGCTTTTGCAAACGCTGCCCATCAATAAAGCAAACACCGTTGCTGCAAGTTGCATCCTCTACAACAGTGGCAGCTGCAGGATCACTAGTTGCGCATGCTGTTTCGCCAAGCTTTGCGGAAACAACACGACGAACAATAGCTTCAAGTACATCACTACTTGTTCCTGCCGGAAGCTTATCTCGAAGCAGCGTACAAACCTGCAGCGCTACGTCAGCTGCTTCAGAGCACTCTGGTGCTGGTGCAGCTGACGCTGCAGGAGCAACCGGAGCTTCGGCTTGTACAGGCACTGCAGCACATGCTTCAGAAGCAGGAGCACTGCAAACCTGTGCAGACGCAGCATCTTCAAGAGAAGATTCAATGAAAGTTACTCCCAGTTCCTCAGCTTTATCCTGAGCCTGTGGAGTAATAATGCATTCACAAAGAGTAAGTCTAAGGGTCTTAGTGCCATTATCAATTGCTTTGTGAACATCAGCCTCGGTGACTATCCGTTTTCCCATGCAGTACCTCCAGTGTTGGCTGTTCGTGTATGGGGCTTTCAGTCATTCGCTCAGGTTTTTCCAGGCTAAGAAAACCTGCGCTTACATATATAGAGACCTGCAAAATGAAAGCAGGCACTACGCTCTCTTGCAACAACTGTGCACAAAGAAACGCACGTCTCTACATAGTGTTAAACGGCATTTAATTACCGTGGCTGGTTAAAAATAAAGTGTTGTTTTCTGCATGTTGGAAGAGAATATACAAAGAAAAATAGTCAGGCAGAGTTTATTGTGATTTTTCGCACAAACTAAAAGCAAAACAAATTTATTTTATTTGACTTCGCACAAGATGCAAAAGCGCAGCATCTTACTATAAATATTAATGATTACTATTAGTTTGATTAAATCATTCAATTTCATACAGTTAGATTGTTCAATTTAACTAACCATTAGCAACAATCCAACTTACGCTGCACAGTTGCAACATAGCTCTATTTCGCGCAAGGCATTGCATTCCGTACAATTAAATTATTGTCTCCCACCAATGCTGCATGAACGCATCAATTTTTAACCAAAAGAAAAGCTGCACCACATCGCTAGTCAGGTGTTTTTTCATGAAAAACTTTGATTAACTAATCAATCTGCTTTGCGGAATAATTGTCGCTTTATCAATGATTCATCTGGTTACTCCCTCGCATTCAAGCATTTTCACCGTTGAGAATGCGCTTAAATATTCTTTTCACAAAGCCGCGCACACCCATTCTGGCATTCTACTTGCTGTTGCACTGTCGGCAGTATGTTACATTCTACCAATTATTTAATAACGCCATGAAGCATACTACGTATGCATCTGGCGATGGATGAAAACCCATAGGGGATTTGCAATGAACGTGATTGACTTCCGTTTCCGTCCAAACACCGCGGAAACTCTGAGCGGAATCCAGAACAGCTCTATGTTCAAAGGTCTCTGCCAGCACATCGACTTTTCAAAAATGAAAGCTCAGACCGTAGCTGAGTGTGTTCAGGATCTTACTGCTAACAACGTTGTGCGCGCTGTTATCACTGGTCGTGACTGTGAAACCACCTACGGCTCCAAAGCTAACAACCAGAGTGTTATTGACTTTGTTCAGGCTCATCCAGAGAAGTTTATCGGCTTCTTCGGTATGGATCCACACAAAGGCATGCAGGGCATCCGTGACTTGAACCACGCGGTTCAGACTTTCGGCCTTCGCGGTGCAGCTGTTGACCCGTACCTTGCTCAGCTCTACCCTAACGATGCTAAGTACTACCCAATTTATGCAAAATGTTGTGAACTCGAAATTCCTCTCGTATTCACAACTGGTCCTGCTACCCTCGTTCCTGCAGCGGTAGTTGACCACGTTGCACCTCGTTACATCGACTTTGTTGCTCGCGACTTCCCTGAGCTCAAAATCGTAATCAGTCACGGTGGCTACCCATGGGTTAACGAAGCGATCATTGTTGCTGAACGTAACAAAAACGTATTCATCGAAATTTCTGAATACGAACGTTCCCCAATGTCTGAAGCATACATTCAGGCTGCAAACACAATGATTTCTGACAAGTTGCTTTATGCTTCTGCTCACCCATTCATTGATTTCCGTCAGGCACTTCAGACCTACAGTGAACTTCCATTCACTCCTGAAGTTCGCCAGAAAGTAATGCACGACAACGCTGCTAAATTGCTTGGTCTCGAAACTGCTCCTGCAGTTGCTCCAAGTGCAGCATCTGCTGACCTCGTAAGAGATATCGTTTCCGAAGTTCTCGCACGACTCGGCAAATAGTCGTACAACGTACATTGCTTCCATATTTCCAGTCTGTGCACACCCTGTGTGCACAGACTGGAAAGTACGCTACAGCCGCACACCACATTTTTTTTAACCGGAGAGTTGGCCAGCTCCTCCTTTGATCATGCCTCTAAGGCTGTTCACCTGCTCCGGTTACATTACGGAACACTCCATTCCGAACCCTGCTGAGGTGACATAAGCGCAGGTACCACGCACGGCTATTAAGATTCTCCCCGCTTCTTCTAGCCAACATTGTCCCCTCTTCTTTCAAGCCTTGTCTGGGCACGGGAACACACTCCCTGCAAATGCCCTGATTTCCCTTGCCAGGAAATCAGGGCATTTTGTTATTCAACAAAGTTAATTCATACCTCTGCGCATACCTCACACCAGACTGCATGTAATCCAGCAGACTGACATTAATATTAATAAGCACAAAAAAAAGCACCTGACAGGAACTGCCAAGTGCTTTGCTATTCAATATCTATCTAACAGCTATAAAATTTTACGGTAGATTGCGATGATGTCTTCTTTACGCATACCGCGAGGGTTTGTAGCTGCACAAGCATCTTTCATTGCGCTTTCTGCCATAACTTCGAAGTCTTCAGGATTCACAGTTTTGCCGTATTTTTTGGCGAGCAGTGTAAGGCTGGCTGGAATACCAACGTCCTGCATGAGGTCGCGTATTGCCTGAATTACATTACTTGCAGCTTCGCGCTGAGTACGTGCAGAACCTTGCACCCCAAAAAATTCTGCCATTTCTGCAAAGCGATCCATAGCTGCAAGCATGTTAAATTCACATACATGCGGCAAGAGAATTGCGTTACATTCACCATGAGGCAGGTTCAGGTAACCACCAAGCTGGTGCGCCATCGCATGGACGTATCCAAGGCCAGCGTTATTGAAGGCCATGCCTGCCTGATACTGTGCATAGCACATTGCTTCACGAGCTTCGAGGTTGCGACCGTTGCCTACTGCACGGCGCAAGTACTTAGAAATAAGCTTAATAGCTTTTTCAGCGTTTGCATCAGTCATATGAGTTGCACCGGTAGAAACGTAAGCTTCCACTGCATGTGTGAGCGCATCAAGACCTGTCGCAGCAGTAAGACTTGGCGGCATGCCCATCATCAACTCCGGATCATCCAAGGCAATACCGGGAGTCACGCGCCAATCAACAAGAGCCATTTTAACTTTACGAGCAGTATCAGTAATGATGCAAAAACGAGTCATTTCAGATGCAGTGCCTGCGGTTGTGTTGACTG
The DNA here is from genome assembly GCF_000384815.1 of Halodesulfovibrio aestuarii DSM 17919 = ATCC 29578. Lineage (NCBI taxonomy): Bacteria > Pseudomonadati > Thermodesulfobacteriota > Desulfovibrionia > Desulfovibrionales > Desulfovibrionaceae > Halodesulfovibrio > Halodesulfovibrio aestuarii. The sequence continues at coordinate 365,858 of NZ_ARQF01000020.1, forward strand.
CAAGGAATGGTGGCATAGCCACGCGCGCCTTATTTACACCTTCATACTGATGAATTGTCCCACCGTTAGTTGCCACGATCCCGATACCTTTACCACAATCATGAGCGCTGCCGCCACCGAGAGTAATAATACAGTCACAACCATTAGCGACGTACTGTGCAAGCCCATCACTGACGTTTTTATCAGTCGGGTTAGGCACAGTCTCATCATAAACTGCGCACTGCATGCCGGCAGCCTGCATAAGCTGTACGATAGAAGCGGTAACTCCAAGCTGTGTCATTCCTTTATCTGTTACGAGCAAAGGCTTGGAACCTCCTAGAGACGCAAGTCTTGCTGGGATCTCTTTAACTGCGCCAGAACCGATAACTGTAACTGGCGGCATATAAAACTCGACAGGTGTGGCTGTCTGCTGAAAGCTCATCTCAAATCCTTCCGGTGATGAAAGTTGCTGTTTGCACCAAATAAAATTCAGTAAACCCTAAAAAACTTTTTATTGCTTTGCCAGAACGAGCCACTACCCCAGTGACTCATCACGCTCTTCATTCCGTTTGTTCCAGCAAGCTAAAAACAGCGATCACGCTGCATGCTTGTAATTTTGTCCGGCCAAGAGACCTTGTTCAAAATTTAACAAGCATCTTTATTAAGCAATAAATGTGCAAACAACCAACCATCGGATATGCCAATAAGTATTCGTCAGAACATAAAACATTTTACACATTGATATCAAACCCTTAGTGTGCTCAAAAAATAATATTTTTTTTCCTCCCTTCATTCTGGCACTGTGTACGTAAACAACACACTAACTTATCGGGGAATTACTTCTTCTCTATTCCCTTGTGAAACCGTTATCTCCGCCTCATTTATGCAACATGCAACACATGAGTTGCAATTATGCACCAACCTGTCTCATAAAAAGGCTCTCTGGTTCGCATCACTTTATCACCCTTATTTGTTATCTTTAAAAAAAAACGGTTACCGTACCTGGTTATCAAATTTTCTTCAAAAGAAGAGACAGCTTGTGCAATATCGCAACTATCAAAATATCAGCTCTATACGTGAAAAACTAAATACCCCAGACATGGTAGAGAGTCCTGCTCCAGTATTATCTCAAATCCACAACTCGATTTTGACAATATGATAATTTAAATTCCGGCATGTTATGCTTACTGTCTAAATAATTTGACATAGATGATTTGACCAACTAATTTTGTTAAAATTTTTATCAAATCAGCGGTGCTAACTCACTTATGCTGAGCTAGCACTTCGTTCTTCTTATGGCATAAGAGAATTCTATCCCAGCTACGGACAATCATACAAAATGAATTACAAAACCAACCTGCTCTCAGTATGGCATAATATCTCACAAGAACAAATCCACTCAGTACTTGTGGCCTTTTTTTGCCTCTACATGCTCCTTTTTGCCTTTGGCAGAATCATTATTAACATCGGCCAACTAGGCTCTCTTGTACTTCTTTGTGCGTACTATGCTAAAGGCTTTAATAACAGCAACTTAAAAAAATTCGGTGGAAAAAAGTTCTTTGCAATATTCTTTGCATACTTAGTTCTCAATGTCATATTGTCTCAATTTCCGGAAAAATCTTTTCGTGCAATTTCCGTAAACTGGTGGAAAAGCTTCGTAGTTCCATTCATTGCTATGGAACTTGTTAAATCTGAAAAGGACTTACGCAAACTAATTTTAGCATTTGCCGGTGCCGCATTTCTTCAAGGGGTAGATGGGGTTTGGCAATATTTTTCAGGAATGGATCTCATTCATCAAACCCTTTTTAATGGTAAAAGACTAACTGGCTCTATGAAAACACCTCGTGTTGGCAACTATATGGCAATCATTTTACCAGCAGCATTTGGCATACTCTATTTTGTAAAACAGCAAGGATATAGATGGGGTAAAGTCGTCTGTAGTCTTTTACTTGCTCCGGCAATTTTCTTATGGATATTCAGCCTAACACGAAGTGGATATGCAGGTGCTGGCATAGCTCTGTTCACACTTTGGGCTTTTGTCTGGCCACCCTTCCGCATTTACAGACTTGCACTCCCTGCATCTGCAGTGGGTGCCCTACTTCTATTCGGCCCTTCAAGAATATCTTTTGAACGCCTTATGCAGGATCCACGTTGGGAAATATGGTCCTACGCACTAAAAATATTTGAACATTTTCCCATATTCGGCGCAGGGTTAAAAACCTACGCCCCAGCGCGAGACTTTTTAGGACTTAAACAACACATTGCACATGCCGGCATTCCACATCCCCACAATATGTACCTGCAATTCCTTTCAGATGGTGGAGTAGTTGGTTTTACAGTGAGTGTTCTTTTTCTTTTTGGACTCCTTTATTTCGCGTTCAAAACAATCCGCCCACACATCATCAATGAAATTCAGACAAAATCTTCAGACTATTTTTGGAGATACACAGCCCTGTTCTGGGCCAGCTATCTTGCCTATTTAGGAACGGGGATATCTGCTCATGACTTTTTCCGTCCGTGGTGGCTTACCATGGGCATGGCAATGCTCGGAATTACACTTGGTGCATGCACTGCCGGGAAAAAGCAGCCGGCCTCCCGTACTTCCATTTAAATTTTAGCTAAGGATTGGTAATGAAAATAGCATTTTTCAATGCTACTACCGGTTGGGGTGGTGTAAAGACGTGGACGATTGATGTAGCTGAGGAGCTTCAAAATCTAGGGCACGACGTTGTTCTCATTGGTAAAGATGATCGATTCCGCAACCGTGCTGTTTCTAAAAATATACGAGCTTTCAACGTAAAATTTGGGGCAGACTTCAGCCCTATCAGTATTATCAAGTTTCTTTTATTTCTCCAAAAAGAACAACCTGATGCCATTATAGTTAACGTAAGCAAAGAACTCAGGACTGTTGGCATTGCCGCAAAACTACTCGGCATTCCACTTATACAAAGAATTGGCCTTCCCAAAGACATGAAACGTTGCGCGAAGGTCCAGTTGTTAGACAAAATTCTTAGGCCTCACTACTTATTCCCGTGCAACTATAACCTCGACGGAATGCTGGAGCACCTACCTTTTGTTAAAAAAGATAGAACATCCACAGTCTACACAGGTAAACCGACTCGCCCAAACCTTCTTTCTACCTCTTCTGATACGATTCAATTTGTCACAACAAGTCAGTTAAATAGAAAAAAAGGACATGCAGAACTCATGGAAGCCATGAGCCTTCTAGCTAAACAGGGCTCCCCATTCCATTGGCACATTGTAGGAACAGGCACAGAAGAAGAATTACTTAAAAAAAGATGCAGTGAATTAAACCTCTCTGAACACGTCACATGGCATGGTTGGGTTCAAAATGTTTTTCCACTCCTTGAAAAAGCTGACTGTTTTGTTCTTCCATCTTTTTTCGAAGGCCTTCCAAATACATTATTAGAGGCCATGTCTTGTGGGCTTATCCCAATAGCAAGAGATGTTGGAGGAATACATGAAGCCTGGCCACAAGGTTTTGAAGATCTGCTCATTGCAAAAGCAGAAAAAGCCAGCACATGGGCATCTCGTTTACAGGAAATTATCGAACTCCCAAAAGAGACGCTATTTCAGAAAAAACTCTCTGTTAAGCAGCACATGGAAACTAACTTTAATATTACAACTCAGGCAGCTATGCTAGCTGAAGAGATAAAACGTATCTCATAAGCAATATTCCAGTAACACAAACAACATAAAGCTACGTATACATATCACAACGTATACGTAGCTTTTCTTTTGCATGCTAACCTAAAATAGCTGAAAAAGCTTACTGCAATAAACCGTTACCCATCGTTATTTCTTTAACAAACACAATACAGCTTTTTCACGTAAAAAATCAGTTTTCTTTTAATTGTAAACGCTATCACCCTTGTATTTATAACTTTTTGTGATATGTAACCGTATAATATTTTATGAGGAGTTTATTATGAAAAAGTTGCTGTCATTTTTACTTCTTGCCCTGATGGTATTAGGCGCAAGCACTGCCTTTGCCGGTGGTAACAAAATCGTAATTGCACACCGCGGTGCTTCCGGCTATTTGCCCGAGCACACTCTTGAAGCTAAAGCTGCTGCGTATTTTATGGGAGCTGACTACCTTGAGCAGGACCTTGTTATGACCAAGGATGACCAGCTTGTAGTACTTCACGATCATTATCTTGACCGTATCACAGACGTTATGGACAAATTTCCAAATCGTTTCCGTATGGTTGACGGCGAAAAACGCTGGTTCGCAATCGACTTTACGTTAGCTGAAATTAAAACCCTTAACGTGACTGAAGGTTTTACAGTCAAAGACGGTAAAAAAGTTCAGGGATTCGGAGCCCGTTTCCCGATGTTCACATCTTCATTTGAAGTACCAACTTTTGAAGAAGAACTTCAACTCATTCAAGGCTTAAATAAATCTACCGGTAAAAATGTTGGTATTTACCCTGAAATCAAGGCTCCTTGGTTCCACCGTGCCGAAGGCAAAGACATCAGTTTGGCTGCTTTGAACATGCTTAAAAAATATGGCTACACAACTAAAGGGGATAAAGTATACCTACAGTGCTTCGATCCAAATGAGACCCGTCGCATCAGTAAAGAACTTCTTCCTAAACTTGGTATGAACATTAAAGTTGTTCAACTGATAGCTGAAACCAGTTGGAACGAAACCATGGAAAAGAAAAACGGCAAGTTCGTTCCTTACAACTACGACTGGATGTTTAAAAAAGGTGCAATGCAGCGAATTGCTGAATACGCAGACGGCATCGGCCCTTGGAAGCCAATGCTCGTGAAAGATGAATCCACCCGTAACCATCTTGTTATTACAGATATGGTTAAAGAAGCTCATGCAAACGGCATGGAAGTTCATCCTTACACCTTCCGTCTTGATAACGGTCGTATTCCTGCATATGCTGCAAGCTTTGAAGACATGCTCGACATTTTCTACTACACAGTAGATGTAGACGGTGTCTTCACTGACTACGCAGACCGTGCTGTCAACTTCTTGCGCCGCGCTGAATACCAGCGTCAGGGATTATAAGTTTGTCGTAAAGGCAAACACTCTCCCAAAGACAATAGCATAAATAAAGCCCGCCTCAATTGAGGCGGGCTTTTCTATTCCATTATAATGCAATATGGTTAACTCACGAAGCAGCGTTCTGCTTTACAACAAAACCTCCCCCCATAAGAACCACGCACCAAATATCTATTACTTATCCAATGCCAGTTTGATATCACGCAATCTATTTGCTGTAATATCAAGCTTAGATGCCAATGCCTGCACCTGATTCGGAAGCATTGAATCACCATTTTTATTACCGCCAGCAAATACATACAAAGGATTAAAGCTGGCAATAGTATCAAGCGTCTCCAAAGCAACGGCAACATTCTGCTCACCACCGCGATTCATCAACTCAGGGTATGCCAGAGTTACAGTATTCAGCACGTCACGCACAACCAGACAGACCCCCTTAGCGAAGTAGATAGCATCATCAGCTTCAAAATGAGAATCAACACCAGTTTTTAAACGAGACTGCGGCATTTCAATAAGTGATTCCAGAGTGTCAATAAGAGTATACAGATCATCAGTCTTAACATTGAACACAGCCTTGCCGTTTTCAACATCTTCCAAGTATGAATTAATAGACTGAATACCTTCCTTGTATCTGCTCTCTGATGATGCAAACATCCAAACGTCTTCAGCATACGGGAAGGATGATGTCTGTGCTTTCAGTAAATGTTTATTTATTTCTTCACCGGAACCACTACGTGCGAAATGAGTGGTGTAGACATTAATAACACCGCGAGTCGCAAAAATAATCCCTCGCTGAAGATTCTTTTTATTATCGAACCACGAAGTAGGAGAAATCATTAAGTCGTTAGGCACCCAGCCAATAGCCGAATTATTCAGTTCTCTGTCCAACGAGAAATAAGCAGCCTTAAAAACTAACGGCGCAATATCTGCATCGCTTTTAATTTCGCCTGTAACCGGCATTACAGGCTGTTCTGCTACCTGAGCACGAATTCCAAGAATGCTGACACCTATACCAAAAATCAAAAAAATCAGTACTACTATTAAAGACCTTGAACCACTTTTACTGTGAAAAAGCTGTTTCAAGGAGGCAATTCCTATGCGTGACATTTAGGGTCTCCTCGTATGACTATTTAAAAACTTTGCGTTCAATTTCTATATGCTAAGTTAAATTATTACTTCTTGTCCACAAGATCTAAATATACCAAAAAGCACAGCGTCCCTTTATCTGGTGCATATGATTGGGCCTCATCTCTTCTAACATCGTATTTACATACACAACATCTCTGTTATGCTAAATCAGATACCTTTCTACCCGACGTATAGATGCATAGTGGAGGCATCCTATGAAGCATTTCCAATTACCGACTGGAGAAAAAATACCAGCGTTAGGACTTGGCACCTACCTTAGTCCACCAGAAAAAATAGAGCGCGCTATCCTGTCGGCTCTTGATGCTGGGTACAGACACATAGATTGTGCCGCAATTTACGGTAATGAAAAGCACATTGGTGCCGTATTAAAAAAAGCATTCAACCAATATCCACGTAAAGATTTATGGATCACCTCAAAACTCTGGTGTGACGCTCATAAACCGGAAGATGTACTTCCTGCTCTCACACGGACTCTTGAAGATCTCGGACTGGACTATCTGGATTTGTACCTCATACATTGGCCGGTCGCATTAAAACGCGGAGTAGAACTTCCTGAAACAAAAGAAGATTACCTTACGCTGGAAGAAGTACCGCTACGTACTACATGGCGCGCCATGGAAGATTGCGCTGATCGAGGGATTGTCCGAAATATCGGCGTAAGCAATTTCAGCACAAAAAAACTTACAACACTACTCTCCACTGCCGCCATTCCTCCTGCTGTCAACCAAATCGAAATGCATCCTTACCAGCAACAACGGGTACAAGTTGCCTTTGCTAAAAAGCACGACATTACCCTCACAGCATATTGCCCACTCGGCTCCGTGGGAGAGGCTAGGACAACACGAAAAGGCTGCACGCCTCCGCCTCTGCTCAAACATCCCCTCATTATGACGATTGCAAAAAAGCATGGAAGTACTGCGGCTCAAGTACTGATCGCCTGGCTTTTGAAACAAGACATTGTTGCAATTCCAAAATCTGTTACTCCGGAAAGAATCCAAGAAAACTTCAAAGGCTCAGAATTATCTTTAGACGCGAATGACATGAGAGTTATCGCAGAGCTAGACATGGGAGCACGTATTATCGACGGAAAAGTGTTCACACTCCACAACTCGCCGTACACCTTTGAAAACTTGTGGGATGGAGAATGCTAAGCCCTAATGCCTGTAACCGTATGCACAGTAACCTCCGGAGGAACTGTAAGACGCATCGGCGGCCCCCAGAATCCGGTTCCCGTGCTCACATACAACCTGCTTCCATCAACACAGTGCATCCCTTTTACATAGGGCTGGAATAAATGCACCGCGTACGTCCATGGAAAGTATTGTCCACCATGTGTATGACCTGAAAGCTGTATATCAAATTTTGCCTTACTAGCTTCAAAAATACTTTTAGGCTGGTGTGCCAGCAGGATAGAAAGATCATGTTCCGGTGCACCGGCTTTTGCAGCAAACGGATCAGAAACATATTGTTCACCAAATCGTTCGCCATGATAATCCCAGACACCTGCCATTAAAAGCTTACCTTCTCCTTTGCGTACAAGAGTATGCTCATTATTCAGCACAGTAAAATTAAGTGCCCGCAGTTGTTCGACCCAACCATCAACACCGGAATAAAATTCATGATTACCGGTCACAAAAAAATTCCCTAATGGTGCTTCAAACTTGAGCAATGCATCGAGTTCTTTTCCAACACGAGAGACTCTGCCATCTATAGCATCTCCAGTAAGTACAAATACGTCAGGACGTAACGCTTCAATCTGTACCATCAATGCATTAAGCCATTTCCCATCCAATATCGATCCAACATGTAAATCGGAAATTTGGACAATTCGCAACCCTTCCAAATCAGAGTGCAATCCTGCAATTCGTAATACGTTTTGTTTCACAAGAGGAGTCGCAAACGCCTCCTTTACGGAAAGTGACATTGTAGGAAGCACAGCCGCCATGACAACCGCATTGCCTGCGTTGTGCAAAAAAGCGCGACGGGCTCCATCAACAGGTCTTCTCTTGCTTGTTACAATACGCCCTCCCAACTGCACCACCTCTTTTACAAAAAGGAATGGGATAGTAAGAGATATAAACCCTAACGATAAATAGCCTACCCATCGCAATGTATCGTGAATCTCAACAGGAAGCCCTTCTTCACGAACAACTGCCCGGGTAACGTAATAAATAACCAAGGCAATAAACAAACCAACAGCAAGCACAATCTTGGTAGACCGACGTACAGTAAGCGGAACAATCATTCGCCAACAAACAATTGCCCAAAGAACAAACAGAACTGATGTCATCACTATTGAAAAATACGTCATTTGATCTTTCACCCTACCCCCAGCGATACCTGTGTAGCAGCACTCGCTGCTAACACCTTTTGAATCTAGGCAATTCGTACAGAGACACAAAAACATCGTACATACGGCTGTTAGGAAAAACTACATGAACGACTTTGAACTTTCTAGAGCCTTGTTTCTTGCAAAGAGTTTATCATCGCATATTATCTACTATTTCTATGGAATATCCAGCAAAAAAACAGGCTCCTTCTTGCTAAAAAAAGAGCCTGTTTTTTGCTGAATAACCACGTACCGTTTATAGCGGTGTCTAGCTTTAAGATTCTGCGCATCAGGTTCGGGCTAACTGATTTTTCCCCAACATGATAGCAACACAATAAACTACCCCCAAAGCAAGCACGAGCTCTACAGTTCGCAACGCAATCAAATCTAAGCCAAAATTATTTCCATATTTACCAATGTACAATTGAAAAGGAACCAGAATTCCCAACACGGCATCGTTGTGTATTGAACGTTCCACAGGATCAGGACACTCACACCATTTCATCAAGGTAAATACCAACCCAAACGAGACAAGAAAGAACGTTGCAACATTAATTTCAGTCCCCATAAATAGAATAGAAAGAAACATTGCACTACAGCAGCCACCAACCTGTGTAATAATTCTTTTTTCCACTTCTTTCTTCATATGCCCATATGTTGGTTGCATAACGGATGTTATAACAGGGACTAAACAAAATGTTGCACTAGTCACTTCATTGAGCATTAAAAATGCGAGGCCGCCCCCTACAAGAATCAATATTTTAAGACGCTCCGCACCTGAAACAGGTAACGTCACAACAGGCGTTTGTATTTTCTTCAATTTAATGGGCAATAGTAGATTCACCAAATACGCAATAGCAGAAGCCAAAAAAATGCTCACAAGAAGATCACGTATGAGATCTGGCACAACCAGAACGAAGTCACTACTGTTAGCAAAGGTATCAATAAAAATAACATTAAATAGCGGAAAGATAGCTGATCTTGCTTTTACGCTAGTGTCAGTCTTTTTTCTAATATGATCAAAATATACAACCGACAATGTCCAGATAATAAATGGATGCGCAGAGAAAATTTGGTTAACAAAGGAAGCCCCAACCGCAGCCAAAAAAGAAGGGGCTAATATTCTTAGCATGACCGGTAATCTGTTAACAGGACAATTATTCGCTATAATTATCCCGTATAATACCAAAAAAATTCCAACTTGCAGGTGTAAAACTTTGCTCAGAACAAGACACAACGCGATTATAAGTGTTTTTCTTATTATTTCAAACACATAAATACCATCAATACACAAATCTAAACAAGCTCAAAAGTCTCATCCACGCATCAGAAACAACCGTAGCTCCCCCGCTTCCTCTCACCATAAGACTCGCACGACTGCCTGCAATAATGTGTATGTCAAACGTATCGGGAACAATACGGACTCGTATTTTTTGCTGAGGACGTATCCATCTTGTTTCATTTCCTATTTCACCTAATCGACTGCGCTGACTGATACCTGAACTGATAGCGTGATCGATAGATATGATTCTGCCCCTGAACACCTTATTAGGAATTGCATCATACACAATATTTACTTGTTCATTAACAGCCAAGGCAGACAAGCCTTTCTCTGCAAAATCCCCTTCGATCCACTGTACCCCCTTCACCAGATGCACTATCGGTGCTGTTGTAGACGCGTACATCCCTTTGGAAAAAGTAAGGTTTGTCACTATTCCGGAATCGTTAGCCCGGACTTTTGTCCTTTCTAAATTCAAAGAAGCCATTTTAACATCTGACCTTGCAGACAGCACTGCGGCACGGGTAATGGCCTCTTTGCTCATCGCATTATCCAACTCTTCTTCGCTAACAAATGCACGCGCCGCTAATGGTTTGATACGGTTAACATGCTGTACCGCCTCATCATATTCACTTTGTCTTTGAAAAAGCACAGCTTCTGCTTTTTCTTTTGCAATTTCATATTGCTCAGGATCAATACAAACAAGTACATCCCCGCGTTTTACAAACTCCCCCTCTTGTATCTCTATACTTTTTATGTACCCGTTCACTTCCGGCATCACATCAATGGAAATCGTTTTTACCGTGGCCTGTGTCGTAAACGGCAACATGTTATCACTAACCACAAAAAATACGCTCAATGCCAAAGCTAAAAACAATGTAATTCTAGTTATATGCGCATATACTGAATCTTTCATCGTTCCACACTCATCACTGAATCGATTATTTTCTTTGTTTCATCATCATGGAATACTCTAGTATATTTTTTTGCCTCAGCGCATCCCAGAATAATCACGATGGTACGAGTACGAGTTTTAGGGTCATTCCACCAATTAAACAGGGTGCTTCTCCCAAATCCACTCATACGTATTACTTCGGTCAGCTTAATATGGTGCCGTTTGGCAAACTCACTAGCTTTCATAAGTCCTCATATTGGATGTTTATTGCTTTTAAAGTCCCCCTGATAGACTTGTTGACTTTCAAATGTCAACCTGTCCCATGCCACATATGATTTTCTACAAGCAGGAAAAGACATCCTATAATCAGCTCATATGGTATGAACTTAGCGACTAGGCACTGAGAATGAACACAAAAAAAGAGGCTCTTTCCAAAAGAAAAGAACCTCTTTTTCAGGTATTATTGACAGGTTACATACAATTAATCCTGTTTCAAAGTCTGAATAACACCATTCAATTCATCAGACAGACGAGCCAACGTTGCCATTGTCCTCGCAGAATCACTGGCCGAGGAGGCCATTTGGCCAGCCAACGTTGTTACTTCCTCTACACTTGCATTAATTTCTTCACTGCTAGCGGACTGCTCTTCCGATGCCGTGGCGATAACACGTACCATGTCAGTGGAGCTTTCAATCATTGTAGTCATGTTCACCAATGAATCGCCTGCTTCCTTCGCAAGACTGGTACAGTTCACAACCACATCTGTTGTCTGCTTCATGGCTTCAATATTCTGACTTGTTCCCTGCTGAATAGCTGAAACAGCCTGTTCAACTTCTGATGTGGCGTGCATCGTTTTTTCTGCAAGCTTGCGGACTTCATCAGCAACAACTGCAAATCCACGTCCTGCCTCTCCTGCACGGGCAGCTTCAATAGCTGCATTTAATGCAAGCAAGTTTGTCTGGTCTGCAATGTCCGAAATCACGTCCATAATCTGACCAATACCCTGTGCTTTTTCGCCGAGTGAGCCAAGGCTGTTCATCATTTTTTCAGATCGACTTGCCACATCATCAATAGCTTTCACAACCTCCATTACAGAGTCAGCCTCATGTATCACGCTTTCACGCATTACTTCAGAGTGCTGAGCTGCATCAGATGCATTACGAGCAACTTCCATTACAGCAGTATTCATCTGCACCATAGCCGTTGCAGTTTCTCCGCTGCGTGCAGCCTGCCGTTCTGTCCCAAGTCTGGTCTGTTCAACAAGCGCTGTTAATTCCTCTGAGACAGAACCAATATTCTCAACAATAGACTCGAGCTGCCCAGCTGCGTGGTTCAGCCCTTCTTTACGGGCAACTTCAGCCTGAGCTTGAGCCTCGGCAGCCGTTTGCAGAGCTTCATTTGCTCGTGCTGTCTGTTTTTCAGCCTCTTCTGTTTTACTATCTGCCATCTGAATAGAGCTCACAAGACTAGCTACCATTTCCTTCAGCGCAAGATGCAGATCCAAAATTTCACCTGAGAATTCAGCATCAGGTTGAACATTTGAATACTCACCCTTGCTTACTTCTTTTGCAAAGTGAATAACTCTGTAAAGAGGCTTTACCGTACGCAAAACAAACAAATATGCTATTAATCCAATAAGTAATGTCACACACACACCTGAAACAACAGTAACCATCAGGCTATATTTGGCCGCTTCAAGGACTTCACTTTCATTTTTTATAACAAGTAATTTATGGCCGGTTGCAGGTACAGAATGCATACGAACAAGCTGCGTACCGCTCTCAGCTTCAATCTCGTACATGCCATCCTGTTTTGCCGCTAATGAGTCTAACGCCTTGTTCCCGGTAGAGCCAATGCGTTTCATAATAAGATGTTCATCCCCAGGGGCTGCAAGCACAGTTCCATCATTTTCAAGCAACAGTACCCGACCTGTTTCACCAATTTTAATATCCTTCATCAGTGTTACAAGCATAGAAAGCTGAACATCAACAGCAATGACACCAAGTACTTTCCCTTGTTGATTACGCACAACAGTCATGGTGCTTGCCACAGGCATACCGGAAGTACTCTGATAAGCCTTAGAAATAGCCGAACCGGAAGAAGAGGCTACTGCTGTTTTATACCAAGGACGCTGGCGAGGATCATATTGCGCCGGCAACACTGTTGGCTCGGACATAATAAAGCCACCAGTGTTACTGCCATAATATACTAACTCATAACTTGTATGTGAGGCTTGTGCATTGGAGAATGCTCCTGCCAGACGATGTTCAGATTGTGTCAGATCGTTAAAGGCAAAATGAATTTCAGACTGAATCGTATTGTTATAGGTAAATGTTCCTGTAACGTCTTGCAGATCCTTAAGTAACGCCAATTCTTTCGTTGTATTAATCGCATCGGCGAAAAAACTGGTTACGATATGCTCAACAAGGGTCGCATCTGTTTTTGACGACAGTTCATACGATTTAATAGCGTCCTCGCGCACAATAACATTTGAAAAAATAAGAACCAACGCAACCGACACTAACGAAGCTGTCATCACTAAAGCCGTGACCTTGGCTTTGATACTTTTAAACATATCCCCCCCATAAAAATTGCATACATGAACAATAAAAAGATAATTTTAGCATATAAGATCAACTTACCATTCTAATTTTACTTTTTTCACAAGCAAAGCGTTCTCCACATTACTCTAAATAAAATTTTATATGATACTTGTCTCTTCAACTATTTCGGCAATACGGGGTGAAAACTTAATTTAAAAAAGAAAACAACAGCCAATACATACCTACTGACGTGTCTTGACACTCAAAAATTAAAAAACATCAATCGCAACTCCATCAACAAGAGAAAAGTTCATCTCTCAGAAAAAGTTATAATCAACTGGCTGTATCCAAAGTACAAAAAACTTTTTGATCATATTCAACCTCATTCTCTTCTTTACAAAGGCAGGAACATGTGTGATTTAAATGTGTGGCGGTACGCCAAAAACTTAACCACATATAACCAACATATTTTTCAATGCTCAATGCCATCCGCGCTCGTCGCATCCTACCTATGGAAGGCCATAACACTTCCTCCCGAACAGATTCGGGATATTACTCTTTTCCAGATGTCATTGAAGACGGCGTTATCGTCCACAACAGTTCAACTATTGTGGACGTTCTTTCGTTCAATGCCTTTTCAAAAAAGTACACTCTCAAAGCGGAAGATCTGGGCGATGTAACACTGGCACCAGCTCTCATTAACTGCCATAACCATCTGGAGCTTGCCCATCTAAAAGGTAAAGCAACATTTGGTGAAGGGTTTGAGACATGGATTGATTCAGCTCTGCCACACATGGCAACTCCAGTTACTGCTCTAAGCCTTGAATCCGCCGTGTCTGAAATGGCAAAAACTGGCACTGCTCATATCGCAGATGTTAACGGACGCGCACCTAAAGCTGTGTACGATGCCGTTACTGCATATAACCTCAGCTGCCATATTCAGTTTGAAGTGTTCGGCTATAATTTTCCCAATATTGCCACCGGAACCTTATGTCCCGAGGACTTATTCTCCTCCACTGCTGCGACATTGCCAAACGAAGCCAAAAAACGATGGATGACTCTTTCCGGTCACGCTCTCTATTCAACCAGTCCTGATGCATTGGTTGTTGCTAAACAATGGTGCCGCTCTCATGAGCGGTATTTTTCTATCCATCTTTCAGAGCATCTAGGTGAAGATGAGTTGCTAACCAAGGGAACCGGCCGCTTTAGAGAACAACTTTCACGCCGAGTTCTCCCCAAGGACTTTACTCCGCCTAAAATGCGTGCAGTACCATATGCGAAGCATCTTGGGTTACTTGATGAATCTACTCTTGCCGTCCACTGCGTCCACTGCACACAGGAAGACATCAATATTCTTCAGGAAAGCGGGACAACTGTGTGCCTGTGCCCACGCTCCAATGAACTTATCGGAGTAGGCACCGCACCAGTACGCAATTTTCTAGAAGCAGGCCTTCAACTGACCCTCGGTACAGACAGCCTTGCTTCAAACCATGACCTCAACCTTTGGAATGAAGCGCGCTACCTGCGCGATAATTTCGATATACCTACCGGTGCATTGTTACGCATGCTTACTATTGCAGGCGCCAAAGCACTGGGCATTACGAATGAATTAGGAACATTGTCGAAAGGCAAACGGTTCCACTACGCTATTTTGCCGGAAGACTTTTAGTCTTCCAATCATCATGGGCTTTGCCCGCAAACCAGAGAAAATGAAATGCCACAAGAAAAACACTTCATCTGGCCGCACAAGGACCTTTTGGACGTTAGTCAGCTGTCACTCGAAGAAGTCTCTCATCTTCTCGATACAGCCGAGCAATTTCACGAAATCAACCAGCGCCCTGTCAAAAAGGTTCCGACCCTTAAGGGTAAAAGCGTTGTGCTCTTCTTTGCTGAGCCGAGTACGCGGACAAAGACCTCATTCGACGTTGCAGGCAAGCGCTTGTCTGCTGACACTTTTTCACTGTCCAGCAGCAGTTCCAGTCTGACAAAAGGCGAAAGTCTTAAAGACACTGCACTCACACTTGAAGCCATGAACCCTGATGTTATCGTTTTGCGCCACAAGGCAAACGGTGCCGCGCAGTTTATCGCGGAACGTCTGGACTGCGCAGTAGTCAACGCAGGTGATGGCTGTCACGCACATCCGACTCAAGCACTTCTGGATAACTTTACCCTGCGCAGGGCATGGAATAACGAGTACAAGGGTAAAACAATCCTTATCCTCGGCGACATCAAACACAGCCGTGTAGCACGTTCCAACATCAACCTGCTCACACGTCAGGGTGTTAAGGTTAGATTATGCGCCCCGCGCACATTGTTGCCTCACACTGTACACACATGGCCTGTAGAAATATTCCAGGACCTAAACAAAGCTATGGAAGGTGTTGACGCTGTTATGTGTCTGCGCCTTCAACTGGAACGTCAACAGTCAGGTCTGTTACCTGACCTAAGTGAATACGCACGCATGTACTGTCTTACTGCAAATCACATGGATATGGCGGTTGAGGGTGCTAAGATTCTTCATCCGGGGCCTATGAACAGAGGACTTGAGATTGCTTCAGACCTCGCCGACTGCAAAAACAGTCGCGTTCTTAATCAGGTTTCCGCAGGCGTAGCCACTCGCATGGCAATCCTGTACCTTCACGCAACCCGTAAGGACAAAGGAGTATAGCCATGAAAAATCTGTTTATCTTCAATGGGCTGCTTCGTAAAAAAGCCGTAGATATTCTTGTTTCCGGTTCAACTATTGTCTCAGTCACACCGCACGGTGAAGTGCCAGCACCGGAAGATGCTGAAATAATAGATGCTACAGGTCTCATCGTATTCCCAAGCTTCTATGACTGCCACGTACACTTGCGTGAACCGGGCTTCGAATACAAAGAAGACATTGAATCCGGCCTTGAAGCTGCTGCTCACGGAGGCTTTGGTGGTGTTATGGCAATGGCCAACACCAAACCGACTAACGACTCTGCATCCGTTACTGAAGCAATGCTCCAACGCGCACAGCAGACATGGCCCAACGGCCCTTATCTCTACCCTATCGGTGCAGCTACTATCGGCCTCAAGGGTGAAGAACTTGCCCCGATGGGTGAACTTGCAGAGGCAGGTTGTGTGGCAATTTCAAACGATGGAGTCCCAGTAGGCGGCGCAGAAATGTTTCGTCACTGCATGGAATACGCTGCCACCTTCGGACTGACCATCATTGACCATTGCGAAGATCCGACCCTTGCCAAAGACTGCCACATGAATGAAGGCGAAATAAGCGAAGCAATCGGTGTAAAAGGCCAGCCTGTTGTTGCTGAATCCATGCAGGTTGCCCGCGATATTCTGCTTGCTGAATTTCTTAATCTGCCAGTTCATTTGGCACACATAAGTTGCAAACAGTCCGTAGACCTCATTCGCTGGGCAAAGGCCAGAGGCGTAAAAGTAACGGCTGAAACATGCCCCCACTACCTGCTTCTTACTGAAAAAATTCTCAACAACTACTCCACCGCAGCAAAAGTAAATCCTCCATTACGCAGCGAAGAGGATCGCTTAGCCATGAAGGAAGCGATAAAAGACGGCACAATCGATATATTTGTGACCGACCATGCACCGCATGCCGATCATGAAAAAGAACACCCTATTGAAGGTGCTCCGAATGGCATCTCCGGTTTGGACAGCGCTGTAGCACTCACATGGACACAGGTAGAAGACGGCACTATTTCAGAAGATGATTTCATCAAACTGTGGGCTGAAAAGCCAGCAGCTATCTTCAAGCTTCCACTCAATACTTTTGCAGAAGGCGACATTGCAGACTTCTTCCTCTTCGACCCAAAAGAAGAATGGAAGCTGACAGAAGACGCCATGCATTCCAAAGGAAAAAATACACCGTTCCTGAACACAACGCTCAAGGGCCGTGTCAAAGCTCACTGGCTTGGCGGTACGCGTATTGTTTAACCAGTAATTGCCTCCGGCGGAGACCCGCCGGAGGCAATAATACTCACAACATAAATTCCTTAACCCACATATCATGTAAGTTACAGAAGCTTGTCGCCACGTATTTACCTTTTTTCTTTAGCACAGCTTTAGAAACGGGATCGTCTTTCCAGTTGAACGTTTTAGCATGCACTACTTCACCGTCTTCTGCCACGATGGTATGCCTTACAATATAATGCTGCTCGCTCATCGGATGCGGCGTCGTCACAACAACGTCCAGCCCCTTTGTGTCCACAATCGGCACATGACTATTCTGTTTTCCTTTCCACATACCAGGCTGATCATCAGTATAGATAACACCTTTCTCCATGGCAAAATGCCAGGCATACGCTGGAACAGCTCTAACCACAGAAATACCGGCAACCATTGCTGTACCAGCTAAAAACTGTCTCCGAGTAGTCATTACATACCTTCCTGTCTTAATTTTCCGCTTCCTGAATTAATAAAGCGGACAGTCCTGATATAAAATCTGACAACTCGTTCGTAAGTTAAATGATATGTTGCGGGCATAAAAAAAGGCCGAACAACAAAGTTGTCCGGCCTGAATAGCACGTTGCGCAACACAGCTATATGCTGAATTGCCTCAGTGTTAGCTTACATTTTGTAGCCACGCACAAAATCGATAGCTTCTTCAACTGAATTAACTTTTCCTTCAATCTGAGCTTTAAGAAGCTCATCACGCAGAAGGCCTACATGAGGACCAGGTTTAAGACTGGTAGCTTCCATAATTTCGTTACCGTTCAGGAACGGCTCGATCATCTGCTCAGGAGTATCTGCGCGCTCAATCCACTTCATGTTATGGTTAAAGGCGGTAAAGGCAATGCCGCGGCCTTTAACATCTGCCCGAGCCATTTCAATAAGACGCGGATATTCGTCAAGAGCACGGAAACGACGGATGCCTCTATCTGTAAGCAGGTTGTGGAAGAACTGCTGATGCTTAACAAGATGGCAAACAAGGTCAATGTCCTGCGGCAGGAATGACAAGCGCCCCATAATTTTTCTGGTAACTTTAGCACCAACACGACAGGACTGATTGAACGTCCACGTGTCGTTGCTAAATTCTGCTGTATACAATTTACCTACATTACTGCAAAGAACCGCAAAAGTACCGAACCAGTCGTACGGCAATTCTTCAGGGTAGTGGCGCATGGTATCAATGGTATGCTGGAATACAGTCTGCTCTTCACCAGTGTCTTCATTTTTAATCTGAATACAACGGGAAAGGGCCGCAAGCTCAGGAACAAGACCATGAAGAATCATGGAGTCGAACAACAGCTCAACAAAGCGCCACATATTTTCGGCTTCAACTTTGCGCCATTCTTCCATAATGCTATGGGAAGGTACGTAATCGAGGATACGGGAGGTAGCTTTTACGATGGAAATCCAGGTATTCTTTTCGACTGGCAAATCATAGTTTGCAGCAAAACGTAATGCGCGAATACCAAGCAGGTAATTGCGTCGTAAAGTTTGATCTGGAATGCCTGAAAATTTAATAACACCAGTAGCGATGTCTTCGAAGCCTTCATATGTTCCAGAACCTGGAACATATGGGCATGCGTACTGTGGAGGGATGCTACCATACTTCTCTTCCATGCGTTTAAGCAGATGAGGAGTAATACGGGCAATACTTTCTTCAGGATGAGACGCATCCTCTACATCTATAGGGTAAAAACGATACGTAACATCAGCTTCTTTCAGCAGAGCAATAACTCCGCGTTCACTTCCTTCACTAACATTAGGGAACATGCGCTGAATTTCGTCGAAGGGGGCTTCGCATGCAAGATCCAATTCAATATCGGTTGAATCTTCAAGCAATTCGCGCTGAAGCTGAGCGTTTACAACATACGCATCAAAACCATTACGCATAATAGTCTTACACATGCCGACGGCATCTTTAAAAGGCTGAGTCATTCATCCTCCCATTGTAGAACCGGCGAAGAACCGGAACACAGAGTCTCATATAGTATGCTATAGTAAGAACATAGCGTTTTGATAATCTAAACAAGTCAACTACATTGTGAAATATAACACATGCTCAATAGACACGCAAATAAGCTTTGGCACTCTAATGTGACAATATGTATCCGTTACTGGTAATAACGAATGCCTTGTTTGTACAGAGATGTATTAGCACTTTTCTTTTTTTCAGCCCCTGAGAACTGGTCGGGTATCCATCAAAAAAATCTGCACAAGCAATGCTTACCGTGAAAGATGTAGCTTTGCGACTTTCTCAAAGGCATCCGTAAGCATCATAATGTGCCTCGTCTGCAAATTCCAGCAATGCCAGTACAGCCTAACTGTTACTGAATATTTTTCCACAATTGGGATTAATTGCTTACTCCTGAGCTCTTCCTCAATCTGTAAACTCGGGATCATGCCATAGCCTAACCCCTTCTTACACATATCAACGAACATGTGAGAATCCGGCACATAGTGCGTCGGAAATTCACCGGCACGGATTCCACACCGGGTAAGCATTTCATTATTCATTTCATCAGTACGATCATATGTAAGGATAGGAGCCTTCCGAACGGCATCGGGTATGAACCCGTCCGGAAACCATTTTTCAGCAAAGTCCGGTGTAGCGCAACACACATAGATCATCTTACCGAGGTATACTGTTTTACACCCCTGCATGGGGCCAGGTTGTGAGCTGACACAGCCTACTACTTCCCCGTTTTTAAGCATGTCATGCGTTTTATCCTGATCTCCTAGCCGAATATCCACAAGAATATTCGTAGTAGTCAGAAGTTCCTGCAACGTGTCCGGTATCCATGTAGCAAGACTATCTGCGTTAATACCGACAGGTACTGTTATATACTCTTCAACTGTTTTACCCAGCGTATCTTCGAACAAGTCCTGCTCCATCAGACTTACCTGCTTATAGTGACCAAGCAGTTTTTGCCCCATAGCTGTGGGTTGAACCGGAGTAGAACGTACAATAAGCATTGCACCAATTCTATCTTCAAGCAGCCGGATACGCTGTGAAACAGCAGACTGCGTAATGTGCAATACTGTTGCTGCTTTTTCAAAACCACCATTTTCAACCACTGCGGCAAAGGCTTCGAGCTGTTTGTAATCGATCATGCATTTATATTAGCAAAACTTATGCAACATCAAAACAATGAATTTCACTTCTACATTTTTTTCTTTTAGATAAGTGTTCGCAAACAAGTTCCAGATGTAATGGCGGGGTGTTGAGCGTACCCCGCTGTTGCAGCGCTCACTGAACTTCCCATGTGTCTGCTGAAGGGACGCCTTCTGCATTTACCTGAAAAACAATGATCTTATACTTACGATGCAGTTAAGGATTGGGAAAAAACTATGCTCGCTCCATTCTTTCAAGGATTTGGTACTTGCGGTGGGTTAATCATGGCGATCGGGGCTCAAAATGCCTTTTTACTCTCTCAGAGTGTTCGCAAAAACCACCATCTCACTATCGCTCTCATGTGCATTTTGTCCGACATGCTACTTATCGGACTTGGCGTTTTCAGTATCGGACGAATTGTCGCCTCCTCACCAGAGGTAAAGGTGTTTGCCACTTTTTTTGGCGCGGCTTTTTTACTCTGGTACGGTTTTTGTGCTTTCAGGTCTGCCTGCAAGCCGGGAGTACTGACAACATCATCAGATGCGACACGCTCTTTGCGAAATGTTGTGTTAACAACACTGGCGGTTACTTTTTTAAACCCGCACACCTATCTGGACACAGTTGTTCTGATGGGATCACTCAGCGGACAATTTATTGGTAACGGCAAAATTTACTTCTGGATCGGTGGCGTCTGCGCCTCCGCAATCTGGTTCTGCGCTCTCGCTTTTGGAGGACAGGCTCTTGCACCACTATTTCGCAAACCTTCTTCATGGCGAATTCTTGATGGCAGTGTGTGTCTGATCATGTGGTTTATCGCCGCAGGACTTATTAGCCAAGGAATAGCGCTTTTATAATCTGTCCCCTAAGGACGCTGGTAGCTTCCCGTACCGGTATTAAGCAATACACCGCGTATTCCCTTACGCTTCCAGAGAAAAAATTTGTTTAATACACGTCCTATCCCATATTAAACGCCCCTTTTCCCGAAGGGGCGTTTAAAAAGCACCGCACATCCGTTTGAACCCGGAGAAAAAGAACTTCGTACCTTCCTTTTCCTCCAGGTCCAGACGGATGTTTTTTTACGCCCGACATTAAGTATTTCTTTAGCCGCAAGCCCTCCCACCGCAGCCTTGCACCACATACCGTTACAGGCTACTCTGCTTGCTAGCTATTCAATATTGATTCGAGGATACAATATGAAAAAAGATTTCTTCAATGTACTAAGCGTGCAGGAGTTTATCCAGAAACTCCATGCATTCACCCCACTACACACCCACACTGTTTCTATTGATGCAGCAGACGGGTACGTACTCGCGGAAAACATTATAGCAGCAGAAAATTTACCTCTGGCCAGCCGTTCATGCATGGATGGATACGCAATTAATGCGGCAAATGTGTTCGGTGCATCTGAAGCAAATCCAGCATACCTCGAATCAGTCGGTGACATTGACATTGAACAGCCTGCGTCATTCACCTTGAAGGATGGCGAATGTGCCGGAATCGTAACCGGCGGTATTCTGCCGGAAGGCGCTGACGCAGTCGTCATGATAGAACATACCGAATCTCTCGGTGCAGGAACTGTAGAAATCCGCAAGTCTCTTGCTCCATATGAAAATGTCATGCTAAAAGGGGAAGATGCGGCTACGGGCAAAGACGTCTTTACAGCAGGGACTCTCATTCGTCCGCAGGAAATCGGTATGCTGGCAGCTCTCGGTATTCAGGAAGTATCTGTATACAGCCCCCCGCGTGTCGGCATTATCTCAACGGGTGATGAGCTTATTCCAATCAATGAAAAGCCTGTAGTAGGCCAAGTGCGTGACGTTAACAGCTATACACTTGCAGCGTGCGCACGACGCGCAGGTGCAGCCGCAACAACATACGGCCTTGTGGAAGACAAGCTTGACGCCCTAAAGTCAGCCCTTGAAAACGCCCTTTCCGAAAACGACGTTGTATTTCTTTCAGGCGGCAGTTCTGTCGGAGTTCGTGACCTTACAGTCGGAGCCATCGATAAAATCGAAGACGCAGAAATTATCAACCACGGTGTCGCAATCAGTCCCGGCAAGCCGCTTATTCTTGCTAAATGCGGCAACAAAGCCATCTGGGGACTTCCGGGCCAAGTTGCATCCGCACAGGTCGTCATGTTTGTTCTCGGCATGCCGTTTTTACGTTACCTTGGTGGCAATTCAAAAGCCTTTGACCAATCCCGTTGGCCTTCCAAACAGGCTATTATCAGCCGCAACGTGGCATCAAAACCGGGACGTGAAGACTATGTCCGAGTCAGCGTTACGGTAAAAGATGGAAACACTATCGCAACCCCTGTGCTCGGTAAATCCGGTTTACTGAAAACCATGCTTCAGGCCGACGGAGTCACGCGCATTGGCGCAGACAGCGAAGGTATCTACGAAGGCACAGCTGTTGACGTACTCTTTTTTTAAATTATAGGAAGCGTCATGCGAATTTTATTCTTCGGTGACATTGTAGGCAAACCGGGCAGACTTGTTCTGCGTAAGCGCCTTCCTTCTCTCAGAGAAGAACACAGGGCAGATCTCGTTATTGCTAACGGGGAAAATGCCTCCGGCGGCATTGGTCTTTCAGGAGACACAATGCGCGAACTTTTTAGTGCAGGCATAGACATTCTTACTTCCGGAAACCATATCTGGAAGCATAAGGAAATGTATAACCTGCTTAACAATGAACCACGCCTTATCCGCCCTGCGAATTACCCGCAGGGAGCACCGGGGAGCGGACTGGTCATTTTTGAGCCTAAGCACGGCAGCAAAGTCGCGATCATAAACCTGCTAGGACGAACATTCATGGATAACATCGACTGCCCGTTTAAAAAAGTGGACGAACTGCTCGCATCCATTCCAGACGATGTGCGTATCCGCATTATAGACTTTCATGCTGAAGCAACGAGTGAAAAGAAAGCCCTCTCCTTCTATGTAGACGGCAGAGTTTCCACTGTTATCGGCACACACACCCATGTACAGACAGCAGATGCCATGATTTTAGAAAAGGGAACCGGCTATCTTACTGATGCCGGTATGTGCGGTGTCGAAGAATCCTGCCTCGGAATGGAACCCAAAGTTATTATTGAGCGATTCATAACAGGACTGCCTCAGCGTTTCAAAGTCGCTAAAGGCGCTGCACACATCAACGGCCTGTTCATGAACATTAATGATGAAACAGGGCTATGCTCAGATATTAAGCTTATTCGCGAATAAATTCACGCCTACAAATTTTACATTTTCGTAAGGTTTGACAATTCGCTATTTCTTTGTAAGAGACACCAAGCTACAACATATTTTTTTGTAAAAGAGAGAATTATGGATATTCAAAAACAGCTCGAAATCATTCAGCGTGGCTGTGCTGAACTTATTGATGCTGACGAGCTCAAAAAGAAGCTCGAAAAAGGCAAACCGCTGCGCGTAAAAATGGGTTTTGACCCTACAGCTCCGGATTTGCACCTTGGTCATAGTGTTGCAATTCACAAGTTGCGTCATTTTCAGGAACTCGGCCACACTGTTATCTTCCTTATCGGTGACTTTACCGGAATGATTGGAGATCCATCCGGTCGTTCCGACACCCGTCCTCCGCTCACTCGTGAAGATGTTCTTGCTAACGCAGAAACATATAAAGAACAGGTGTTCAAGATCCTTGATCCTGAAAAAACAGAAGTTCGTTTCAACTCCGAATGGTTCGACAAATTCGGTGCAGCTGACTTTATCCGCCTTGCATCCCGCTATACCGTAGCGCGCATGCTTGAACGCAACGATTTTGAACAGCGCTATAAAAGCAATACTCCAATAGCTATCCATGAATTCTTATATCCGCTTGTGCAGGGTTATGACTCTGTAGCACTCGAAGCTGACATCGAACTCGGTGGTACCGACCAGAAGTTCAACCTGCTTATGGGAAGGACTCTCCAGTCTCAGGAAGGTCAGGAACCGCAGTGTGTCATGACCATGCCTATTCTTGAAGGTCTCGACGGTGTTCGTAAGATGTCTAAATCCTACGGGAACTATGTAGGCATTGACGAAGCTCCTACTGATATGTTCGGCAAACTCATGTCAATTTCTGATGAACTTATGTGGCGCTATTACGAACTCATTTCTCTCAAAACTCTTGAAGAAATTGCCGAGCTTAAAGCTAAGGTAGAATCCGGAGAACTTCATCCGAAGACTGCTAAAGAAGAGCTCGCAGAAGATATCGTAACCCAGTACCACGGTGCAGAAGAAGCAGCAAAAGCACGTGCAGGATTCAACTCTGTATTTGCTAAAGGCCAGCTTCCAGATGAAATGCCTGAACACACCTGTGAATCCGGTGACGCATCCATGCCTCCTGTATTCCTTACAGACGCAAAGCTCACCAAATCCCGAGGTGAAGCACGTCGCCTTATGAAACAGGGTGCACTCTCCATTGATGGAGAAAAATGCAACTCTGAAGACGCTCTCCCTGCTGGTGAATACGTCATCAAGCTTGGGAAAAAACGCTTCCTCAGATTATTCGTTAAGTAGCGTTTTGCAAAAAGTACTAGATCAAAGCCCCGTAGCAATTGCTACGGGGCTTTTTTAATTATACGGATGGACTTTTTTTAACGATCAAGATAATTACTTGCTAGATACTTCACAAGTCAACAATCTAGCAAATAAAAAGCAAGGTCAACAATGTCACAACCATCTCAAACAGCACATAGTATTTTTTCCATTTCTGCACTGCATGCACACTGTATGAAACAGCTCAATGCCCAACTCAGTGTCCATGGGATTAACTTCACGGAATTTATGATACTTCAATCTCTTGAAAACGCAGCAGAAAACACCATGCGCCGTATAGAGCTTGCAAACGCCGTCAACCTCACTGCTTCCGGCGTAACAAGAGTCCTGCACCCGATGGAACGGATACATCTTATCGAAAAACGTTCGAATCCTCGAGATGCACGCATCAGTTTAGTAAAGCTCACTTCCGCAGGCAAAACCATTTATGCAGACGCGCTCATAACCGTAGAATCGTGTGCTGAGTCATTAATGGCTCCCCTGACTTCTAACCAGATTGAAACCCTAACCGGGCTGATAAAAAAACTTTCCGTATGAAAAAAGGCACCCGCAATGCGGGTGCCTTACTTTGACTTAAACATCCGGCGCTATATCCCAGATACCCTCACTATATTCCTTTATGGCTCGGTCACTGGAAAAGAACCCCATACCTGCAGTGTTCATAATAGATTTTTTTATCCATAACTCACGATCAACATATTCATGGGCAATACGCTTATGTGCTTCCACATACGCACGGTAATCTGCCAGAATCATAAAGGGGTCACCACCACTCAACAACGAATTGAAAATTGAACTGAAGGCAGTCGGATCACCAGGTGTAAACTGATCGGAATTAATCATATCCAAGACTTCACGCAGTTCACTGTCATTTTTATAGATATCCCAGGGATCGTATCCTCGTCTCCGGAGATCTATAACTTCCTGCTCGCACAACCCAAAGAGATAGATGTTCCCATCTCCAACACGCTCAGCAATCTCTATATTCGAACCATCTCTCGTTCCAAGGGTCAACGCTCCATTAAGTGCAAACTTCATATTACCAGTACCGGACGCCTCATACCCTGCTGTAGAAATTTGCTCAGAAACATCTGTTGCCGGAACAAGAAGCTGCGCCAACGATACATTATAGTTCGCAAGAAAAATGACTTTCAAAAAGTTACGGGTATGCGGATCAGAATTAACCCGCCGTGCTACGCAATTAATGAGATATATTATATCCTTTGCCATCCGGTAACTTGGTGCCGCCTTTCCGCCGAAGATAAATGTACAGGGCTGCATTTTCACTTCAGGTTTCTTCCGGATATTATTGTAAAGCGAAATTATGTGCAGAATATTCAATAGCTGACGCTTGTATTCATGGAAACGCTTCACTTGCACATCGAATATGCTATGCGGGTTAACCGTAATGCCATTCATTTTTTCAATGTAATCTGCAAGACGTTTTTTATTTGTTAAACGGCACTGCTCCCAGTCATGCCGAAATTCCTCAACATCTACCAGTTCGCGAAGCTTCTCCAGCTGATTGAGGTCTGTTACCCAGCCACATCCTAAATGTTCACTCAACAACCACGACAACGGCACGTTACACTGACGCAACCATCTGCGCGGTGTAACCCCGTTGGTTTTATTATTGAACCTGTCTGGAAAAATTCTAATGAAATCATGAAATACACGATCCCGCAAAATTTGTGTGTGTAACGCAGATACGCCGTTAACGCTAAAGCTTCCGACAATGGCTAAATGACTCATCCGCACTCTTGGTTCCGGCCCGGCGGTAATGAGAGACACTCGAGATGGTAAGTCCGGTTCATCACGAAAATGCAATCGCACATCTTCAAGAAAACGGCGATTAATTTCATAAATAATCTGCATATGCCGCGGAAGCAGCTTCTCCATCAGCTCTACAGTCCAAGTCTCCAGCGCTTCCGGTAAAACGGTGTGGTTAGTATACGCAAAAAGTTTCTGACAAATATACCAAGCCTCTTCCCACGATAGGAGTTCTTCATCCAGCAAAATGCGCATCAGCTCCGGAATAGCAATGGAAGGATGCGTCTCATTAAGCTGTACGACATTTTTTTCCGGTAACTGATCCCAAGGCTTGTTGAGCTTTTTAAAACGGCGCACCATATCGTGCATAGTTGCAGCTACAAAAAAATACTGCTGCTTTAAGCGAAGAGTTTTTCCTTCTGGAGCATCATCGCTGGGATACAGCACCATGGAAATATTCTCATCCGATATTTTTTCCTGAACAGAGCCTATATAGTCGCCAGCATTAAACGAACTCAGCACAAATTCTTTATGCGGACGAGCTTCCCATAACCGGACGCTGTTCACGTGCCCGTTGCGGTAGCCCGGAACAAGCACATCATTCGCCATGGCCATAACAAGATCACCGCCACGCCAGTCATGACGCAATATGCCATTATCATCCAACCACTCATAAACTGTCCCGTAAAAGCGAACAGGATACAACTTGTAAGGACGGGGAATAAGCCAATGAGTGCCTTCATGTAACCAGTTGTCCGGCTGTTCCACTTGCTGCCCATTGCGAATTTCCTGCCTGAACAAGCCATACGAATAGCGAATGCCATACCCATAAGCGGGCAACCCATACGTTGCCATCGAATCCATATAACACGAGGCCAGACGACCCAAACCGCCATTGCCCAACCCCGGCTCGCATTCTTTCGCAATAATTTCATCTAACGAAAAGCCACGCTCCCGTAAAAATTCATGCGCTTCGTTTTCCAACCCTAATGCCAATAAATTCCCACGCAAAAATTTACCGGGCAAAAACTCAAGCGAAAGATAGTACAACCGCTTATCATCGTTTTTATAATATCGTCTCTGTACTTCCGACCATTTTTCCAGCATACGATCACGCACAGCCAACACAAGTCCCCAATAACATTTTCGTTCGGTGAGGTGCGTATTATCCTGCCCTAGTGAATACAAAACATGCCACAGAGCATCTTCTCCGAGTGCGGAGTTGCGCGCTTCCGGAGCTTCTGATTCATCCAGTGGTTTATCCAGCAATCTGAGATAATCTTTAACTTCTTTCGGCATGGGCCCCCCGTGCTCTCTATATAACAAAACATAAAATATCATTATTTCGCAGCACAATGGTGCTAACGTTGTATGATACGGGGATGCCTACAATGCAAACATGATAAGGTCACTGGGCCTGTGCACTTTCAATTTTCAAATTTTTCATTTGCGGGTGGCCTATGTTTCTTATACTACGATGACCATCAGAATGAGATATTGCCACGAGCCTCAAAAGCACATTGCCCCAACATGGCTCAAAAAAATATGCAGCCTCTGTGTTGCATCTCGCCATACACTCTCAAAACAGGGCTCACAGAAGCTTCACTTGTCTCACTCTGAAAAAAAGTCGCGATAACCATAAAGGAATCCCATGACCACGCCCGAAACAAACGCCAACGAACTTGAAAAAGAAACTGAAACCGCAGAGACAGAACAAGTCTCGTTTGATCAGTTTTCTTTTGACCAGCGAATCCGTTCCGGTATAGCTGCCTGCAAATTTTCTACACCGACTCCGGTTCAACAGGCTGTTATTCCTGCCTTGCTGAACAGACAGGATACTATCGCTCTTGCAAACACAGGCACCGGAAAAACCGCGGCGTTCCTTCTTCCATTGCTTCAGCACTTAGCAACAGAAGAAGCCCTCAAGCGTGGCCCTGTACGTGCACTCATTCTTGCCCCGACACGGGAGCTTGCGCTGCAGATTCAGAAAACCTGCATCGCGCTTGGGCAGCAAACCGGCTACCGTTGCGGAGCTGTCTACGGTGGCGCGGGTGCCGCACCACAAAAAAAAGCCGCTGCTGCGTCTACAATTATTGTAGCAACCCCAGGGCGACTACTTGATTTTATTAATCAAAAAGAAATCCGTCTCGGAGGCATCGACACGCTCATTATTGATGAAGCTGACCGTATGTTCGACCTCGGTTTTTTACCGGAAATCCAGAAAATTTTGGATCATGTTCCGTCCAAGCGTGTCACAGCTTTCTTTTCTGCGACCATGCCAAAACCTATTGAGCATCTGGCATGCACCTATACTAAAGACCCAAAAGTCATTGATGTACGCACAGAAGAAGCAAAGCCGGACATTACACATGAACTCTTCACTGTGCCGCCGCATCTTAAAAAAAAGCTGCTCCTTGCACTCATGCCATTGCTTCTGAGTGACTCTGACGACCTTGTCCACAAACAAAAAAGAGCAGAGCACAGCCCGCATTCAAAAGAAGATGGTGGTATAATCATCTTTGCCAATACAAAAGAAACATGCCGTGAACTTGAACGAATGCTATCGGGAAAATTTGGTGAAGTTGCCGCACTGCACAGTGATCTTTCACAGTCAAAGCGCAACAAAATGCTTGAGAAAATGCAAACAGGTGAAGCTCGAATCCTCGTAGCTACCGACCTTGTTGCACGCGGTATTGATCTCGATCACATCACGCATATTATTCAGTTCGACACCCCTGACAGTCCGGATAAATACATCCACCGAGTGGGACGAACAGCACGCGCGTATCGCAAAGGCACCGCCATCACCCTGATAGGTGAAAAAGAACTCATGACTATGCTTCAAATGGAGCAAGAGATCGGCAAGTCCTTCGCGTTGCGCAAACTCGGCAATTTCAATTATAACGAGCCTTCCGGTAACAACAAAACTGACAGCCGCAGCGACTCACGACGTAAGCCTAGCTTTAAACGCAAACCGCAAGGCAAGCCTCAGGGTAAAAAGCCAAACGCCTCGCGTAGCCAAAAGCCACGACGCAAACGCTAGTACTTTTCAGTATATTGGTTACATAACATAACGGCTTAGGCTCCACTGTATTTCATAAACAACAAAAAGGCTGTCCTGCACAAGCAGGACAGCCTTTTTTATTAGTTATTTCGTGAGATATAGGGCGCGTAAAAGTATATTTAACGGGCCAACCTCACCAGACTCCGGGGGGGAAACCTTTCCAAAGGGAAGTTTCACTCAGCCGTCAAAGCCCCGCCGAAGCCAACAAGTTCTAGCCGCGAAGGAAAAGACCTTCTGCGAAGTCTGGGCTTTCGCAACGGATAAATCCGAACATGCCCGGATGCACAACATCGACGGCTTCGCCGCGATGATTTTCAAGCTGGAAGCTACCTACCGGCAACACAGGACGTTTAAGCCCGGGGACCATGACTTGCACAGGTCTGTCAGCTCTGAAAGGAGAACGCACGGCGATTTGCCATTTGCTATCATCTTCTTTTTGCACGAGCTTTGCGACGATTGGAGTACAGTCCTTCTTCGGCAATGGAGACACAGATTTTCTGTGACCTTTTGGCAGGAAGAAGCCTGTACTTAAATTTCTTGATGCAGTGTTCTGCAATTCCCGGATGTACTCATCGTAACGGAACTGTTTGGAGGCTACGTCATTAATGGCGGTTCTATAAACATCCACTACGTGTGCCACGTAGCTTGGAGTTTTCATACGCCCTTCTATTTTAAGTGACGCAACATTATTTTGGCAGAACCAGCGCATGTATTTAACAAGACAGAGATCTTCCGGTGCCCAGAATGCACTATGAGGGCCTTCATGGGTAATATCCCATGTCGGGCCTTCGCGCATACCTTCTTCAACGGTCAAACGCATATCCTGTATTTCAATGCCCTTGTATTCAAACCGGCACGGATGCGTGCATTCCCCGAGGTTCGCAGGACGCTGGTTCATCCATGAAGACAGAAGGCAGCGACCGGAGAGTGCAAGACACATGGCACCATGCACAAACACTTCAAACTCCATTGCGGGATATGCTTTAGTCAGCTTACTGATAGCATGTGCACCAAGTTCTCGTGCAACGTTAACACGCTCGATTCCGAGATCATGCCAGAAGCCCACGGCTTCGCTGTTGGAAGTGTTAGCTTGCGTGCTGAGATGGATAGACTTCTGCGGAGCAATACGACGTGCCATACGAAGCACACCGGGATCAGCGATAATGAGCCCATCTACGCTGGATTCCGCAAGATGTTCGAGAGATTCTTCCACACCGGCAAGATGCTGTTCATGTGGCAGAATATTAAGGGTATAATAAATGGAAGCATTTTTTGCATGCGCTTTAGAACAAGCAGTTTCCAGTTCTTCCCAGTCAAAACCGCCGGAGCTCGCGCGCAGGCTATGTTTCTTTCCACCAAGGTAGCAGGCATCAGCACCGTAAAGCAGTGCTGAATCAAGTCTGTCCATATCTCCTGCCGGACAAAGCAGTTCAGGCAATTTTTTCGTCATAATATTCTTAGCTAAACAGGGAGCCCCTGCTTGCGGCGTAGTTCTTTTAAGTTATCAAGCACACTGTGCGGCACGTACAATCCACCCTTACCACGTCCTAGCGCAATATTGGGCTTCACCGCGCCGTGATAGTCCGAACCGCCGGTGAGTGCAAGTCCATGAACGGCTGCAAGTTCAACTACCAGTCTTGTAGAAGCATCACCGTGTTCACTGTGGTACGCTTCCAACGCATCCAGTCCATACGGCTTCAACGTTGCGATCATATCGCTGAGGTATTCGGTAGATTGACCGTGAATACACATATGCGCCCATGATACTGTGGCTCCTTCCTCTTTCAACAGCTTAACACCATCGATAGGACTGAGCACTTTTTTAGGCGCATATGCTTTGCCCCCATCGCACAACATTTCTTCAAAAACATTTTTTACGCTTTTAAAATATTTTTTATTCACGAGAACCTGTGCAATATGCGGACGCCCGACAGACCCATCGCCTGCTGCTTCCAAAACTTCTCCGTAGGTAATATCCATACCGAGCGCTTGCAGCTTTTCGACAATAATTTTATTACGGCTTGCTCTATATTCGCGTAATTCGCCCATTACTTTTTGTAATCTTGAAGCCTTGGGATCAAGCCACAAACCAAGAAGGTGAATTTCGCCGAAATCCGTCTTCACCCCCAGTTCACAACCGGGAATAACATCCACTCCAAGCTCATTACCTGTCTCAACAGCTTCTTCAACACCGGCAACAGTATCATGGTCTGTTAAGGCGAGTGTAGTTACGTTACTTTTTTTAGCCAGCTTGATCAGCTCTTCAGGAGAATCACTTCCGTCAGAGGCTGTGGAATGCGTATGTAAGTCTATGTATGTCCGCGTCATAATTCCTTCCATTCGTAGAACTATGTAATAATGTGTATGGTTATTTCTTTCACCATACCGAATACGCCCGCGCTTTGCGGGTTGTCAAATGGCGAATCTGTGACACTCTGCACCCTGAAGGTTTCATATATTCTGTTAAACGTTATTTCAAAATTATACCACGCCGCTTCCTGTTGCTGTACATACAGTAACTGCGTATACTGTTTCTTCTGCACACTACACGTGCATATACTTTTTAAGGAGTCGCCCTGTGACTGTACAAGCTGATTTATTGAAGATACTTGCCTGCCCTAAGTGCAAAAATTCTCTTAAACTTACTGAAGAAAAAGACGGGCTGTCCTGCTCAAAATGCAATGTTGTATACCCTATTCGCGAAGATATTCCTGTAATGCTGGTTGAAGAAGCCATTTCTCAGGAAGATTGGGACAACGGAACACGCGACGCACGTAAATAGCTTTTCTCTGCTCGCTCAGTCGTTGTCTTGCGTACAGTTGCATATCTTGACGGATTGCTGTCCCTGCTTATGATATATGCTGAAAGGAGAGCCGGATTATGGTTATTAATTATGGATCGTTTTACGACTTCCCCCATCTGTTTGATCAACTGATGGACGACTTGCACGACCCGCAGCTTACTGCCCCGCGACGCGCCACGTATCCTCCGCTATACATCAGCGAGGATGATACACACGTGTTTGTTCGGGCGCTGCTTCCGGGTGCTGCAATGGAAGACGTTGAGTTGATTATTGAAGACAATACGCTAGTCCTTCGGGGCGAGCTTAAACCGATTCAAGGAAAATACCATCAACAGGAACGCCCGACTGGAGCCTTCCAACGACTGGTAAAAATCAACGTTCCTATCCATAAAGATGGCATCACAGCCACCATGAAATCCGGCATGCTGTTTGTTCAGCTCCCTAAATCCACGGCAATGCAGCCGCGCACAATCCATATTCAACCAAGGTAGTAGCTATGCAGCAGATGCCTAAGAGAATGGGAAAACGCCCAAGAGTACAGCCCCCCGCAGATTTTGTTGAACGTGCAGACGGATTTTATCTCTACCTTGACATGCCGGGAGTAGATAAAGAAAAACTGCTGTTGGACATCGAAAACGATAAGCTTTCGGTTCATGCAAAATCCAACTTCGGTCTCACCGCCGGAGAACGTGTGCACTCTATGGAATTCGGGGAAGTGGAGTACTACGCACGTTTTGAAGTAAGCGAGCTGGTAGACAAAGAAAAAGTGAGCGCCAAATTTGAAAACGGCGTATTGACGATTTATCTTCCCAAACGGGAAGAAGTGCCGCCCAAGCGCATACAAATCGAAGTTTTATAATTTTTTAAAGACACACACACTTAATGAAAATTTTATTTATCTCAGATTTGCACGGTTCATACGACCGTGCAAAAACTGTTTTGGACAAGGCTGAAAAATTCAATCCGGACTGCATCGTACTGCTTGGAGACCTGCTTTACCATGGCCCCCGGAACCCTCTTCCTGTAGGACACGACCCTAAAGCCACTGTCGTTCTGCTGAATGAATATAAGGACAAAATTATTGCAGTTCGCGGTAACTGTGATGCAGAAGTCGACCAGATGGTGCTTGAGTTCCCTATCATGTCAGACTTCTCCTGGCTGGTCGCAGATGGTCGGCGTATTTTCCTGACCCACGGACACCTGTGGAATCCGGAGAACATGCCTCCACTTTCTGCCGGTGACACCTTTGTCTACGGACATGTTCATCGCCCTAAAGCATATACAAATGAAAACGGAATCAACATCTGGAACCCGGGTTCCTGCTCGCTTCCTAAACAAAGCGACTGCCCAACGTATGCGACATACGAAAACAATACGTTCCGCGTTTTTGAATTAGACGATACCTGTATTCTTGAACAAACCTTGTAGGGGCGCACATGCACGCTGCTGAATCTTTCTCTGCGCCTATCACACTACGTGGCAGAACCATCGAGAATCGCTTATGTCTTGCGCCCATGGCAGGACTTGGCCACATTGCCTACCGTGCTATGGCGGCACATTACGGGGGATACGGTCTATTGTTTACGGGCATGTGCAGTGCCCGTGCTGTACCTACTGAAAACCGCCATAAGTCCCCCGTGTTCAACTGGCAGGATGAAGAACTGCCAACGCTTGTCTGTCAGCTTTTTGGTGCTGCACCTGATGACATGGCTATTGCGGCAGAACGAATTCAGGAAGAAAATTTCTTCGGTGTTGATATCAATATGGGCTGCTCTGTTTCCCCAATCGTAGACAAACAGTGCGGCGCAGATCTTATGCGCGATGTCGACCGCGCCTGCGAGATGGTTGAAAAGATGCGTAAAGTTATTGATATTCCGCTGTTCGTAAAATTCAGAACAGGTTGGCAGAATGAACCGGAACCAGCTGTTGCCTTTGCCCGAATGCTTGAACAAGCCGGAGCTGATGCTTTAACGTTCCACCCGCGCGTTGCACCGGACAGACGTACAAGACGTCCTCGCATTGATGACATCAGGCTTGTAAAAGAAGCTGTATCTATTCCTGTTTTCGGGAACGGTGACGTATGGGATGCGGCATCCGCACAATCCATGGTTGAGCGTACTGGCTGCGATGGCCTTGCCATCGGTCGCGCGGCAATCTCAAAACCGTGGATATTTGCAGAATTGACCAGAGGGTTTGAACCGACACCAGAAACCTACAAAGAAACGCTCTTTATGTTTCTGGATCAAATTGAAAAATGGTATGACCCCACCCGTGCGATTAAGCTCTATAAAAAATACTGCATGTTTTTTGCGGCAAATTTCTCATACGGCAACCGCCTGTTCGGACAATTAATTGCAGGAAACTCCATGGAAAAAATGCGTGAAAATGCAGAACGCTGCTTCGGCGATAAAATCCCGCAGATTTCCAAGAGCCTCAATTCGCTGATGATGAACCGATAAGATTAAGACATAAAAAAAAGCCTGCGAATTTTAATTCGCAGGCTTTTTCCGTTAATCATTATCTATCGAATCCCACACCCGCCGCAGCGAATAGACTTAGCATGTAAACGGGACTGAACATAGCGCGCCAAAGCTGCCACGGCTCTATCTGCTGTCTGAAAAACAGGCACACCTGCTTTATTCAATGCTTCTCGCATCGGCTCAAACAACATACCTCCATCAGAAGCACACACAAGCGGCTTATTCGATTGCTTTGCCAATTCCAGCACACGGGTCAATATGCTTGTTTCATTATGCATACTAAAAGGGTCTCCCCTGTCAGTATCCAAGGACTGCATCATTGGACTGAGCGGTGTCAGGGCAAGCACAACCGCATCCACAGTCGGCTCATCCAACATAATTTTTGCTAGCTCCACATGCAGCTCATCATCCCCTGCCGGAGTTACATCCATAGGGTTCGAAACTGTCACGAGGGATTCCAGATGCTTTTCTTTCAACAATGTACGCATTCCACTGGCCGCTTTTTCAGAAAACGGAGCAAGCTTCATAGTAAATGTACCCACATCAATACTGTCTGCCATGCTTACGGCTTCAAAGCCGGCGCCGCTAATAGCACCGAGCCGATTACCATCCACTCTTTTAGAATGCAGCGTTTCCGCAAGAACAAAAAGATCTTGGAATTGCTCAACAGTCTGAGCAACAACGGCACCAGCCTGTCGGACACAGCTCTCTGCTACCATATAGTCACCAGCGAGTGACGCAGTGTGGCCACTGGTCGCCGACTTGCCTTCCGGCGTACGTCCGGCTTTATAGAACACAACTTCCTTGCCTGCCAAAACAGCTTCGCGCACGGAACGACAAAAAGCTAAGCCATCAAGATCATTAAATCCTTCAGCATATACAGCAATCACATCAACATTGTCATCATCTTTAAGATAGGTGACCATATCGCCCAAAGTAAGGTCCGTTTGATTGCCCATTGAGATCATGTAGTTTGGAGAAAGATGCGGATAACGGCTAAGCCCGAAAAGCATAAACGCCCCACTCTGGCTGACCAGGGCAGCTCTGCGAGGTGTTCCAAGCCCGTTCTGTGGAAACTTGTTTTCCGGAATAAACCAAGTGTTGTATCCTCCCGGGCGAGATACAATCCCCATGCAGTTTGCTCCGATAAAGACCGGCCCACCATCGTCGGATTCGTGCGCCTTATTAATTTTTGCAATAACCTGCTGTGCACGTTCATGGCTATCCTGAGTTTCCCCAAGACCGCCGGCAATCAGCATCACACTGTTCGCTGCATCCTTCTGAATAACCTCGTCCACAACAGCCGGAATATGTTTAGCTGGAACAGCCACAACGAGCATATCAAGTTTGCCTTCTGTGCTCACTGAAGGAATACAACGCACGCCGTCAATTTCATCACAACCTTCACGGACAATACGAACCTGTTCCTTCGGAAACCCTTCTGCAAGGATGTTATGAAGGATGATACGACCAAAATTTTCACGAGAAGCAGAGACTCCGATGATGCCGATGGTATCTGGATGCAGCAGTTTTTTAATTTTTGCGACAGGTCGAGGCGTCACCGTCTTCTGCGGCAGGGAAAATCTGCACAGTCCATCCAGCGGAACCATAAGAAAATCCGTGAAGGCAAATGGATTGATCTCAAACTCATCAATAATAAAAGGAGCGTCAGGATTTGTCGGCGAGTAGTAGTTCGCAAGCAAAATACAAGCATCAAAACATTCTAATAGCTGATCATCCGAGACAATTCGCTCCTGACCACGGGTACGGCCAGCCAATTTCTCAAAGGAAATTGTCTGCCTGAAATGACTAAAGAACGTTTCGCCATCAGTCAGCTTAGTGGATGCGGCAACAATAGCCTGACTTTTCTTAAAGCGCTCCGCATACAATTCGGCATCAGTACCACCAAGCCCCGCACTCAGAACCATACCGAATTCACGGGTTCGCCTGATGCCGACAATCAGCTCATTACCGAACGTGTCCGAATCCGGCGGCATAAACTGCACAAGCAATACACCTTTCAAGTCCATGGAAATAGCTTCTTCAAGCGCAGTGCCGGATAACCCTGCATATTCTTTTGGAGAAGCATCTGCATGCCGCTCAATCCAACGGGCATACTTCTCAGGGACTTCATACATCATACGACGCCATGCAGAACGAATCTTACTTGGCTCACACTCTACAATACGGACACCGCCCACCTCGGTTTTGTGCACAATGGTAGGCGATACAATTTTAAGCACAACTTTTTTACCGGGAATGCTCATCAGTTCATCATCAGAAGGACGAGTTCCCCGCGGGATCAATTTAACCTGCGGCGGAGTTTCAGAGCCAATGCTCTCCATAACTCGATATACCTCGTGTTCATACAAGGAAGCTCGTCCGTCATTATGTGTCTGTGTGAAAATCTCAGTGATTGCGTCAAAATCAATGTGAGCTGTAGTCTTCGCGTGTGAAAATGCGCCGTAATTTTGCATTATATTTCATCCACAAATTTTGGCTGTGCTCTATACCCCATCTGCACCGAAATCTCTGATGCGACGTCTAAGAGCCGGTTTGCAAACCCTGCAATATCAGTTTCCGTGCCAATAATATCACTGGTGCCACTTACGCTGATGGCACCGATTACTTTACCTTCTGCACCAAAAACTGGCGCACCAATCGTATTTAAATGAATGAGAGTTTCACCGAAAACCAATGAATACCCCCGATCACGGGTTGCGCTAATTTCTTCATGCAACTCTACAGGATCAGTAAGAGTTTTAGGTGTATACGGGAGCAAACGCACAGTCGCCAAATGCTCCACAAGCTCTCTCATAGGGAGTTGAGCCAAAATGGCCCTCCCCATACCCGTACAATACGCCGGAACAGTGGGGCCGATATATGATGAAGGGTGCCATTCCTGATGATCCGTGCTTAATGTCGTTAAAATGGCATTATGGTACATGACCCCAACCCTGCCAATAGTTTTGGAGTGCTGGGCAAGATACGTAACCGGAGTAGCAGACTTACGGTTAAGCTCATACGTAGCAGATTGCAATGAGCCAAGCTCCATAAGTTTCAATCCTAACTTATATTCCTTAGTCGCAGGATCCTGTGCTAAATAGTCGTTGCTAGCTAAGGCTTTTACAATGCCATGTGTAGTGCCAATTGCAAGATCAAGAGTCTTTGCAATATCACTCACACGCCAGCTTGAGTGTTCAAATGTGAATAACCCAAGTACTCGGGTTGCGCGTTCAATAGATTGTTGGGACATCGTCTATTCCTCGACATTATCGAATTATTTTTCGGATGAATTTACATTCCATTAAGATTCTGTCAACGCAACTACTGTATCAAATATATAACCAATGCCCATAGATTATCATCAGACGATACCTATAAACATACTTTTTTTGAACAACGTTCACTAACAAAAAAACTATTCATAAATCCGAGTAATAAACAACATCGTTTATAACCTTCAGACTAAAATTTATATTTTTACATTTAAATTCCAATAATTACCTACTACTTTTCTCATAAATTCCATAAAAAAAGAAAATAAAGAACTTTTAAAAAAAGTAATACATCACATTTTGACACAACCACTCCTACAATACCCCACCCCTCATCACAATATAGACCAACCAACTATTGTTCCAACAAGTGCCTATATAACTTTTCCAATTCACTCTATGCAATACATTCTAAATTTCTCTTAAAAAAAATTAGTGCATTTATGTTACATTTTATCTTTGCTTTTTTTTACATCAAAAGTGGATAGTGCGCATGCTGCCTAGCGAAATTTATGACTACTACAACAAAAAACTTGCCTTACTCACATTTTTAAATAGAGTAAGCTTCTATATACGTTGGGAAGTTTTCTATTGACTAAACGTCATAAAGTTGACAGTCATTAGTCCAAGGGGATGCGTTAGCAGGGGGACGTAATTAACTGGAGAGGAAATGAGCCTGAACAAACTTGGAACGATTGGACACTCATCTGTCATGCAGGATGTCTTCAGCGTTCTTGCTAAAGTAGCCCCAACAGATAGTACAGTGCTTGTAACAGGTGAATCTGGTACTGGTAAAGAATTGCTCGTACGTTCCCTACATGTAAACAGCACACGGAAAGACGCACCTTTTGTCCCCATCAACTGCGGTGCAATCCCACGCGACCTTCTTGAATCCGAGCTCTTCGGACATGAAAAAGGCGCATTTACACATGCCATCCGTTCACGTCCCGGCCGCTTTGAATTAGCAGACGGCGGCACTATTTTTCTTGATGAAATCGGTGAAATGGACCTGACTCTTCAGGTCAAAATTTTGCGAGTCCTTCAAGAAAAAGAAATTGAACGTGTCGGCGGTTCATCTATTAAACATGTTGATGTACGAATCGTTGCTGCAACCAACCGCGATTTAGAAGCTGAAGTGGAAGCCGGTCGTTTTAGAGAAGATCTTTACTACCGATTGAATGTTATCCCTCTTCAGCTGCCTGCTCTACGGGAACGCGGTGGCGACGTATTGTTGCTTTGTGACCATTTCTTACAAAAATTCAGCGAAAAACAACAACGCCCGCGACTCACGCTATCTCCTGACACCCGTAAAATCCTCGCAGCCTACAGTTGGCCTGGAAACGTGCGAGAACTGGAAAACTTTATGGAACGCATGACTATTTTATGCGATTCCAACACTATTACTCCAGCAGACCTTCCACACAAGATTCTTGATCAAGTTGGTATCGTCGCAGAACTTCCGGAACCTGCAGCGCCGGAAAAAATTCGACCGCAGCAGGCGGGATTCCAGTGGCCATGCATCAAAGATTTGAACGATCAGAAGCTTCCACTTAAAGATTTCCTTGATATTGTTGAAGAAAAACTGCTACTGGAAGCCCTGCAGCAAGCAAATGGTATTAAAAACCAAGCAGCAGAAATCTTAGGTGTAAAGCGTACCACTCTGATTGAAAAACTTAAGAAGAAAAAAATTGATTAATACTTCTAGTCAATTACATTCAAAAAAATACGACACTAAGTTTCCTGGGTGCATTGCGTCCGTTTCTTGCACATTAATTGCAATGAGATAGCTGTGATAAAACATATTAGTTCCAGACTTATCTGGCTCATAGTGGCAGTGGGATTTGTGTTGCCGGCATTACCCGCAGAAACACAGGCTGCATCTTGGTATTGGGGCGAACATTCAAAGTTTGAACGCCTTGTTATTGCGTTTGATACCCCAGTCAAAAATTTTACGCTCTCCCGAACAGGGAAGAATGAGCTTACTTTTGTCACGCCTCAAAAACAGCAGGCTGTCAAATCTTTCAAGCCCATAAAAAATGGGCGCCTTATCAAATCTTCAAAATACCTTGCTGCTCCTAAAAATACAAAAAAATCATTGCGCATCCGTACTAAGCTCAATGGTTTCCGTTTTAAAACAAGCAGAGCCGCTAACAACAAAATAGCAATTGATATTTACCCAGACCGCAAAGGGAAATTTACACCTGTTGCTAAAAAGAAACAGGTTCCTGCAAAAAAAATTGCTACCGGGAAAAAGCCTTCAACAAAAAACAGTGCTGCAAAAAAAACGGCAACTGTTAAAAAAACGGCAAATCCAAAGCAGCAACCCGTAAAAACTGCTTCATCTGTTGCGCAAAAAACGACCTCTCCAGCTGTAAATAAAGTCTCCAGCAGTAAAGAAGAAAAACGGCCCTTTTTCTCTGCCGACAATACATTCCGCTCCCCTGTAAACACTGGTGGACCTGAAAAATGGGTTGCCAAACAGACAAGTTCTCCAGCCATACCGCCTGTGCAGAACACAACACCTGCGGATGCCCCTCTTGCTGCTCAAGCCACAAAGAACAAGGCTGGCCAACAACCCCAACAGACTGCATCGAACACAATGAAAGAACCTATGCCTCCTGTAGGCAAGGTAACTATCCCAGAGAAAAAACTGGAAAAAGTTGTCAGTTCCGATGAAGCAAAAACGGAAATCGTGTGGGTGGATAAAGATGGTAACGAAGTCCCAGCGCCACCGAGTCCGGAACGACTTTTAAACGTTGCGAAAACCGCACTTAACAACGGCACCTACACAGAAGCTCTGGACATTTATAAAGAGCTCAAGCGTATGCCGACCTTGACTAAAAAGCAGCGCTACGAAGTACTTAACGGCATTGCCGACACACTTTACGCAATGGGCAAGGACAACCTTGCCAACAACTATGAAAGTATTATTGCTGCCACCACAGAGGCTATGAACTTTGATCTAAAAAGCCCTAAAGTTCCAAGCCTGTTATTACGACTCGGATACACCAACTTAAAAATAGGGAATGTTCGAGAAGCAGGAGCGTACTTTAACATCCTGCGCCGTAACCATCCTAAAGATGATCTTGTTCCGTCAACGTACTATTACTGGGGTGAACACTACTTTAAAGAAAAAGACTGGCAGAAAGCAGCGGGTAACTTCCAGTACATTGTACAGAAATATCCAGATACTAGCTTCGTACGTGAAGCTGGTGTCGGCCTTGCAAAGTCACTGTATCAACTCGCCTATTACGATCAGGCATACCAGATTGTAGACTACGTAGGAAAACGCTGGCCTCGTTTTTACCTCGACTATCCTCCGTTCCTCAGTCAAATGGGTGACGTAGCATATCGTCTTGGCAAAGCAGATGAAGCCCGTACGCATTACTGGACGTACTACAACATCGACCCTGATGGTGATGATGCAGACATGGTGCTTGCACGCCTCGGTGACATCTATCTTGAGACGGATGAGTTTGAAGCTGCACGGGAAATTTATGAAGAAGCAGTTCGTAAATTCCCTGACCGTGATGGCGGGTTAGTATCACTGATGCGCCTTGCAGAAGAAGGCAAATATGATACTCCGACCATTTCTGACATGTTCTCAGTGTTCGACAAGCCGTACAGTTTAAAACCTCTTGAAATCTATTCAAAAATTATTGAGGAACATCCGGACAGCCGACTGGCACCACTGGCACGATTGAAAAAATCCATATGGTACCTGTGGAACAACCAGCATCCGGAAGCACTGGCAACAGCCTCTTCCTTTATGGAAAAGTACCCGTCTCACGAGCTGGTACCAAGAGTAAAAGAAGTCGCGATGCGCTCTTTCAGTGTGCTGACAGCGAACAATATTAAAGAAGAAAACTACGAGAAGATCCTTCAAATATGGGATGACTTCCCTATCGTACACAATCAGGAAACAAAACTAACACCTGAAAGCCGCGTAGCGCTTGCTCTTTCTATGTGGAAAAAGAACAAGCCTTCCAAAGCACTGAAGGTTCTCGATCCGTTTTTCCAACAACTTAAAATCCCTGAGTACTCAGAAATGGGACTGAACCTTGCCCTTTCCGTGTACGTAGACAACGAACGTTGGAGCGACATTATTGACCTTGCCCACAGAGTTGAACTTTGGGAGCTTAAGAAAGAAAGCAAGAACCAACTCGACTATGCTGTAGCTCTGGCATACGAAAACCTCGACAAACCAGACAAAGCCGTCGATTTATGGAACCGTTTAAAAAGTATCGAAGACATGCCACGCGCCAAGGAAGCATACGTTAATTACTTCCTTTCCCGCGATGCTGAACGCCGTGAAGAATTTGAACCGGCGTACAAGCTTGCTATAGGTGCACTTCGCTCCTTTAAAGAACTTGCTGCAAAAAATCCTAAAAAAGCAGATAATGAAAAAATAAGAGACCTTTTGAGCTCTCTTGTAGATATTACAGAGCGCACGGGTCGAGCTGACGAGGCTCTTGAATGGGCTCGCGAACTGTCACTTGCTGTGACTGAAAACGATCCGGGGTATGCGGCAATGCGTTACAGAATAGCGTCCCTCTACAAAAAGAACGGTGACACCGAAAAATGGAGAGATATTCTGACCCAATTAGCGACAGCCGATCCTCAGTCCCTGTATGGAAGAATGGCAACGTCTGACCTGACAACACAAGATTTGTCTAAAGATGCATCATCATTCTCACCGACAGGACGCCTGTAACAATTCGGAGCCATAGAACATAAACGCCATCCAAGGGGAATATCATGGAAAAAGCAGACACAACCGCTGCCAGACGTTCACCTGTTGTCGCAGGCCAATTCTACACTGCAAGCCCTCAAAAATTGCGGGCAGAAGTAGAGGCGTTCCTTCAACGCGGCACAAAACGTAGTAATCGTACACTCCTTGCGATGGTTCCACATGCCGGATACATGTACTCCGGCAACACAGCCGGCTATACTTTCGGCTCATCTAATCTTTGTGACACAATTTATCTCCTCGGCCCGAATCATACGGGCCGGGGAGCTCCTGTTTCAGTCTGGAGCGGCGGAGACTGGGAAACACCACTCGGCATTGTACCTGTAGATATTGAAGCCAGAGATCAACTTCTTGCAACAGGGCCTTTCTTTGAAGCGGACACCCTCGCCCATATAAATGAACATTCCCTTGAAGTACTTCTACCTTTCATTCAGGTTGCCAACCCAAACGCGAAAATAGTTCCTATCTCCATTGCCACAAGCAGTCAGGAAACTCTTGCTTTTGTCGGAGCAATGCTGGCAGAAGCCTTAAAGCAAAACCCAGACAGCAGTATTGTTGTCAGTTCCGATATGAGTCACTACATTTCTGCTGATGCAGCAAAAAAACTCGACTCTCTTGCCCTTTCATATGTCCAATCTGTTGATGCACAGGGACTTCTCTCTACAGTTGCCCATAACAACATCAGTATGTGTGGGGTGCTCCCAATGACCGCAGCGCTCATTGCCTGTGAAGCCCTTGGTGCAGCTAGGGCTGATATTCTTGAATATACTTCGTCCGGTGCTGTTACCGGAGACCTGTCACAGGTTGTTGGATACGCAGGAGTGATTATAGACCGCCCATAAAACCTCGCAAGAACGCCATTGCCATGTGCTTGCAGGGTGCGTATTGTGCGCCTATGCCTACATCCGCTTCCACCCAATCTTCCCGCCAT
This sequence comes from Halodesulfovibrio aestuarii DSM 17919 = ATCC 29578, assembly GCF_000384815.1. Lineage (NCBI taxonomy): Bacteria > Pseudomonadati > Thermodesulfobacteriota > Desulfovibrionia > Desulfovibrionales > Desulfovibrionaceae > Halodesulfovibrio > Halodesulfovibrio aestuarii. The sequence continues at coordinate 409,762 of NZ_ARQF01000020.1, forward strand.
ATTCATGTCCGTCCTTCACAGAAGGACGAAACTGACGTGCGTAGTTTTTTTGACAATGCCGTTGAAGGTATGTTTCGAAAAGCTCGTAATGGCCGTTTTATTCTAGTCAATCCTGCTCTGGCTAAAATTTTTGGATACGCATCTCCCGGAGAAATGCTCCGCAACTTTCCTATTGATCAAGACAAAGTTACCCTTGATGCCAGTCGATTTTTAGATCTGCTGACAGAACTCAAAAGCAAGGGCGAAGTTAAAAATTTTGAGATGCAGTTCCGCAGGCGGGACGGACTCCTTATGTGGGTACTCATCAATGCCCGCACGGTGTACACAGTAAAAGGTTCCATAAAATTCTACGAAGGCACCCTTGTAGACATCACCGAACGAAAAGACTCTGAAACAGAACAGGCGATTATTGATGAGCAGATTCGTCAGTCGCAACGCATGGAAGCCATCGGCATTCTTGCTGGCGGTATTGCCTCCGACTTCAGCACCCTGATCCGGCCTATTGTCAGCAGTACAGAATCTGCACTCAAGCAAAGCTCCGGCAACGAACAGGTTCAAAGCAATCTGAACACTATCCTTGGTGCTGCGAACAGTGCCATGGCTCTCATCAAGCAATTTCAGACTATCAGCAGACAAGGTCTGGGTGAAATGCGCCCAACCACCTTGCAACCCGTTCTTGCAGAGGCAGTAGGGGATTTTCAATCCTCTCTTCCGGAACACATTCAGCTTCTGGAAGAGATTAGTGCTAATAACCGGACTGTGTTAGCTGACGTTGGACAAGTTCGACAAGTTATCGATAACCTACTAGAAAATGCAAGGCAGTCCATTGACGGTAGTGGAAAAATCACCGTACGCATGGCAGAAGTCGAATTTGATGAGCGCACAGGAGCATTCCGCGCAGATCTTATTCCCGGAAAATATCTCCGAATAACGATTCAGGATTCAGGCGTAGGGATTCCAGAACAGTTTCTTCCCCGCATTTTTGATCCATTTTTTACCACTCGTGATTCAGAAGACGCCCAAGGTCTTGGACTTGCTGTTGCCCATGGCATCGCCCGTGCCCACGACGGAGGAATTACAGTCCTGTCAGAAGAAGGACTTGGCTCTACTTTCTGCTTTTACATTCCGTTCTATGAACAGGAGATTGACCAGTCACAGCCAATTGCCCCTTCTCCAAGGCTTGGTAGTGAACGTATTTTGCTTGTATCCCCTGAAGAACAGGAAATCCGGAAGTGGCGCAGCCTGCTTGTTCCTCTCGGCTATCGTGTAGAAGCAGTTTCCGGCAGTGTTGAAGCATTACGGTTGTTTCTTGAATCACCGGATTCGTTCGACCTGATAGTTTCAACATTTGCTATGCCGCAAATGAACGGTCTGGAGTTTGCCAGAATCCTTCTCGGGGTTCATCCAACAACCCGTCTCGTTCTCTATGCTGATCCAACAGACCCGATTACAAGCGAAATTGCCCTTGGTGCGGGTGTTCCTACCCTCGCGTATAAGCCCCTCGACACCAACAGTATTTTCAAGCTGGTGCAGTCTGCACTCGAAGACCATCAGGAGTAGGCGATGGCTCGCGTTCTCATTATCGATAACGACCCTGTTTTTTCTGAAACTCTGGCTTCAATTGTTACCGGCCTCGGACACCGCAGCAAACAGGTAAAATCACTTAGAGAAGCTTTTATATCCGGTCGCAAGCATTACACGGACATTGTATACCTCAATACACAGCTTCCGGATGGAAGTGGTCTGCTGGCAATTGCACAACTTAATGCCATGCGTGGACACCCTGAGATTATTGTTATGACCGGAACCCCGACACCGGACGGTGCTGAGAAAGCTATCCGGAACGGTGCATGGGATTACGTCGAAAAGCAAAGTTCCGTTGACCGTTTAGTACTTCCGCTTATTCGCGCTATCGACTACAGGGGCAAGCGCCCGACTAAAAACGGAGCTGTTAAGCTTAAACGCAGCGGCATTATCGGTGACAGTGCCGGTATCAAAAAATGTCTGGCTCTCGTGGCTGAAGCTGCTTCTTCTGACGCCTCAGCGCTGCTGCTCGGTGAAACCGGTGTAGGTAAAGAAGTCTTCGCCCGTGCTGTACACGAAAACAGCCTTCGAGCTACCGGCCCGTTTGTGGCTGTTGACTGTGCATCCATGTCACGCACGCTTGCCAGCTCCATCCTCTTCGGTCACCAAAAAGGTGCCTTCACCGGAGCAGATAAAGATCGGGAAGGCCTTGTCGCACAGGCAAACAACGGAACCCTCTTCCTCGATGAGGTGGGCGAACTCCCCCTTGCTATGCAGAAAATTTTTCTGCGAGTTTTACAGGAGCACAAATTCCGCCCTGTTGGTGCGAGAACTGAAAAAATATCGGACTTCCGTCTCATCTGCGCCACCAACAGAAGCCTTGATGAAATGGTTGCACGCGGTACATTCCGCAGTGACCTGCTGTTCCGAATCCGTACCGTTGTAATGGCATTGCCCCCCCTACGAGAAAGAGCCGATGACCTCCCACGGCTTATTGAGCACTATGTTAAACAACTGTGCGGAAAATATGGTATGCCGGCCAAAGGGATTTCGCCAGATCTGCTTGACCTTGCTAAAGAGTATTCGTGGCCGGGAAACGTGCGCGAATTGATTCATACTCTGGAACGCGCGGTGTTGGCAGCAAAAGATACTTCCAAGATTTTCAGCCGGCATTTACCAGATCATATACGTATTAATATTGCCCGGGCGGCTGCGGACAAAACACAGCGTGAAGAAAAGCAAGTCTCCGAGCATAACGGGGCATTCTGCGCGTTATCTGAAGCTGAAAACAACACTGAAAACTACACAGCACAACTTGCCACCTCACCTGTAGAACAAGAATCACCGCGTCATCTGCCTCCGCAGTTTGCGATTACCACACCTGCGCCCATGGTCGTGCCCCGGCAAAACAGTGACGGTCGTTTTACAAGCAACGTACAATGGGCAGAGGACATCCCACCAACATCTATATCGTCACAGTTTGGCACAGGCTATCAATCTGAAAATTCCGTGATCTCGGACAAAGAGTCGACAAATTCCGCGATCGAGGACGTTCAAATCTCTGCGACATCTATTAAGCCATTTTTTGAATTCAGAGACGAAGCTTTCTCACAATATCTTCAGAATCTTATGGCATTATCTGAGGGAAAAGTAGCAACAGCCTGCAAATTATCAGGCCTTTCCCGTTCCTATTTATACGACCTGTTAAAAAAGCACTCAGTCAAAAAATAGCATCTGGCAACAGAATTCATCCGCGTCCTAATACATACTCCCAACTTTAATCCGCTATTCAGGACATCTTATCCGCTATCACGGACACTTTTAGCAACTTTGATGGCGCGCCTCGACGAAATCCATTCTCATTTATAACTATAACTAATTTTCTTTTTTATTATAAATAGGTTATGACAAATGGCACATTTCTTGGTATAGAGTCAGCAGTGCAGGAGAAATGGTCTGCTCCTGAAAAGAAATTTCCCCGAGTGTCGGACAAAGTTAGGGGAAGCTACTTTTTTTCGTACCGGCGAAAACTACCCGGTTTCCTTGATCGCTTAGTCGATTGAAAAATACGCGCTGCAGCTTGCTGTAGCGCGATTTTTTTTACACAAAACTGTTCCACCGTTTTCATCACAATCAACAACTCTCCGGAAAGTCATCAAAAGAGATTCATACTCCAAACATAGCACCTCTACTTGAAATTACTTTTTGTGTGACGTACCACCACCCCAAGGAGACTTCATGTCACACGCATCCATCAGTACCTCGTCATCCACATCCCGCAAACGTAAATCCAAGAGCCCGATAAAGGCACTTATTATTGCAATTACCTGCTCACTTACAGCACTGGCAGTAATTCTTACTAATGACCCGAGCCTGATTTTATGGGATAAAGCATGGCCGGGACTTATACGTCCCCTTTTGCGCATGCTCGGCTTCCTTGGAATCGGGCTTATTGTTGGTATTACGGTTGAAGGCATGGGTTGGGCACCACTTCTTGCAACCCTTGTCCGCCCTGTTATGCGTTTCGGAAATCTTAAAGATGAATCCGGTGCGGCATTCACTACAGCTTTTTTTTCCGGCACAGCTGCCAATACAATGCTCATGACATTCTGGAAGGAAAAAAAAATCTCCCTGCAGGAAATGAAGCTAAGTTATCTCATTAACACAGGCTTACCTGTCTTTCTCCTGCACCTTCCAACCACTTTTTTTATTATTGTACCGATGACACGCACAGCCGGAGCCATCTACCTTTCTCTTAATGGGATAGCTGCTCTACTGCGTACTTTTCTACTGCTCATCTGGACCCGCATAAAGCTGGCTCCACATGCTGCGACATCTGCAGCGGAAAACCAACCGGCACACCGCAAAACATCCGCAGCAAAAGTTTTAGATGCGTTCCGCAAACGCTTCCTCCGCATCTGCACTATCACCGCACCTGTGTACTTTCTCATCTATGCATTAAACCAAGCCGGTATGTTTGAATACCTGCGCACCACAGCAGCCGGATGGATCACATCTGCATACCTCCCTGTTGAAGCTGTCAGCGTAGTTGTTTTTGCCGTTGCTGCAGAATTCACTACAGGCATTGCTGCTGCAGGTGCATTACTGGATGGCGGGGCGCTTACCACTGAACAGCTTGTCCTTGCCCTTGTGCTGGGAACCATTGTAGCAACACCAATTCGTGCTTTGCGTCATCAATTGCCATCACAGACCGGTGTTTTCTCCTTTAAAATTGGCTTCCCTATGCTGCTTATGAGTCAAGCCTTACGCATCAGCTGCCTTATCTGTGTAACATCCTTATATATTTGGATTGCGGGATAATAATATCACTTCTTGACCACTCAATTTTATTACGTATATTGTACCACACTTCAGGTGCTCAATGAGCCTAATAGGGAATCCCGTTAAAATCGGGAGCGGTCCCGCCGCCGTAAGTTTTATTCAATTTTTCTTCATATTATACCACTGGGTTTACCGGGAAGGTCGGAGAAAAAGAAACAAGCCGGAAGACCTGCCTGAGACTTTGTGGATATTCACACCACGTCTACCTTCGAATGCCTATCACCCTTCTTTTCGGCAGACTGTGAATATCAGGCACGTTTTGCAAGCACGGGGCCTTGTTCTGCAAAATACACTTCGCTATCAGTGCGTGCTATGCACTGCCAATGCGTCATACTCCCCGCCCCAAACGTTGGAGGCTTTTGCCATGATCCGCAGTCGTTCTTTACGACTCATGCTCGCTGTTGTCTTTGTTTTCGCTTTGTCATTCCCTGCTTTTGCCGGACACGGACAAACCGAAACCCCTAAAAAGGGCATCCTGCTCGTAGCATTCGGAACTTCCGTACCTGAAGCTCGTGTGTCATTGGAAAATATTGGTGAAGAAGTTGCCAAAGCTTTTCCTGATACTGAAATCCGCTGGGCATACTCTGCTGCTATCATCCGTAATAAAATCAAGCGCACAGAAAACATGATTGTTCCTTCCCCTGCCACTGCCCTTGCGCAAATGGGAGATGAAGGCTTTACCCATGTTGCAGTTCAGTCTCTGCACACAATTCCTGGACAGGAATTTTCTGACATCAAAAAAACTGCTTCGGCATTCAACGGCATTCCAAAAAGTATCAGCCACATTGCTGTTGGCGCACCGCTTTTAAATTCGCCTGCTGATGTAGCTAACATGGCGAAAGTACTCCCGACCCTTATTCCTGCTGAACGCAAAAAAGACGAAGCAGTGATCTTTATGGGACATGGCACACACGATCCAGGCAACATCTACTACCCAGGTCTTGCCACCTACTTACAGGAACAGGATCGCAATATTTATGTAGCTACTGTTGAAGGCTACCCAGCTCTCGACAATGTTATTCCTAAGCTCAAAGCTAAAGGAATCAAAAAAGTATGGCTTATGCCGCTTATGTCTGTTGCAGGCGACCACGCCCGCAACGATATGGCCGGCCCGGAAGACGACAGCTGGCAATCCATCCTTAAAAAGGAAGGATTCAAAGTACAGCCTGTACTTAAAGGCACTGGCGAGTATGACATTGTTGTTGCCCAATGGGTTGCACATTTGAAAAAAGCATTTAACTCACTGTAAGTTATGACTCGAACAGCAGACATTGCACAGCGTCGTACCCGCCGCTGCGTTCTATTCGCCAGCATCACGGCTCTGACCTGTGTGGTGTCTGCAGTTTTGGCTTCTGCATATGGTCCGTTAGAAATACCTATTCAACAGACATTCCGAACGCTGGCACATCACATTTTCTTCAGTACACAAAATGCTGAAACAGCCAACTCCATTGTTGTGTGGGAAATCAGATTCAGCCGGATTGTTCTTTCTCTGCTCATAGGAAGCGGCCTCGCCATTTCAGGTACAGTCTTTCAAGGAATTTTACGCAACCCGCTTGCAGACCCTTTTACAATAGGCGTTTCAAGCGGCGCAGCATTTGGTGCCTCTGTCGCTATTTTCTTTGGATTTTCAGGAGCTATCCCGTATCTAGCCGGAATAGGAATGGTTCCCATTGCCGCCCTTATAGGTGCTCTGCTCGCTCTTGGAGCAGTTATCACCCTCGGCAGCATGGGCGGCCAGCTCAAACGAGATGCGCTTGTACTTGCCGGTGTTGTTGTTGCAACATTCCTTGCCGCGCTCATATCTCTCATCAAGTCACTTGATGAAGATTCCGTCGCTTCAATAGTATTCTGGATTATGGGAAGTTTACAGGGAAGAAGCTGGCAACACGTTCAGCTTATCCTGCCGTGGTACGGATTAGGCGTCGCTATTATCTGGCGATTCTCCCGTGAGCTGGATATCCTTTCACTTGGTGAAACCCAAGCGCAACAATTGGGAATGAATGCAAGCCGCGTTCGACTATGGTTGCTCGTTGGTGCCAGCATGATCACCGGTGCGTCTGTTGCTGTTTCCGGTGTTATCGGATTTGTGGGACTTGTGGTGCCGCACCTTGTACGTCTTGTACAAGGCGGGGAACACAGACCGTTGCTCGTAAGTTCTGCCCTTATCGGTGGATTGCTTCTACTATGGTCAGATGTGCTTGCCCGCACCATTCTACCGGAAGGTGCCGAACTGCCTGTCGGTGTTGTTACAGCACTTCTTGGTGGGCCTTTCTTCTGCCTGCTCCTACATCGTACCATGAAGCGGAGCAGCCGGTAATGTCCGCAAGCATCACCGTAAAAAACCTTTCTGCGGGCTACTCAAAGACTCCTGTACTACATGATGTTTCATTGTTGATTCAGCAAGGAGAAATGGTAGGCCTTCTAGGGCCAAACGGAAGCGGTAAAACGACGCTGCTCATGTCGCTTTCAGGGGTAAAAAAGCCACTACAAGGTTCAGTCACACTGAATCAGACGAATCTATTACAAATACCGCCCAAACTGCGTGCAGCACAAATTGCATCCGTACCGCAGTATACAGGTGAAACGCCGGATATAGAGGTTCTCTCCCTCGTGCTTATGGGACGATACCCTTACATATCAGCCCTCGGAGGGTACAGTGCTGAGGATAAAAAAATTGCCTTAGCCTGTATGAAAGAAACAGCCACCGACAATTTTGCTTACAGGTCAGCACGTGATCTTTCCGGTGGAGAATTCCAACGGGTTTTAATTGCACGGGCACTGACTCAACAAGCACAAACAATACTGCTGGACGAAGCCACATCCGGCCTCGACGTAGCACGTACCATTGAAATATTTGATTTACTGAAACAACGGCACCACACAGGAACGACCGTAGTTGCAGCAATCCATGATATCAACCTTGCAGCCCTCTACTGTACACGGCTTGTGTTTCTCAAACATGGACGAATTGTACTGGACGGCACTGTTGAAGACGTTTTTACTGACGACAATCTGACGACAATTTATGACACACCAATTCACACATTCAAGCATCCGGTTACCAATGCGCCTCAAGCATTTTTTACTCCCGGCTCTACTGCTACTCATCGCTAGTACAGCCCTTGCGAGTGAAGCGTTACCGGAAGCCCGCCCCGCACCTGTCAGCATCATTGACGATCTAGGCAGGACTATCGTTTTGCAACGCCCTGCAACTCGAATCATTGCGCTGTATGGAGCATTTAACGAAATACTGGCAGAGATGGGAAAAGAAGATACCATCATCGCCCGCACAAAGGCTGATGCACTTCCCCCTTCTATTCTTGCAAAGCCTTCCATTGGAACACACATGCGGCCAAACCCTGAGCTGGTAGCTGGGTTGCGCCCGGACATTGTACTCCAACTGGGTGGAAGGAAAAAAGCACTGGAATCAGTTCACATGCTCGAACAACTCGGCATTCCCGTCGCCTTTTTTTCCATAACAACCTTCAAGGAACTTTTTTCCGTCATCAAGCGCCTCGGCACGCTTACCAATGCCGAAGAACAGGCAACGCGTGTTTGCAACTCCTTGCAGGCACGTCTCGATCTCGTCCAAAAGCAACTTGCGATGGTCAAACACAAGCCAACAGTATTCTTTGAGGTGCGATATCCAAACCTGCTCGGTGCAGGTGATGCGTCTATTGTTAATGATATAATCAACCATGCAGGCGGCATTAACGTTATGGATGCCTCTGTAAAATTGGTTCGCATAAACGAAGAGGAAGTCATTAAACGCGATCCGGAAGTGTACTTGATTCAAAAAGGTGCCATGAATCCGCAGCCACTGCCTATACAAGAGCGTGCCCATTTTCGCACCCTTAGGGCTGTAAAAAACAACCGCGTCTATATTATCGATGAATCCAGTTACTCTCGTCCGGGGCCACGCGCCGTATCCGCCGTAGAAGAACTTGCAGCGCTGCTGCATCCAAACCTAATGCAACCTACTTCTCATATTTCAGGAGATATATAATGCCCGCTTCCCTAGGCACACTATACGGTATCGGGGTTGGTCCCGGTGATCCGGATCTGCTCACCATCAAGGCCACCAAAGTTTTAGCAAACGTTGATATCGTGCTTGCTGCGTCTTCCACGAAAAACGATTACTCAACCGCGCTCTCCATAGCGCAGCCGCATATGCAGGCAGATGTCGAAGTTGTGCATCTTAGCTTCCCGATGACCCGTAACGAAAAAATCTTGATGAAAGCATGGGAACACAACGCAAGAATCGTTGCCGACCTCCTCAAGCGAGGCAAAAACTGTGCGTTTCTTACCCTCGGTGATCCGCTCATCTATTCGACATTCGGATATCTGAAACGAACTCTTGAAGCCATCGACACACCTTTCAACATATCAATAGTGCCGGGCATCACCTCCTATCAGGCAGCAGCAGCACGCACCGGAACAATCCTTTGTGAATCCGGCGAAAACCTACTGCTGGCATCTGGAGTACGTGCAACCGAAGACACAAAAAATCTCCTGCGCCACGTGGATAACGCCGTTATCCTCAAGACATATAAAAACTTTGCGGAACTTAAAAATCTTCTCCACGAAACCAACAGAAAAGATTCCGCTATTTTTATCTCACGGCTCGGTATGGATGGAGAAATCATTGCCCGCAACATCGACGATGCACCGGACGAACCGCACTATTTCTCACATATGCTTATACCTGTGTGTAAATAATCAGGTTGTGTTTTCGGCAAGTCTGCAATGGTTGCGCCTCCGGCAGCCAAAGAACCTTTCTGTAGAAAGATTCTCTGGACTTCCCAAAGACTTTTACCTGTGAGTTCAGCCAGTTGCTCATAAAAGATTACGCTTATGCTCCACAATTTTCCATAACACAAGAAAAGGCTGCCCTTCATATATGGGACAGCCTTTTCTTTTTCAAAGACGAATGATTACGTCACAGCAGGTAACCCAACGGCTTAAAAAATTTCTCTCAACTCACCCCATTTCGTAGTGTATCTGGGCGACAGATTTTTCTGTTTCATTTTCCATGGTTGCCCTAATCCTTCTCCTGCATATTGGACAGTACCGCGTCCAAACTTTTTATTGATGGCATCCGTTACACACATAAGCCGCGCCTCTGCTTCTATTTGCTGCTGTGTAGCGGGTGAAGTTAGCTCCAGAAGCGAGCCTTGCTGATTATGTTTTGATTCCAGACCGGAAAGAAGCACACCAACTTTTTGATACTGATGCCCGTTACGGAATATTTTACAGAGCATTTCTGATGCGTGATGTACGAGCAGCGGCGTATAGTCTGTGGGTTTTTCCAGAGTGTAGGTACAGTATTCTGCATGTTGATCACCGGGACGATGCTCACTTGTTTTAATGAAGACAGAAAGAGTTGTGGCCAGCAATCCTTCACGGCGCAATTTTTCTGCTGCACGTACCATATAGGCTACGGCTGCCTCCTGTGCGTCTCTTTTTTCTGTGACCGGTTGACCAAATGATCGTGAAGAACGAATGCTGCGACGGGCTGGGGGGGCATCATCTAAAGCAATAGATGGTATGCCGCGCAGCTCCAACGCTGTGTATAGTCCTGTTACTGTCAGCATTTTTTGCAGCCATGCATTATCCCTGTCGCGCAACTGTCTTGCTGTAGTAATACCATAGTTAAAAAGCTTTGCCGAAGACTTACGCCCTATTCCCCATATTTCATTTACTGGCACCTTTTCCAACATGGCATTTATCTGCGATGAATTTCCCCACTGGTCATTCATGTTATAGACACCGGATGAATTGGGATTTTTTTTACAAATATGGCTGGCTATTTTAGCGAGAGTTTTTGTAGGCGCTATACCGATGGAGACAGGAATACCTGTCCATTTATAGACTGTATTGCGGATATGCTGCCCATATGCTGTCAGATTGTACGTGGAAAATCCATCAAGACGAAGAAATGCTTCGTCTATAGAGTAAATTTCCATGTCAGAACAAAACGCTCTCAATGTATTCATTACACGTTCAGAAAGATCACCGTAAAGAGGATAGTTAGATGAAAAAACAGCCACCTCATTACGCTCAAGAAACCGCTTCTGTTTAAAATAGGGCGCAGCCATCTGCACACCAAGCTTTTTTGCCTCGTTGGAACGTGAAATAATACAACCATCATTGTTTGAAAGAACGACAATGGGCTTTCCTATGAGATCGGGTCTAAACACCCGCTCACAAGAGCAGTAAAAATTATTACAGTCTACCAGAGCGTAGGCAGCTAAACTCACATTTTTATCCTGAGCGAATGGATAACGGATGTGGCAACACCCCACACTTCAAAACTTTCGTTGTGTGTTACCTCAACAGCTTTATACCCCGGGTTATCCGGTATAAGGCCAACACGCCCATCTTTTTTCCACAAGCGTTTTACAGTGAGAGTACCGTTGAGCATTGCTACCACAACCGAGTTATGGGACGGCGACACAGAACGGTCTACAACAAGAATATCATCAGTATGAATTCCTGCACCAGTCATAGAATCACCTTTAACGCGCAGAAAAAATGTTGCCGGTGCGTTGTGCACGAGCAACCTGTTTAAATCGAGCGCCCCATCCAGATAATCATCAGCCGGAGACGGAAAACCTGCATGCACACATGATGTGTGCATCTGACCATTTCCATCTGTAGATGCAGTATTTTCTGGAAAAACTGTTTTTCTTCTCATATAGGTACCTCGCTTCACACGCTGCGATTGCAGCCTGCTTCTATGTACCGTAGACTACGCTAGTGTTAGCAACCATGCGAGTGCAACGGCGCCACATGTACATATTCACTTTTACTCAACTGTAGTTATGGAAAATTTATCTCTTTCAACGTTTGATCCCCGCTTAAAAATTATTCTTGTTGCTGTCATAGGAATACTCACATGGCATGTCCCTGTGTACGCTCTCTGTGCATATACGGCCGCAATTCTTTTTATTGGAGTCTCCAATCGTGTACACATTACTCTCGGAAAGCGTACCGTCGCTACCTATATCTACTTCGTTATAGCATGGGCAGGAATAAAATTCGCGCTGGATTGCACCCCGCTGCTGCAAGGCATAACTCCAGACTATCAAAGTGCCTTACTGGCAGCTGGCACACTGGCGCTAAGGCTTAGCGTCCTCATAGGAGTAGGAATGCTACTCGCTGTAACAAGTTCCGCACGTCAACTCGGACTTGCGCTCTCATGGTTTCTGCGCCCCGTTCTTGGCAAACGCAGTTGGGAACCAGCCGTAAGTCTAGCTCTTATGATTCATTTCATTCCACTTGTTCAGCGCACCTTCGCGCAAGTGTTGCAATCTATGGAATTGCGAAACCCGCCACGCTCTAAATGGCAACGCTTAATTCTTGTTCCTCAGGCCGTTCTACGCATCTGTGCACAAAAAACATGGACACAAACCGTAGCCGTAGCCGCTCGAAAACTAGACTCTCCAGAAGCATGGGAACCTCACTTTTCGTTATCTTATCAGGAAGTTATTATTTTTCTTTGTCTCCTTTTCTCCGCAATACTCCCACTCTGTCTAATGTGGTCATAATTCACTATTCACCGTAACCCAATTTACCTTAAGCTACTTTTTTCTCCACACACGATTTATTCGGTATCACATTAATTTGAACACATTTTAGTTTGACACTCAAAAAGTATACGTATAGTTCTTTTTTTAACGGAAACAAAAAGGACCTTCTTATGCTGTTTGACTCTGTTTTTACCATGGCGCTACAAAGCGCTCTCGCGCTTGGCTTCATTCACGGAATTAATCCATGCGGTCATTCCTGGTTGGTACTTGCCCCATTTACATACGGTGCAAAAGATGGAAAACACGTCTTTTCAATCACTTCAGGCTTTATCTTAGGCACCACTATTGCGTGTATTACTATTGGATTTTCATTAGGATCCATCTCATTAGCTATTCCGGCGTCGTTCAAAACGGCTGTTGACCTTTCCACTGTCGGAATTTTGATTATTCTTGGACTCATCCTTATCGTAAAACCACACCTACTCCACAGTCACGACCATGATCATGATGAACATGCTGCAACCCGCTGCGGAGATCACGCATATGGATATCCCGTCTGCTATGAAAACCACGGTCACCACAATGGACATCAACCGCTAGTCGTTGAAAATACAGCTGTCGCTACAGAACCTGCATATACATTAGGTCAACCTGTGAGCAGTACCGTGAAATTTATACCGGGGAAAAAGAAAAGCACGAAGAGGAAAGAGCATGGGCACAACCATCATAGCTGCGGGTGCTCAACTACCAGTAAACTTACAAAAGTTACATTTTGGGGGCTGACAGTCTTTGGCTTCCTTAATATGATTGTGCCCTGTCCGACAGTTGCGATCATGTACACATACGGACTGGACTCAGGGAGCATTCTGAAAAGCACGTTGGTATTTTTATGTTACGCTGTTGGCACAGGATTAACACTCTCTGCTGTCATTTTTTCAATCTACAAAGCAACAAATGCATTGAATACACTCAATAAAGCGTGGATTGAACCACTCGTCATGCGGACCGCAGGGGTGCTGACAATCGTGTTTGCTGTATATTCATATTTAGCTGACGCAAATATGATCTAAAGGAGATCAGTGATGGAACTTGATGAACTGAACCACTCCGTAGTGGAGTTCTACGAAAAGCTATCCTCTTGGGAACATGATGTTGTGCGAGAAAAGGGACTTACCCTGCCACAAATTCATGCTCTGGAGATTCTCGGTATACATGAGTCCATGCGAATGAAAGAACTCGCACATTGGATGGGTACCACAACAGGAACCCTTACTGTACTTATCGATCGATTAGAAAAAAAGGATTACGTGCGCCGCTGCCCACATAAAACAGACCGTCGTTCCATTATTATTGAACTTACTGATACAGGCAGACAAATGTTTTTAGAACATGACAAACTGCATATGCAATTAACTGAAACCATGGTTTCAGAACTTTCATCAGATGAACAGGAATGTTTACAGCGCTGTCTTGAGAAGATGAATAAGACATTTTAATATGTTGGATAGAGCTTATTGCTATCGCTAATGTACAGCCCTTGATACCTTAGTCATGGGAATTGTGCAGGAGGGGGGGGCGTTTAGAGGGAACCGACAAGCAAAGCAGGCATGTTCACACTTTCAAGGTTACACACTGGAAAGCTTATCGGTAGTGCAGCATACCTAGTTACTATGCTGAAGTTTGCGATATTTTTTGTTCTCATCATCAGCGTCAACATTTTGATATAAATAAAAAAGGGTGGAGTTTTTAACTCCACCCTTTTTTATTCTATCCTTTCATTTCTTCAGTCAGTGATCGTAATTCCAACACCATCTTTTGTAGCTCTTCTACAGCAACAATTGCAGCACCCAGAGTCTCTACTCCTTCGTCCGTAATGGTACTAATCTCTGACGAAGCCTTGCTAATCTGCTCAGAAGTTGCAGACTGCTCTTCCGTAGCGGTCGCAATGGCGGTTATCTCACCAAGAGCATCGTCCATCATATTCTTAATAGAGACAAGCAGCTCGCCTGAAGCCTCTGCTTTGGCAGTTCCTTCACCGACAGCAGCAACGGCCTTTTCAAAACCTTCAGCAACGCTCAATGTTGAACTTTGAATACTGCTGACAGCCTCACCAACCTCACGCGTTGCTGTCGTTGTTTTCTCTGCAAGCTTGCGGACTTCATCTGCAACGACGGCAAAGCCTTTACCGGCTTCACCGGCACGAGCCGCTTCAATAGCTGCGTTAAGTGCCAACAAGTTAGTCTGATCAGCAATATCTGAAATTACGCGAATAACATTCCCAATGTCATCAGCATGTTTCCCAAGATCCACCATCTGCTCATTCAATTCTCTGGCTTCATTGTTTACCTTACTAATCGCTTGAATCGTCTCGCTCACTACGGACGTACCTTCATCAACACGATCACTGCAGGCGCCTGTACTTGAGGCCGCATTGCTTGCATTCTTAGCAACTTCCAGAACGGTTGCATTCATTTCTTCGACTGCGACAGCTGTCTCAGATGCCCGTTCCTGCTGAATATGTGCACCACTTGTCGTTTCATTTATCCGAGTAAACAGATTCCCTGCTGCTGACTCCAGCGAAACAGCTACCATATCGACTCTGTTAGCAACTTCGAGAATGGCATTATGCTGTTCCGAAATTCGATGTTCGGTGGCTCGTATTTCGGTTAAATCATAATACAAACCAAAGGCCCCAAGAAGGTTTCCGGAAACATCATAAATAGGTGTCACAGCATAATAAACAGTAAGCTCTTTCCCGTCCAAACGTGTAACAGCTCTTTCTTCGTGAGTTTCTGTGCCTTCGCGTGCGGCCTGCCCCAACACTGTATCTATAGACGCATCTCCATAGAACACGTCGCCTGATGCTTTACCGAGATACTCATCTGTACTTCCACTTCTTCCAAACAACTCAAGAAGTTCTTTGTTCATAAATGAGAAGCAGCCGTTTGTATCCACAACGCCGCACGGAAAGTTTATCCCCTGCAACACACCTTGCGACATACCAAGCTGTTCTTTTAACTCTACGGACATTTTGCGGAGATGCTCAGCCAAAACATTTAGTTCGTGCCGGAAATTACCTTCAAGCTTCGCTTCAAAATCACCGGATGCAATTTCTTTGGAATATTCACCAAGGGATGCCAATGGATTAGCAAAGACCTTCCGGATACCAAACAAAAGAATGATAGAGGCACACAACAGAGTAAACACGCCGATACATGTAATGATAAGCTGCTGTCTGTCAGCAGTGGCCACTAACTCCTTACGAGGAACAGTTGTGCTGATATACCAGCCAGTTTCCTTATTCTTTACAAACCGCTGTAATCTTTCAACGCCTTGATAATTATAGCTAAAGAAGTTTTGACCAGCTGCTTCTGACTGAATAATTTTGTCATAAACAGAAGAATGCTTAAAAATAACCTTTTCATTAGGATGCGCTACAATTGTACCCGAAGCGTCAATTAAATAAGCATATCCCGATTGCCCAAAGGAAACTGGGTCAATATAGCGTTTGCCAAATTCCCCAATATCAGCAAACACAACAACCCCTCCAATAAGCGAATTATCAACAAAATCATATAATCGGGCTCCCATACCAAGAAGACGTTTCCCGATCACATCATTCGAAAGAACTTTCTGCGTTACGTATAGCTCATTTTCTTGATCCAGAAGCATTGATTTCCACAGTGCTGCCGGTTCCGTATTACCATTCAATGAAGGCCCGCTACGAGTAACACCGGAAGTAATTTCACCTTTTTTGTTAAAGACAAAAACAGCTTGAACATCATTATTAAGCTTAAGGATATTCTCCAAAAGCTTACGTCCCTCTTCACCTTCTACCCATGCACTGTTTATAACATCTTCATGACCTGCAAGGTAGACCACTAACGAATGGAGGTTGGCTGTAAACTGTTTTAATGAAGTGTCTGCCAACACTGTTTCTCGATCCATTGCTCCTAACTGAACGTCTTCTACAATTTCACGTGTAGATGAAGAAACGTAAAGAACGATGCAGATAACGGAAATTGAAACGATGAGTAAAACTGTAGCAACAAGCTCAGTAGCAATACTTTTTATACGCACATTAGCCCCCTATTTTCCCGAAAGACAAAGAACCCCAACTGAGAGCCAGTCTCTATGTTAGCAAATCTAAAAACCACAGAGAGCCTTATTCACCACAACAAATTATTGCACAGCCAGAAAGCCGTATTGTTTCTTATCGATCAATAGATGTAAAACTTTAAACAACAAAAGCAATAACCTATACTATAAAAAAATACGCACAGCATCTATTTCTTAAAATAAGCTATGAACTCCTGATTTCCTTTGGGCCCTTTGATGCTTGACGGTACAACACCCAGCAATGTGAGTTTCAACTCATTCACGGCAAAATTTGTTACGTCATCAATAGCCTGTTGATGCAAAGCTGGATCACGGACAACACCTTTGTCCGTCATGCCCGGTCCCAATTCAAACTGCGGCTTAATCAGCATCGCAAGTTCGCCGCCTTCTCGTAACAAAGCCACACAAGGAGGAAGAATAAGCTTCAGAGATATAAAGGAAACATCCCCAACAACAAGATCTACCTGCTCTGGAATAATGGTATCATCAACATTTCGCAAGTTGGTACGCTCAAGATTAATAACGCGGTCATCCTGACGGAGCTTTTCATGCAACTGCCCATATCCAACATCCACAGCATATACTTTTTTTGCACCGTGCTGCAGCAGACAGTCAGAAAAGCCGCCAGTTGACGCACCGGCATCCAGCGCAATTTTCCCTGCAGGGTCAATTCCAAAATGCTCTATAGCAGTGAGCAACTTATAAGCGCCACGACTGACAAAACGCTCTATCCCTTTAACTTCGAAAAGAGATTCCAAATCCATTTTTTGGCCCGGCTTTATCACCGGTTCCGGATTTCCATTACGGATAACGTAAACTTGACCCGCCATAATCAGGCGTTTCGCCTTCTCGCGGCTGTCAGCCAGACCCGCATCAAAAACAAGTTGATCGGCTCGTTCTTTTTTTGCCATGTTATTTGCCTTGACATTGGAGCAAGGGAAGCATACGCACTCCTTGCCGGTTATAATTACAAGATGGCGCAGGACATCTTAGACTGCGACGAGCCTGCTATGTATTTAACCATAGCGTGGTTGGCTCGGTAAAAATTTCTTTGCACCTCGGCAATGTACGAAAAAAATCATTCATCCTGAGGCATGCAGACTAGTTAAATGCATTTTTATGATGCCAGCGCTTATAAACTAAAGCGAACTGTCAACTACATCATCGTTTGTGGAGACTCAATATATTTTTCTTGCCTTCCAAACGCAACTGACGTAAGAAATTCCGTTCTGCATCTTCGTGAGGAGTTTAATATGAAAAAAGATACCCATCCAAAAGTGTTTAAGGCAAAAATTTCTTGTGCATGCGGCTACGAATCCGAAGCACGTTCTACTAAAGGTGAAACAGTAGCTGTTGAGATTTGCTCTCAGTGCCACCCGTTCTACACCGGTAAACAGCGCTTCGTTGATACCGCAGGTCGTATCGATCGTTTCCGCAAGAAATACGCCAATTTCCAGAAATAGCACTTTTCTCGCATTTTTTGAGGCCGTCGCCAGACCGGCGGCGAATCTTCCTCCCCTTAAAGGTTTTCTTTTTGGGGAGGAGTATTCTTTAGCTCGACTGCGAGGAACAGATGACTACTCTCCGCAAAAATTTCCGCTCCGTTTTATCAACCATACTTTCTGCAGCCCGATGTAACGTCGGTGGTCAGGCAGTCATGGAAGGCGTTATGATGCGCAATCAGGATCGTCTAGCTATTGCAGTTCGCAAAGCTGACGGTTCAATTATTGTAGATCAACGCCCATGGTTCACTTTTTCTAAAGCTGATTTTTTTAAGCGTCCTTTCGTACGCGGCTTTCCTATCCTTATAGAAACACTGGTCAATGGCATTAAGGCTCTTAACTTTTCCGCGACACAAGCTGTAGATGCAGAAGAGGAAGAAGAACTTAAGCCGTGGCACCTCACCCTTACACTGATCTGCTCTGTAGGCATTGCATTATTTCTTTTTGTCGTGCTGCCTCACTTGTTCTCCATCGGGATGAACTACTTGGGGATTGGCGGTGATGTAAACGGGCTTTCATTTCAGATATGGGATGGTTTCTTTAAATTCAGCATCTTTTTGGGATACATCATTAGTATCTCATTTATCCCTGATATAAAACGCGTTTTTCAGTACCATGGCGCAGAACATAAAGTTATCTGGGCGTTTGAAGATGGAAAGGCTGTAAGCCCGGGCTCTGCAATTCTTCATAGCAGACTGCACCCACGCTGCGGCACAACGTTCATGCTTTTTGTTCTATCTGTTGCCATTATCCTGCACACAATCCTTGTTCCAATAATGCTTATGATCTGGACACCGGAATCTGCAGTCGTAAAACACAGTTTTATTATCTTTTTTAAGTTATTGCTTATGGCGCCTATCAGCGCATTTGCATATGAACTTATTAAATACAGCGCAAAAATTAATGATACAATCTTAGGCAAAATCCTCAGCGCACCGGGTATGATGCTGCAAATGCTCACTACCCACGAACCAGATTCACAGCAGCTTGAGGTTGCCATTGTTGCACTTAAGGAAGCTCTCGGAAACGAGGCTCCTGACGATATATATACCCCTGAGTATACAGTAGCGGAGAAAGCATAATGTTAGCCAAGTTAGAACATCTTGAGCGCAAATTCGAAGACCTTGAACAGCAGCTCAGCTCTCCTGAAGTATTTGGTGATCAGGAACGCTATCGCAAACTGACTAAGGCTCATTCTGATCTTAAAGACGTTGTTGAAGCATTCCGCAAATACCGCACCATGCAGGAATCTCTTGAAGAAAACAAAGAGCTCATGCATGACAGCGATCCGGAACTTGCTGAAATGGCAAAAGAAGAAGTGAAAGAACTTGAGCGCCAACTTCCAGAAATGGAAGAGCAGCTCACTATCCTTCTACTTCCTAAAGATCCAATGGATGAAAAAAACACCATCCTGGAAATCCGCGCCGGTACCGGCGGTGACGAAGCTGCACTTTTTGCTGGAGACTTATTCCGCATGTATTCCCGCTATGCTGAACGCATTGGCTGGAAAATAGAACTGCTGAGCACAAGCGAAACAGGAACCGGTGGCCTCAAAGAGGTTATCGCACTTGTTAAGGGCGACAAAGTTTACAGCCGCCTCAAGTTCGAATCCGGCATCCACCGCGTGCAGCGCGTACCAGCCACAGAAACTCAGGGTCGAGTTCATACTTCGGCTGCCACAGTAGCAATTATGCCTGAAGCTGAAGAAGTTGACGCAAATATTCGCAATGAAGACCTTCGATTCGACGTTTTCCGTGCTTCCGGCCCTGGTGGTCAGTCCGTTAACACAACTGACTCCGCTATCCGTGTGACACATATTCCAACCGGCCTTGTTGTTTCCTGTCAGGACGAAAAGTCCCAGCACAAAAACAAAGCCAAAGCGCTTAAAATTCTTTCATCCCGCTTGTTGCAGAAAGTGCAGCAGGAACAGCACGATGAACTTGCAGAACAGCGCAAATCACAAGTTGGATCTGGTGACCGTTCCGGTCGTATCCGCACTTACAACTTTGGGCAAGGTCGCTGTACAGATCACCGTATCAACCTGACCTTGTACAAACTTGACGCCATTATGGACGGCGACATTAACGAGTTGATTGACGCTCTTATTACGGCCGATCAGACTGAAAAGCTTAAAGCTCAGGCTGACGCATAAGACACGAGGGCATTATGGCGGTACAAAAACCCGCACAGCTCACTATTCAGACGATACTTACAGCCTTCTCGGGATACCTTTCCGGGAAGGCTGTTGATTCTCCTAGACTCTCGGCTGAACTAGTGCTCCGCAAAATACTAGGCATATCCCGCCTCGACATCCTTATTCACTCCCACCGTGAGGTTTCCCATGAAGCGTACGCTGAGATGGAAAAACTCATCCTGCGGCGCGGAACCGGAGAGCCGGCGGCATACATCATGGGTGAGCGAGAATTTTATGGGAGACCGTTTCAGGTCAATCCACATACCCTTATTCCGCGTCCGGAAACAGAGCATCTTATAGAAGCTGTTCTTGAACGCTTTGCTCACAAAGGGCCATTCCGCTTTGCAGACTTAGGCACAGGAAGTGGATGCATTGCCACAACTATTGCTGCTGAATTGCCAGAGGCATACGGCGTTGCAGTCGACCTTTCAGAAGGGGCACTTGCCACAGCAAAGCAGAATATAAAAGACAACGGAGTTGCCAGCAGAGTTACGTGCATTCGTGCCGATTTCACCACACCGTTGTTCAAAAACAACACATTTGACCTGATTGCCACAAATCCGCCATATGTCAGCCAGTCAGAATATATAAAGCTAGACCCCGAAGTTCAGCAATTTGAACCAGCTTCTGCGTTAGTTCCGGGCACAAGCGGACTTGAACACGGAACACTACTCATAGAGCTTGCCTCCAAGTGGCTTAACCCATCAGGATTCTTCATTATGGAAATGGGCTTCTGGCAAGGCCCTGATTTACTGAAAGAATTTGATAAGAATCCTACAAAATGGGCCGAAACGGCTATCATTAAAGATCTATCCGGTCATGATCGTTTCGTCTGTGGATATAAAGTATAGCACTGTGCTAAAAAGTCACACTGTGCTAAAAGCACACAGTTAGCCGAGGTAGCCTCAGTATAAAAAAACTATTAATTCCAATATAATAAATACAAAAACACCTCTGGCACATTCTTTGCTTATACCATGTTGGAGGGAACTTTTAATGCTACAAAAGACAATTAACAAATCAATCGGATGCTCAGGTGTTGGCGTACACAGTGGTAAAATAGTAAAACTTACATTACACCCTGCCGCTGAAGACACAGGCATCATTTTTCATATACATGGCGAAGACGGCGTAAAGGTTATCGCACCTACACCGCAACTCGTAACTGCTACCCAGCTTGCAACAGTTCTCGGAGTTGGCAACACCTCAGCCGCAACAGTAGAACACCTTCTTGCAGCAATCCACGGAATGCAGATCGACAACATCCGTATCGAAATCCAAGGCGGAGAAGTTCCAATCATGGACGGCTCAGCTGCTTCTTTCATCTTCCTGCTTAAAGATGCCGGACTGCGCAAACAGGCTCGCCCCCGCACAGTGAAACGCATCAAGAAAGAAATCAATTTCGAACGCGATGGCAAACGCATCAGCGCCAAGCCACACAAAGGACTTTCCATCGACTACACCATCGACTTTGCACACCCTCTCATTGGCGTGCAGACGATGTCCGTTGAAGTCACCCCGGAAACATTCGCTACAGACATCGCAAAAGCACGAACTTTCGGTTTCTTCCGCGAAGTTGAATACCTGCGATCTAAAAAGCTCGCTCTTGGCGGTTCCCTTGAGAACGCAATTGTACTTGATGACTACAATGTACTGAATGAAGACGGATTACGCTTCCCCGACGAATTTGTTCGCCATAAGATCCTCGATTTCATTGGTGATATGACCATGCTTGGCGCACCTCTCGAGGGACACTTTGAAGTTTACTGCTCCGGTCACGCGCTGAACAACCAGTTCCTGCGCACAATCGATGAAAACGCAGACATCTACCTTGAAAGTGTCACCGCAGAAGCACCAGCACCGGTAGAAGTTCCTGAAGTTGCTGCTTCCGCAGCAACAGCTGTGGCATAAACAACCTCCTCCCTCTTTTGTATACATGACCGCCCATTGGGCGGTCTTTTTTTTCGCCTTACTATATATAAAGCTACTCACCTCTTCTCACACGTTCTATCACCCCCAGCCCCCTCAATTATATTCACCAGCAAAAGTAAAAAGATATAAAACACCAGCAATCAATATTCGACTATAGTGTGTCCGCACCACCATGCAGCAGTAATTTTTTTTAAAGATCAAATCCACGGCTTATCAAATTATAGTGGACAAATGCCGTAAAAAGAACGAGTGTCGATCCTTGTTGCTCAGGCAACGACTGTCTAAGTGGCTAAAATCTAGAGATTAACTACAGCTTTTGCTTTTTTTCAACTGTCTGTTTTTTTTGCCTTTTTTAAAAAAGACAAAAAAAAGATCTAAAAAAGTGTTTTTTTACTTGCCAAAACGTTGGGGGGTATATAAACACTCTTCTCGTTGCTGGCGTAGCTCAATTGGTAGAGCAGCTGATTTGTAATCAGCAGGTTGCGGGTTCAAGTCCCATCGCCAGCTCCAGAACAGGTGGGGTTCCCGAGTGGCCAAAGGGAACAGACTGTAAATCTGTCGGCGTACGCCTTCGGAGGTTCAAATCCTCCCCCCACCACCAGTTGCTAAGTAGCAGGCTGTAGGAGACTCAAGTCGGAGAACTACGGCGCTTATAAGCGGGAATAGCTCAATTGGTAGAGCATCAGCCTTCCAAGCTGAGGGTTGCGAGTTCGAGTCTCGTTTCCCGCTCCAACTAGCCTGAGTTCTCCCTATAGCTTTTTGAATAAGAGAAGCTCTCATAGCTCAGTAGGTAGAGCGCATCCTTGGTAAGGATGAGGTCAGCAGTTCAATTCTGCTTGAGAGCTCCATTAATTATTTTCGGATAACCGAGAAAATTCATTGCCAGGGAGATTTACTCATGGGTAAACAAAAATTTGAACGTAGTAAGCCGCATGTAAACATCGGCACCATTGGTCACATTGACCACGGTAAAACCACTCTCACCGCAGCTATCACTAAAATTGCTGCACTCAAAATGGGCGGCGTTGCTGTAGCTTTTGACGAAATCGACAAAGCTCCAGAAGAAAAAGAACGCGGTATCACCATTGCAACTGCTCACGTTGAGTACGAAACTGACAGCCGTCACTACGCTCACGTTGACTGCCCAGGTCACGCAGACTACATCAAAAACATGATCACCGGTGCCGCTCAGATGGACGGTGGTATCCTCGTTGTTGCAGCTACTGACGGTCCTATGCCTCAGACTCGTGAGCACATCCTGCTCGCTCGTCAGGTTGGTGTACCTTCCCTCGTTGTATTCATGAACAAATGCGACATGGTAGACGACGAAGAACTGCTTGAACTCGTTGAAATGGAAGTTCGTGAACTTCTTTCTTCTTACGATTTCCCAGGTGACGACATTCCTGTAATTCGTGGTTCTGCACTTAAAGCACTCGAAGCAGATTCTGCTGACGATGCTGATGCAGCTCCAATCCTCGAACTCCTCGATGCTTGTGACTCTTACATTCCTGAGCCACAGCGTGATATCGACAAACCTTTCCTTCTTCCTATCGAAGACGTGTTCTCCATCTCCGGTCGTGGTACAGTAGTAACTGGCCGTGTTGAACGTGGTGTTATCACTGTTGGTGAAGAAGTAGAAATCGTTGGTATCAAAGATACTCAGAAAACTACTTGTACCGGCGTTGAAATGTTCCGTAAACTTCTCGACCGTGGTGAAGCTGGCGATAACGTTGGTCTTCTTATCCGTGGTATTAAACGTGATGAAGTTGAACGTGGTCAGGTTCTTTGTAAACCTGGTTCCATCAACCCACACACCAAGTTTAAAGCAGAAGTATACGTACTTTCTAAAGATGAAGGCGGACGTCACACTCCATTCTTCACTGGTTACCGCCCTCAGTTCTACTTCCGTACAACTGACATCACCGGCGTAATCGCTCTTGACGAAGGCGTTGAAATGGTAATGCCAGGCGATAACGCTGTATTCAACGTAGAACTCATTCACCCAATCGCTATGGAAACTGGTCTCCGCTTCGCTATCCGCGAAGGTGGCCGTACCGTAGGTGCAGGTGTTGTATCTGAGATCGTGGAGTAATTCATGCGCGTTAATATCCAGCTCGCTTGCACAGAGTGCAAACGACGCAATTACGCGACCGTAAAGAATAAGAAGACCACTACTGGTCGTGTTGAATTGAACAAGTATTGTCCTTGGGACAAGAAACACACTCTTCATCGCGAAACTAAGTAGTTGTTATAAAAACGCAGGGGTGTAGCTCCAACGGCTAGAGCGCCGGTCTCCAAAACCGGATGTTGCGGGTTCGAATCCCTCCACCCCTGCCATTTTCTTCTTCCTTCTTTCACGGCGAGGCGACAATGGCAAAAAAGCACTCCAAAAAAGCTGAAGCGAAAGCTAGCGAAGCTAACAAAGCAACTCAGCTTAAAGAGTTCTTCGAAGAGTCCCAGGTCGAAATTAAAAAAGTAGTCTGGCCCTCCCGAAAAGAGACAGTGACAACCAGCATCGCAGTGCTGGCTCTTGTTGTTGTCATGTCTCTATTTCTAGGCTTTGTAGATTTAGGTCTTACAAAGCTTGTAGAATACATTCTTTCCTAAACGGATATTCCTATGACCGAGGAACAAGCACCCGTAAGAAAAGCTCGTTGGTACATTATCCACACCTACTCAGGTTTTGAGCAGCGTGTTGAGCAGACCATCTCTCAGATGATCCGCACCGGCGAAGCACAAGGTGAAATTGAGGAAGTTGTTGTACCTACTGAGAAAGTGGTAGAACTTGTAAAAGGTGAAAAACGCACCTCTACTCGTAAGTTTTACCCAGGTTATGTTATGGTCAAAATGATCATGACTGATCTCTCTTGGCATCTTATTTCCAACATTCAGCGGGTAACTGGCTTCATCGGCGGCAAAAACCGCCCTACCCCTATGCGGGATTCAGAAGCAGCACGTATCCTCTCTATGATGGAAGCTCGTCAGGAACAGCCTCGTCCTAAGTTCAACTTTGAACGCGGTGATGAAGTACGCGTTATTGATGGACCGTTCGGCGGTTTCAACGGCGTCGTGGAAGATGTAAACTACGACAAGGGTAAGCTCAGAGTATCCGTATCTATTTTCGGCAGACAAACACCTGTCGAGCTGGACTTTGTTCAGGTAGATAAGGGATAAACAAGCACAATAAAGCACCTATCGCCACGCAAGTGGCGTTTGCTATAGAGGTATAGTGGTATGGCTAAAAAAGAAATTGCAAAAATTAAGCTTCAGATTCCTGCTGGTGCGGCGAACCCGTCTCCTCCAGTAGGTCCTGCTCTTGGTCAGCACGGCCTGAATATCATGGAGTTCTGTAAAGCGTTCAACGCTAAGACCATGGATCAGAAAGGCATGATCATTCCTGTAATCATTACTGTATTCCAGGATCGTTCATTCACTTTCATCACCAAAACTCCACCTGCATCTGTGCTGCTTATCAAAGCTGCAAAAGTTGCTAAAGGTTCTGGCGAGCCAAACCGTAACAAAGTTGGTTCCGTTACCGATGCACAGATCGAAGAAATTGCTACACTCAAAATGCCTGACCTTAACGCAGCAGATATTGATGCAGCTAAAAAGATCATCGCAGGTACTGCTCGCTCCATGGGCATTGATGTTAAATAGCATTCTGTAAATCAGTTGGACTGCCGTTCGCCGTGCATAACGCCCGGCTCTTTTTATCTTAGATCGAGCGGCAGGAGATTAACACAGAGAAGAAAAAGGATATTACTATGCCTAAGCATGGGAAAAAATACCGTAAGGCAGCTGAAGGCCTTGAGCTTACCGCTCGCTTTGCAGTTGAAGAAGCGATGGCTAAAGTAGTTGATTCTGCTTTTGCAAAATTTGATGAAACTGTTGACGTTGCTATCAACCTCGGCGTTGATCCTAAATACTCTGACCAGATGGTTCGTGGCGCATGCTCACTTCCACACGGTCTTGGTAAAGACGTGCGCGTAGCAGTATTCTGTAAAGGCGAAAAACAGGCTGAAGCTCGCGAAGCTGGCGCTGAAATCGTTGGTGCAGAAGATCTCGTAGCAGAAGTTAAAGCTGGTAACCTCAACTTTGACAAAGCTGTTGCAACTCCTGACGTTATGGCTCTCGTAGGTCAGATTGGTCGCGTACTCGGCCCTCGTGGTCTTATGCCTAACGCAAAAACTGGTACTGTTACTTTTGACGTAGCAAACGCAGTTAAAGAAATGAAAGCCGGCCGTGTTGAATTTAAAGTAGACAAAGCTGGTGTTCTTCACGCTCCTATCGGTAAGGTTTCCTTCGGCGCTGAAAAGCTCATGGATAACCTTAAAACCGTTCTTGAGAACGTGAACCGTCTCAAGCCATCATCCGCTAAAGGTGCTTACATGAAGGCTCTGTCCCTCTCCAGCACCATGGGTCCTGGCTACAAAGTAGACCCTACCCTTATTCGCAAGTTCATCGAAGGTTAATTCTTCGGTATCATATTTGAGTTGGAGCGAAGCATTAGTTTCGCTCCAGCTTTTTGGCAGAGGACTGGAATTCTGAGTCGAAGACAGTAGGCATTTATAAGTCCTACCGAGACAATTTGGCTTGGTTTTCCATTGGCAAATCCCCCTTAGTCTAAGGAGACTGAACGTGAACAGGTCTGAAAAAGCCGCCATTATTGAGCGCCTGAAAGAAAAAGCAGAAGGTGCTTCTATTGCGGTTGTGACTGACTTCAAGGGCTTGCCGGTGGAAGAGATGACCGTGCTCAGAAGTGACCTTCGCAATGCAGATGGTGAATACCATGTTGTGAAGAATACTCTGGCTCGCATCGCAGTCACCGGTGGTGATCATGAAGTTCTCGCTGATACATTCAAAGAGAACACTGGTATCGCCCTTGGTTTCGAAGATCCCGTTGCAGTTGCTAAGGCTGTCGTTGATTTCGCTAAGAAGAGCAAACACCTCGTTGTTAAGCATGCTTCTCTTGAAGGCAAGCTTCTCACCGAAGCTCAGCTTGGTGAACTCGCAAAGCTCCCTGGCAAGCAGCAGTTGCTTGGTATGGCGCTTGGCACAATGAACGCCGTTCCAACAAACTTCGTTGGCCTTTTCGCCAACATTCTGCGCAACTTCCTCTACGCTCTGAATGCTATCAGAGATCAGAAAGAAGCTGCATAAGCAGAACTTGTATTAATTAAACAATATTAAGCCAAAATTATTTTAGGAGACTACCATGTCCGTGACCAAAGAACAGGTTGTAGAATTTATCTCTAACATGACCGTACTCGAACTTTCTGAATTCATCAAAGAACTCGAAGAAACCTTTGGCGTTTCCGCTGCAGCTCCAGTAGCAGCAGTAGCAGCAGCACCTGCAGAAGGTGGCGCAGCAGCTGAAGAAAAAACCGAATTTGATGTTATCCTCAAAGCTGCTGGCGGCAACAAAATTGCTGTTATTAAAGCAGTTCGCGCTCTCACCGGTCTTGGCCTCAAAGAAGCTAAAGAAGCTGTAGATAGCGCTCCTAAAGCTCTCAAAGAAGCAGTATCTAAAGAAGATGCTGAAGCTGCTAAGAAAGCTCTTGAAGAAGCAGGCGCAGAAGTAGAAGTTAAATAATTCTACTTTTTACTGCTGAAGCAAATTCAGGCGCGGGCGGGAATTTATTTCCGTCCGCGTTTTATTAGCTCTGATGTACAGGGGAAGATCAAAAAAAAGCTTGCACAAAATCTAGTAGTGAACTAGATTACGCATTTGGTCGACTTGTCTTTGTTACGTAACGCTAATTAACAATTGGGCGACACGTTGCTGACCATTTCCGAACGTTTACCATCCAGAATTTTTTCACTTAATACAGAACATGACCGAGCGGACATGTTCTGCTTGCTGCTGCTGAATTTGCATGCCTTCAGCAACACCTACCCGCTGCCCAGTCTTTTCGGACACCTAAGTCCACCGGGCGCCCTTTTTCGCATGCTTATGTATCCGTTTCGGAGATAATCCGCCGACTTTGGTTAAGCAAACGCGCCATTTTCCGATGCTTCTTAGCCGCAGTGGCATCATCTTTGGCAAACCGTCTCTTTTGAGGTGTAAATATGAGCCAACTTTATAAAAAATTTGGTAAAATCGAAGTAACGCTTCCTATCCCGCATCTTCTCAACTTGCAGGTAGACTCCTACAAGAAGTTTTTGCAGGAAGGACGTACTGACCGACTGCCTGACGAAGGTCTTGAAGGTGTATTCCGTTCTGTCTTCCCTATTGAAGACTTTAACCGCACTGCAAGCCTTGAGTATGTTCGCTACGATATCAGTGAACCAAAATACGACCAAGCAGAATGCATTGCAAAAGGTCTTACCTACGAAGCTCCAATCCGCATTACCGTGCGTCTTGTTGTATATGATGTAGATGAAGAGACCGAAAACCGCACCATCCGTGATATTAAAGAACAGGATATCTACTTTGGTACCCTGCCATTAATGACCGAGAAAGGTACTTTTATTGTCAATGGTACCGAACGAGTTATCGTTAACCAGTTGCAGCGTTCTCCTGGCATCATCTTTGAGCATGATTCAGGTAAAACGCACTCCAGCCGTAAAGTACTTTATAGCTGTCGCATTATCCCGATGCGTGGTTCCTGGCTCGACTTTGACTTCGATCATAAAGATATTTTGTACGTACGAATTGACCGTCGTCGCAAAATGCCTGCCACAATTCTCTTTAAAGCAATGGGTATGTCACGAGCTGATATCCTCGATTGCTTCTACGAAAAAGAGTACTTCCGCCTTGAAGACGGCAAAGTGATGTGGGAAGTGCACAAAGACATGTACCGCAAAGAAATTGCGTACGTGGATCTTGGCGATGGTGAAAAAGTATTCGTAAAGCAAGGCAAACCAATTACCAAGCGTACTTGGCGTCAGCTTCTTGAGGCTGGTATCGAGACAATTGAAGTTGCTCCTGATACACTTACCGGTCTTTTCCTTGCCGAAGATCTTGTTGATGAAAACACTGGTGAAGTTCTTGCTGATGCAGCAGATGAACTTACCGAAGATACCGTAGAACGCATTCGTGAAGCTGGTGTTAAGCGCCTGCCTGTTCTTCACACTCGCGGTGCTGACGTATCCTCTTCCATGCGTGACACTCTTCTTCTTGATAAAACAGAAGACTCTGAGTCCGCCCGTGTTGAAATATATCGTCGTCTGCGTCCAAGTTCTCCTCCAACTCCGGAAATCGCAAGTACATTCTTCGAAAACCTTTTCCGCAGCGGAGACTACTACGACTTATCTCCAGTAGGTCGTTATAAAATGAACCAGCGCCTCGATCTCGATCGCGAGAACGACATGCGCACTTTATCAGACAACGATATTTTCACAGCAATTAAGATTCTGTGTAACTTGAAAGACTCTCACGGCCCAGCAGACGATATCGACCATCTCGGTAACCGTCGCGTACGTCCGGTAGGTGAACTGGTAGAAAACCAGTACCGTATCGGTCTCGTACGTATGGAACGTGCTATCAAAGAACGCATGAGCCTGCAGGAAGTCGCGACTCTTATGCCGCATGACCTCATCAACCCAAAACCGGTTGCTGCAGTGCTTAAAGAGTTCTTCGGTACTTCCCAGCTTTCTCAGTTTATGGACCAGACTAACGCGTTATCCGAGGTTACTCACAAACGTCGTCTGTCTGCACTTGGACCTGGCGGTCTGACCCGTGAACGCGCAGGCTTTGAAGTTCGAGACGTACATACTTCTCACTACGGCCGAATCTGCCCAATTGAGACTCCAGAGGGTCCAAACATTGGTCTGATCGTGTCATTGACTACATACTCCAAAGTTAACGATTTCGGTTTCATTGAAACTCCGTACCGTGTAGTTAAAGACTCACGCGTTACTGATGAAGTTATCTACATGGATGCTACCACTGAACAGGGTCATGTTGTTGCTCAGGCAAACGCAGAACTCGCAGATGATGGCAGCTTTGTGAATGAATTTGTTACCACTCGTTACCTTGGCGACGTTCTCATGTCTCCACGTGAAGATGTTACCCTTATGGACATCTCACCAAGCCAGATGGTTTCCATCTCTGCTGCGCTGATTCCGTTCCTCGAACACGATGATGCGAACCGCGCACTTATGGGTTCTAACATGCAGCGTCAGGCAGTTCCACTGCTCCGCTGTAATAAACCTATTGTTGGAACCGGCATGGAAGGCCCTGTTGCACAGGACTCCGGAGCATGTATTATCGCTGAAGCCGACGGCATTGTCCGCTTTGCTGATGCAGACCGCATCGTTGTATCATACTTTAACGGCCTCTACCCTGAGTCTGGCGGAGTACGCAGCTACGATCTGCAAAAGCATCACAAATCTAACCAGAGCTCTTGCTTTGGTCAGAAACCAACCTGTCATCCTAACCAGCAAGTTACTCGCGGTACTATTCTCGCTGACGGCCCTGGTATTGAAGATGGCGAACTGGCACTGGGTAAAAACCTCGTAGTAGCGTTTATGCCTTGGTGTGGTTACAACTTCGAGGACTCCATCCTCATCTCCGAACGTACGGTTAAAGAAGATGTCTTTACCTCCGTACACATTGAAGAGTTTGAAGTTGTTGCTCGTGACACCAAGCTTGGACCTGAAGAAATTACCCGTGATATTCCGAACGTAAGCGAAGAAATGCTCCGCAACCTTGATGGCAGCGGTATTATTCGCATCGGTGCAAACGTATGCCCGGACGATATCCTCGTAGGTAAAATTACTCCTAAAGGTGAGACTCAGCTCTCCCCTGAAGAGAAACTCCTCCGTGCGATCTTCGGTGACAAAGCACGTGACGTTAAGAACACCTCCCTGAAAGTTCCTCCTGGAATCGAAGGTACTGTAATTGACGTTAAAGTGTTTAACCGTCGTTCCGGTGAAAAAGACGAACGCACTAAAAATATTGAAGATTACGAACTTGCTAAGCTCGATCGTAAAGAACAGAGCCACATTGCTGCACTCACTATGTCTACCATGACTAAAGTTGTGGAAGAAGCAGAAGGTAAACAGCTTGCTTACAACATCCCAGGTAAGCGTAAAGGCGAAGTTCTTGCTGAAGCAGGTCACGTAGTAACAGCTGAAATTCTTAATGAAATACCAGTTAAGAAACTTTCAGGTCTGTTTAAGTCTAAAGAAGTAAACGAAGCCATTGAGCACATCATTGAAGAATATGATAAGCAGGTTTCCTTTATTAAAAATATCTACGACACCAAGCGTGATAAAGTGTCTGAAGGCGACGATCTGCCTCCAGGCGTGCTTAAGATGGTTAAATGCTACATCGCAGTTAAGCGTAAGCTTAGCGTAGGTGACAAAATGGCTGGCCGTCACGGTAACAAAGGTGTTGTTTCCCAGATTCTGCCAATTGAGGACATGCCGTTCTTTGCAGATGGTTCTACTGTAGACATCGTACTTAACCCACTGGGTGTACCGTCTCGTATGAACATCGGTCAGATCATGGAAACACACTTAGGTTGGGGCGCACTCAAACTTGGTGAACAGCTTGCAGCACTTCTTGAAACCGGAGAACATCTCAAAGATGTTCGCGCCCGAGTTAAAGAAGTATACAAGTGTAAGACTATCAACCGCATGGTTGACGAAATGGATGATGATGAATTCACCCAAGCAGTTCGTCGACTGAGCACCGGTATCGTTACTAAGACTCCGGTATTTGATGGTGCACGTGAAGAAGAAATCTGGTCATGGATTGCCGATGCAGGCATGCCGGATGACGGTAAGAACGTACTGTTCGACGGCCGTACTGGTGATCAGTTTGAGAACCGCGTAACTACAGGTGTTATGTACATCCTGAAACTGCACCACTTGGTTGATGAAAAAATCCACGCCCGTTCAACTGGTCCTTACTCACTCGTTACGCAGCAGCCACTGGGCGGTAAAGCTCAGTTTGGTGGTCAGCGTCTTGGTGAGATGGAAGTTTGGGCACTGGAAGCGCATGGTGCAGCTTACATGTTGCAGGAATTCCTGACCGTTAAGTCCGATGACGTAACTGGTCGTGTAAAAATGTACGAGAAGATCGTAAAGGGTGACAACTTCCTTGAAGCTGGCATGCCTGAGTCCTTCAACGTACTTATTAAGGAATTGATGTCCCTCGGTTTGGACATCACTCTGCATCAGGAAGAGGAACAAAAAGGTCCGCGCACCTTCCTTGCTGACTAAATAGAACGGGTTTGCCTTGTAAGCCAAGGCAAACCCGATTTTAGGATACTGTTACAGTTCCCAAAACCCGCATGACAACCTTTATGGGTGGGGTAACAACTATGACTTTAGATGATCTTTTCTCTGCACGAAGCAATACAGCTCAGGCTGCAGATATTCACAATTTGAAGGCTATTCAGATCTCAATTGCTGCTCCGGAAGCAATTCGTGAGTGGTCTTTCGGTGAAGTTAAAAAGCCAGAAACCATTAACTACCGTACGTTCAAACCAGAACGCGACGGTCTTTTCTGTGCGAAGATCTTCGGCCCAGTAAAAGATTACGAGTGTAACTGCGGAAAATACAAACGCATGAAGCACCGCGGCATTGTCTGCGAAAAGTGTGGCGTTGAAGTAATTGCTTCCAAAGTTCGTCGTGAACGTATGGGTCACATTGAGCTTGCTGCTCCTGTTGCACATATCTGGTTCCTGAAGACTCTGCCTTCCAAGATCGGTACACTGCTCGACATGACCATGTCTGATCTTGAAAAAGTATTGTACTTTGACTCTTTTGTTGTTCTTGATCCGGGTCAGACTTCCCTTGCCAAGAATCAGGTTATCTCTGAAGACCATTACTTCCAGGTAATCGACCACTACGGCGAAGACGCAATCGTAGTAGGCATGGGTGCAGAAGCTATTCGCGGTCTCATTGAAGAGCTCAATCTTGAGACTCTGCGCCATGAGTTACGTGAAGAATCTCAGACTACCCGTTCTCAGACCAAAAAGAAAAAACTTACAAAACGACTAAAGATTGTTGAGGCTTTTCTTGAGTCCAACAACCGTCCTGAATGGATGATTATGGAAGTTGTTCCGGTAATTCCACCAGAACTTCGCCCACTCGTTCCTCTGGATGGCGGACGTTTCGCAACATCCGACCTCAACGACCTTTACCGTCGTGTTATTAACCGTAACAACCGCCTGAAGCGTTTGATGGAACTCGGTGCTCCTGAGATCATCATCCGTAACGAAAAACGTATGCTTCAGGAATCTGTTGACGCACTCTTCGACAACGGTCGCCGCGGTCGCGCAATTACCGGTACTAATGGTCGCCCACTCAAGTCCTTGTCAGATATGATCAAGGGTAAACAGGGTCGTTTCCGTCAGAACCTTCTCGGTAAGCGTGTTGACTACTCCGGTCGTTCCGTAATTGTTGTAGGTCCAAGCCTTAAGCTGCACCAATGTGGTCTCCCTAAAAAGATGGCCCTTGAGCTCTTTAAGCCGTTTATCTACTCCAAACTTGAAGAAAGAAATCTCGCCTCTACTATTAAGAGCGCGAAGAAAATGGTTGAGCGTGAAGAACTGGTCGTTTGGGACATCCTTGAAGAAGTTGTACGCGAATATCCAATTCTCCTTAACCGTGCGCCGACACTTCACCGTCTTGGTATTCAGGCATTTGAACCTACCCTCGTTGAAGGTAAGGCTATTCGCCTGCACCCACTCGTTTGTTCCGCATACAACGCTGACTTCGATGGTGACCAGATGGCTGTGCACGTACCTCTTTCTGTTGAAGCACAGATCGAAGCACGCGTACTTATGATGTCTACAAACAACATTCTTTCTCCAGCTAACGGTTCTCCAGTTATCGTTCCTTCTCAGGATATCGTTCTCGGTCTGTACTACATGACCGTCGAACGTTCTTTCGAGAAAGGCGAAGGCATGGAATTCTGCGGCCGCTGGGAAGTTATCTCTGCATATGACCACGGACAGATTTCTCTGCACGCCCGCATCAAGGTTCGTCTTGATGATGGACGCATTGTTGAAACTACCCCTGGTCGCGTAATCGTTTCTCAAATTCTGCCGGAAGGCATGGACTTTAACCGAGCTAACGAAGTTATGACCAAGAAAAACATTGGTAAACTCGTAAGCTCTGCATACCGCGAATGCGGCATTAAAGCCTCTGTTCTTCTCTGTGACCGTCTCAAAAACTTAGGTTATGAGTTCGGTACCCGCGCTGGTGTTACCATTGCGGTTAAAGACCTTGAGATCCCGGATAGCAAAAAAGGCATTCTGGAAAAATCTCAATCAGAAGTTGACGAAATTGAACGCCAGTACCGTGAAGGTATTATTACCCGCACCGAAAAATACAACAAAATCGTTGATGTTTGGACTAAGACTACTCAGGACGTGTCCAACGAAATGATGAAGCACATCTCACGTGATATCATCAAAGACGAGAAGACTGGAAAAGAAGAGTCTAACCTCTCCTTTAACTCCATCTTCATGATGTCCAACTCCGGTGCTCGAGGTAACCAGGATCAGATGCGTCAGCTCGCAGGTATGCGTGGTCTGATGGCGAAACCGTCCGGTGAAA
The DNA here is from genome assembly GCF_000384815.1 of Halodesulfovibrio aestuarii DSM 17919 = ATCC 29578. Classification (NCBI taxonomy): domain Bacteria; kingdom Pseudomonadati; phylum Thermodesulfobacteriota; class Desulfovibrionia; order Desulfovibrionales; family Desulfovibrionaceae; genus Halodesulfovibrio; species Halodesulfovibrio aestuarii. The sequence goes on from NZ_ARQF01000020.1 coordinate 444,429, forward strand.
TTATTGAAACACCAATTACATCTTCATTCCGTGAAGGTCTTTCCGTGCTTCAGTACTTCACCTCCACTCACGGTGCTCGTAAAGGTCTTGCGGATACCGCGCTTAAAACCGCGAACTCCGGTTACCTTACCCGTCGTCTTGTTGACGTTGTTCAGGACGTTATCATTGGCGAACATGATTGTGGTACTGTTGACGGCCTTGAGCTCGGTCACCTCGTTATTGGTGGTGAGATCAAAATGCGTCTTTCAGAACGTGCAATCGGCCGTGTTGTTCTCTATCCGGTTCTTGATCCAATTACCAAAGAAGAGATTATTCCGGCAAACGGCCTCATCAACGAAGAACGCGCACAGCTTCTCGATGATCGCGGCGTAAACTCCATCACCATCCGCTCTGCACTCACCTGTTCTTCCGAACACGGTATTTGTGCTTTATGTTATGGTCGTGACCTTGCTCGCGGTCGTCTCGTAAACTGCGGTGAGACTGTAGGTATTATTGCTGCACAGTCAATTGGTGAACCTGGTACTCAGCTGACAATGCGTACCTTCCACATTGGTGGTACCGCATCTACCCAAATTGAGAAATCCAGCATTGAAGCTCAGCACACAGGTCGCGTTGTGACCTCCCGTGTTAAAGCTGTTACAAATAAAAATGGTTACCAACTTGTACTTGGTAAATCAGGTCAGGTTTCCATCGTTGATGAACAGGGTCGTGAACGCGAAAAATACATCCTTCCTAACGGTTCCCGCTTGAACGTAACCGATGGTCAGGAAGTAACCAAGGGCGATGTTATCGCTGATTGGGATCCATTCAACGAACCATTCGTTTCTGAAGTTCCTGGTACAGTTAAGTTTACCGATATTATCGATGGCAAAACTTTCCAGGAAACAACTGACCTTGCGACTCAGATGGCAACACGTACCATTATTGAGTACCGTACAACCAACTTGAAACCGTCCATCTCCATCTGTGATGAAAACGGTGAGCCTAAATTCCGTGGCGATACTTCCATCCCTGCGGTTTACCAGCTCCCTGTTGGCGCGATTATCATGATTCAGGATGGTCAGGAGCTTGAAGCGGGTGATGTTATCGCTCGTAAACCTCGTGAAACATCCAAGACTAAAGATATCGTAGGTGGTCTTCCACGAGTTGCGGAACTCTTTGAGGTTCGCAAACCTAAAGACCTTGCAGTGGTTACCGAAATCGATGGTATCGTATCCTACGCAGGTGAAACCAAAGGTAAGCGTAAGCTTATGGTTACACCTGAGGTTGGCGAAGCTAAAGAATACCTCGTACCAAAAGGTAAGCATATCACCGTTACCGAAGGTGACTTCGTTGAAGCGGGTGAACAGCTTACTGAAGGTCAGCCGGAACTGCATGATATCCTTCGCATTAAGGGCGAGAAATTCCTCGCTAACTACTTGTGTGAAGAGATTCAGGAAGTTTACCGCTTCCAGGGTGTAGGTATTGACGATAAGCACATTGAGATTATCGTTCGCCAGATGCTTAAGAAGGTATCCGTGCTTGATCCGGGCGAAACCAGCTTCCTCGTTGGTGAACAGGTGGACAAGCAGGAATTCCGCGATGAAAACAGAAAAGCTGTTGCTGAAGGTCGTATGCCAGCTAATGCAGAACCTCTGGTTCTCGGTATTACTCAGGCATCCCTTACAACATCTTCCTTCATCTCTGCGGCTTCCTTCCAGGAAACTACAAAGGTTCTCACCGAAGCATCCCTGCGCGGTAAACGCGACAGATTGCGCGGTCTCAAAGAGAACGTTATCGTTGGTCGTCTCATTCCGGCTGGTTCCGGTTACCGCGACTTCGTTTCCGCAAACATCGAAGTTCCTATGCAGGAAGAACGCGCCGACAAGTTCCTCGATGAACTCGACGAGCCTGTTTATCCTGTAAACGCATAAGCGTTTATTCGTATTCAAAGCCCCCGCATCTATTGCTGCGGGGGCTTTTTTTATTGATAATTCTTTTTGTCATTTGACTCTCAATACAAGTCGTGGTTTTCTAATAATACATGCGCATTCCACTTCAAATTTCAGGAGACTTCATGGCTGAAAAATTCACGCAAACATTAACTCGTAATGACCTTCCTGCGTTTTTAAGAAAACTGGCTGATGCCTGTGAATTTGCTCCAGAGTATGATTTTCCTGACTGTACTAAAGCAAAAAAAATTCGTCTCGCTATAAAAGATGAGTATGGACAACTGACGGTAAAGCTAAAAGTAAGTGCCTACGCTGATGAGTGTGAACTCTGCGGAAATTGTGAATGTGAAAGCAAAAGCACAGAAGGTCTACCGCCATACAGCCGTCTAAAAAAGCGTATGGCAACAAGCTTCAAAGTTATATTCAAATCTCTGCACCAGAATTCCATTCCGCCCGAAGAAGCCGTGCATGACTTTATTACTGATTCCAGACTGATGACAAAATATCCGGGGAACGGTGACCAGTTATATGCTGAGTATAATAAACTCACTGATACTCTCGAAGAAGCATGGCAACAGAACAACCTACAAAAGTTTCATGAAACGGTAGATGCCCTGAACCACATGAAAACGGAATGCCACCATAACTTTAAATAGAATATGAATAATTGCGACCACAGTAAGACAGTAACAGCTTATAAAAAAACTCACTGCATCATATTCCTCTGACTCTCTTACTCATGTAATGAGAAAAAACAGTCTGTTATATGTACTTAACATTAGGGCTATACAATTTGACACCCAACGCCTATATACCAGCCCATAATGGTAAACCCATTTTTACGCGGCGTGGCTATTTGGCTACACCCTTTCAGAAAACAATCTTACCCATACCAACAAGATTAGCGGACGCATAACGAGTAATGCAGCATATTGAAATCACCCGTACGGTCACAATACCGGACCAACATAAGATAGAACGGTACCGCTCTGCGCCACAAAACGGTCCACGCATTCTCTTTTTTAGTGGCGGGACAGCATTACGAGAAGTTTCACGTGATATAATACAATACACACATAACTCGGTTCATCTCATTACCCCCTTTGACTCCGGCGGAAGTTCAGCTGTTCTTCGCAACGAATTTTTCATGCCAGCGGTTGGTGATATCCGGAACCGACTGATGTCTCTTGCTGATATGTCTGTCCTTGGTAATCCCGAAATTTATGCTTTTTTTACATACCGGTTAGATAAAAACGCCTCACAAACGGAATTACGTAAAGAGCTTGAACAACTTGCCACCGGCCATCACCCGCTCATTAATGCAGTGCCGTCTCCAATGCGAAAGTTTATTCAATCAAGCATGATTTCAATACAAAAAAGTATTTCCGATTCATTTGATCTTCGCGGTGCAAATCTTGGTAACCTTGTTCTTGCGGCAGAATACATTAATCATGATAGACAGTTTTCCCCTGTCATATACCTGTTTTCCAAACTGGCAGAAGTACGCGGGATAGTACGGCCTATTGCAAATGTTACTGCAGATCTTGCTGTCTCATTAGAAGACGGTAAAACAATTGTGGGGCAGCACCTCATTACAGGAAAAGAAACCGCCCCTCTTACGAGTAAAATAAAAGACATTTGGCTTGTAAAATCACAACAGGACCCTTTACCTATTTCAGTGTCCATTACCAAAAGTACATGCAACCTCATCAACAGAGCAGAACTTATCTGCTATCCGATGGGTAGTTTTTACTCCAGTCTTCTTGCTAACTTGCTGCCGCAAGGTGTCGGAACTAGTATTGCAAAAACAAAATGCCCTAAAGTATTTATTCCCAATACAGGAACAGACGTTGAACTTTTCGGTCACACCCTCTCTGAACAAATCGAACTCCTTCTTTTTCATTTAAAAAAAGACTCTCCCGCGGATATTTCCACAAACGACATACTTAATCTCATCGTGCTTGATTCCGATACTACCCAGTATAATGGCTCACTCAACAATGATATGCTGTCACGCGAAGGCATTACTGTGGTATCCTGCGATCTGATCACAAAACAAAGCTCACCATACATTGATGCCGCAGTGCTGAATCGCATTCTCTTATCTCTATGCTAGCACTGCCAGCATGAGGAGAGACACATGGAAAAAAAGAAAATTCACATTTCGGGAAAGGTGCCAAGTAACCTTGCTATGTCACATGTTGAATGCTTTTTAGAAGGCTTACGCAACGGGAACGTAATTGTAGAACAAGATGAAGAAAAAATTATTCTACAACCGCATGCAGAAATCGAAATGAATATCGAGGCGAGCGTCAAGCACGACAAGCAGCGGCTAGTTATTACATTAGAATGGGATACCCCTGAAATCGAAACCGAGTACGATGAAGAATCATTGCACGAACACCCGCACTGGCACATGCATTCTCCAAGGCACTATGATGAGATGCACCACATGCATCAACATGGGCAACACGCAGTACATTATCCTCCTACCCGCCATGATGAACATAATTTCCATTCCCACTACCATTGCCATGGAAAGGGCGAATATCAACTTTGCCACACCCATGATCATGCAGCAGATCACCACCATTATCATTATGAGCAAGGGAGCCACGTGCACGGATACAGAGGGTGTTGTGAAGAGACACCCCATGTTCCGCACCCTGGGTGCTGCGCTGCACACAACTACGGCGTAGACTTTAAGAGTAAGCGAGGAGAACACGGAAAAAAGTGGTAGCCGGTCAACCCGGCACTCCTGTCCGTCCATCCGGCGTAATTCATGGTGATAATTATACCGTTTGGCATGCAAAACACGAAGCATTCTTCGACCATAAGCATCCACAGCACTTTACAACGCATAAGATGTTTCATGGCACCCAGACTCACCATAAACCGCATGGCAAAGGTGAAAATTACCACCACAAAAGCCATACGGCGGTGCCTCCACGGCAACGACATCAGCCTGACAAAGAGAAATAAAAAAAGCTCCCTCTACTTTGCAGAGGGAGCTTTTTTTTATTGTCTAGTTAACAAGCCTAGCTCCTAGTCGTGCCTGCTTGTTGCATGTACTAAAGATAGCTTGCTGTTACAATTACAAGCCCGCAAACAAAGCTCAACGCGATAGCAGGTTTTCCGCCGAAGACACGATATTCTTGATTCTGTCCTGCTGAACGCATTTTCCAAGCCATCACGCATGGAATAAAAATCGCGATGATCGTGAATACAGCACCAGCATGGGCGAGGGCTGCGATAAAACCATTCGGAGCTAGTAACGAAGCCGCAAGCGGTGGTAAAAATACCATAGCTGTGGTTCCGGCACGGCTTTTTTTGTCATCCTTACGGCGAAATGTTTCTGCCACAAGATCAAACAACGCAAACGAAACTCCGATAAAAGAGGTGATCAGCGCAAAGGCAGCAAACAAAGAAAGAATGGTAGAGATCAAAGTGGAACCACCACTCATCTGGTTAATCAGATGATCCACATTAGCCATAGCTCCAAGCTGGTCAGGAGTTGCGCTCCCCAAAGCAAGGGTTAGCCATATAAAGTAACAAATAAACGGAATTGTACTGCCGATTATAAAGATACGGACAAGCGTCTTCCTGTCATCGCCGATGTAGTTAACGATACTAGGAATACATGGATGATAACCGAAGGATGTAAACAATACAGGCAATGACATTATCAATATCTTTGCCTTAGGTTGCCCCAAAGCAAGGTTGTCCATGGTCAACTGTCCGCCAAGAGTGGCGAAGCATACAACCATCGCCACAAGCATGCCGATAAACAGATATTTATTTGCTGTTACAACAAAGTCGGTTCCGGAAAAAAGCAATACAGCACTTATGCATGCAAATATTATAGTAGCAATGCGGGGATCCAAACCGATTGTGTTGGCAATAACGCCCCCCATACCGGTAAGATATGCAACAAGCAAACAGTAGAACAAAAAGAAAACGCTGCCTGTTCCCAACAGCTGACCGGGACGCCCGAGAATTTTGCGGGTCATGTAGTTTAAGTTTACGCCCTTGCCAAACTCAAGATTGATTTCCAGCAAAAGCAGCGCAACATAAATTGCCACAAGCCACATAAACAACAAAACCAGCGAGCCTGTTGCAAAACCCAGACTTCCGATAGCCATTGGAAGTCCAAGCATTCCTGCCCCGATAGCAGTACCAGCAACAATACTTATTGCACCTAAGTTCTTTGAAAGCATACCTCTCCCTTTTTCGTAGTACAACATCACACTCTAACGGCCGCTATAAACAACAAGGCAATACGTATCAACGAAATACCATGATGCTACTTCCTGAGGCTGCAGTCACTCTACGCACTCAACGTGTATCTTTTAACATTTTTGTATACAGAACTAGCTGTAAAAACAGATTCCTTTTATAACGGAGACAACTCCTACACATGCTGTTCATGTAAATCAAGTGCATTTCGCCATAATTGAAGTTCACATTATTGTAACAACACTACTTACTACAGTATTTAACACATCATATTTACAAAACAATACAAGCTATTACAGGCACAACTAATAGTTGCAGTATTTACATCAAAAAATGAGATCACACTACAACATGCCTATTTTACTTTTCTTTTTTTATTCACCTTTTTATATGAAAAAATCTACTTCTCTGAGTTGTAGAGAAGTAGATTCAGTCATGTAGTTGTTCAGTAACCTTCTAAAATAGGTGGGAGATGAAAATCTGCTGTAAATCCCCACATAGTCATACGCACCCAACCAATTATGCCATACGTATTGTCAATAACGAATGGGAATTCCATTCCGGTATAACACCGACATGTGTAATGGGTAAAAAAACATGTAGCGCAAGACGGTACAGAAAAAGAGAACGTTGTAAAAAGTTTGACGTTACAAAGATACTTACTCTTTATAAACTATTTGTGATGTAAAAAACACTCTAACAACTTCAATGTTAAACTCATATTCCTTTCATGTATAAAACAGCAATGCAACATGCTCATTACAAAAATATTTGTTACGCAATCCTTTAGCAATTATCTTTTGTACTGTTACAACACATCACAGTTTACACTGCGTACATACTCTTTACTGAATCATGCATAACCATTCTTAAACATATTTCTTATTAAAAATAGAATCATCTATTTGTATAGCATTTGCATAATAAAAAGATATGTCAAAATAACTGCAATTATGTAATTATGCTTTGAGATTTTGGGGGGACTCCATGAGAAATATAGTATGCAACATACCTCTTCTACTGCTTATGCTGCTTTTAGTAGCTGGATGTGACTACAAAATTAAAGAAACAACAAAAGAATATACATCTGAAAACCAAGATATCGTAGCCGGTGCGGTTGTCGCTGCGCCACTTGATAACGCTACGGTTGAAGCCTTCATTAATAATATATGGATGCCAGTTGGCTTTACTAAAAATGGAAATATCCATTTCACAGCCATAGACGAAATTAAAAAATATCCTGTAATGTTACGAGCAAACGCTTACGGAAAAGGTCGCAACACAAAAACAGGCTTACTCTTTAAAGCAGAACTTCGTGGCATCATGATGTCCCGAGATGACACAGCATACCTTACCCCTGTTACAACGCTTGCTGCACTTTTATTCCAAATAGATGGAAGCACCACGGCTGCGGCATACAAAGCAAAAAGACAAGTCACGTCTATTGTCCAAAAGGCACTGGGGTTCTATTCATTTGATCCATTTACAAATCCTCTTGGAGACAAATTACTCAAACATGAAGTTCTGCAGCAAGCATTCATGGTGGCCCTTGGCCTTGGGGAAGAGACTGACAACAGTTCTATGCTAAATTTTATTACCACCCTCGCTACGGTCGCTCAAACCATGCAGAAAGATACCTTCTTAGGTGCAGCTAAAAAAGTTAATCCTAAGTTAAATTCCAGCATCGTTGAGTACATAACAACCCAGCAGGCTAGGATCGTACAACGAGCCTCTGCTCTACTTTTTGACAAAGACAAGGATCCGTTGGAACAGGAAAAGGAACACATTGAACTCTCCCAAGAAATGAACAAGATCATGGGAAACGATATCACTCGTACAGAACTTGCAGAGTGTTTTGTTCTTACCAAACTCACTGATGGATGCGATTCTTTCACACCGCTTTCAACTCAAATAGCTTTACCTCAAAAAACTGCTACAACCCCTCTCCATTTCCGGGTTTCTCTGTTAAGTAACAAAAACTCAGTCACAGAACTTACTTCCAATGGAACTAAGGGTCTTGTTCCAACCTATTCTGGCAGATTCAAAATATCTGCGACGACATCAGCGGGTACACTAAACGAAGGAGCCCCGATCTCGCCTAATAATGATCAAAGAGTTACTGCAGGAAACAAAACATATACTAACGGAACCGAATTCAGCTTCTTTCCAAATGTTACAACAGCAGCAATTGATTCAAAACACATCATAACATTTACAGCTGCTGACGATTCAAGTGTGGCGACCACCATTACCTTCACCGTCAAAGGTCAAGATGACGTTGTTATCGAATCCGTAACTAGCTCAGGTACGTCAAAGCTTTTTGCTTTTAATGAAGGCTCCAGCTTCGCTATTCCTATTGGCGCTACTGCCACCATAACTGAAGGACAACTAGCCGCAGACGTCACACCTGCGTTTGGAACTGCTACCCCAGAAGAGGTTTTTGATACTGTTATGGTACAATTCTCAGCCCCTGCTGGTTTTGCATTTCGTGGAGAAAACACGTCCCGACGAACTGCTATTGTTGCAGTAATTCCCACATCAACGGACAACACATTCACATTTGCCCTGCCGAGCACTATCGACATAGTGGCCACGGCTCCTTCTGATGTCGGGAAAAAAATAATCGAAATAGAGGTGCTGGATCAAAAAAACAAAAAAGTGGTCGCGCGCACCAGTAGCACCGTATATTTCGTTCCTCAAAACGCACTTGGGGATATTGCAAGTGCAGTCATGACTAAACATCCCTCTTCAGTTATTACATACGATAAAAAGGCTGCCGGTTCAGACGTCCTCCTTGATTCTTTCATCAGCTGTGAATTAAAAACATGGTATGATCTTGCAGAAGTACCAAAAGAGGAACAGCCAATATCTCCCATTAATCAGTACCCTTCTATATGGAAACTTCGCTTTGACAACATCGCGACGGGAAACAACGGCTTCAAAAAAGCTGATGGTTCCTACAGCACAGAACTTGATCTGCAACCGTTTGCTTTTTCACAGGCAGGAACTCCGATGGAATTCGGTTTATCGGATTTTAGCAATGAAGGCGGCACAGACTGCCGACAAACGATCACCCCATTTTCCACATCAGATATAATCCGTTTATATTACGCGTTCTATGAAAACCCGCAAAAAGAGTACCTTACATCAGGCAGCATCATCGTAATGGAGCAACCATAGCAACATGTTACGAACACAACCGGGTACTGTACGTAACGCAAGCGTATGATCCTTAAAAGAATACCTAAGAGAATCTACTGTCTAACTACTTTACAATATATAACATAACATTCTATAAAAACTTACTTTATAAAAAAGGATGCTCCAACTCTCCTGAAATTCACACCACTCTTTGGTGTTAAACTGCAAAGTTGCCTCTCCCCCTTTTCCTTTTTTCTAGCTTGTCCTACAGTCGATCTATGTTCTTTCATCAAGACTGGAGTTAGTGCTGTGTCAGACCAACCGACAATCACAAACAGAGTCACTTTGCTGTTGCTTTTTATGTTCTTTTTCTCTGCGAGTATCGGCATCACGTATATCTACTACATGAATAAGGTGAAGCAGGACGCAATAGAAGAATCCCAATCAGCCATGCTTACAGGTTACAAGCGAAGCATTGCTTACTCCATCCACACCATTTCAGACTTGTTGAGCAACCAACTCAAAAATATCCCCAAAGAACAACAACAGATTCAAATTCAAAATGCCGTTAAGGACCTACGCTACGACTCTGACGGATATTATTTTGTGTACAACACAAAAGGCATTAACATCGCGCATCCGCTTCATCCTGAATTCGTCAATACTCATCGCCTCACCCACGAAGACCAAAACGGTCACAAATATATTGCTGATCTTGCAAAGGCTGCACAAAACGGAGGTGGATACACAACATATTGGTTCTCCAAACCAAAAGAAGACATCCCACTTCCAAAACTTGCCTACGCACAGATGATTCCCGGAACTGACTTCTGGATAGCCACAGGTGTTTACATTGACACTATTGATGCCGAACAGAACTCACTTGCCAGAAAGCTGGAAACGCACGTTCAGAAGGCGATTATAATCGTGTCCGTGGGTACCACCTTTGTACTTTTCTTCTTAGTTGTCCCCGCTAGTTTCTACATGATCAACACTATCGTGCAGCCATGGAAACAAATGGAACGCGAACTGCGCCATGCACAGAAGATGGAAGCTATCGGCATTTTTGCTGGTGGAATTGCGCATGACTTCAATAACATTTTGGGGGCAATAATATCGTGCAGTGAACTGGCGTTGATAGATCTTAAAAAAAATATATCGGCGGATGAAGATTTACGAAGAATTCTCCAAGCGGCAAATCGAGGCAAGGCACTGGTGCGTAAAATAAAAGCTTTCAGCACCCGAAACAGTACGCACGTACAACTTATGCGACCTTCTATTGTTCTGCAGGAATGCATGCGCCTGCTTGAGTCTTTTATCCCTGCTACCATTGATGTTTCAGTCCGCAACAAATGCGACTCCGCTCTTATTTATGCCGATCCTGACCAATATCTTCAGATACTTATGAACCTGTGCACCAACGCTGTTCAAGCTATGGACGGAACAAAGGGGAGCCTGCTTATTGAATTGTCTGTACGTGAAATAAGTCTGCCTGAAGCCAAAGAAATGAAAATCGCAGCATGCCATTATGTGGCTCTGACCGTACGCGACACAGGCACGGGCATTCCTCTGCACTTACTCAATCAAATCTTTGATCCCTTCTACACAACGCGAAAAAAAGCTGGAGGAACAGGACTTGGGCTTTCTGTAATCTCCTCTATTATAAAACAAAACAAGGGACATATCAGCGTTGACACCACCCCGGGGGTGGGCACGGCCTTCACAGTGCTCCTGCCGTATGCAGGAATTTCTGAAGAGGAAATTCCGCACCAACTCAACACTATTCCGGTTCAGGGCGGAACAGAATCTATCCTCTTTGTGGATGATGACAAAGACCTTGCCTACCCTGTGGAAAAACTATTTTCCCATTACGGCTACAATGTATCGCTTTACACCAATAGTCGGGACGCACTGAACGCTTTTAAAGCAGCCCCTGAAAATTTTGACCTACTGTTAACAGATCAGATGATGCCGCATTTAACTGGAACAGAACTCATAAAAGAAATTCATTCAGTTAAGCCGGACATGCCGACAATTCTATATAGTGGATTAGAAGGAAGCGATCTATGCGCTGAAACGCCCTCAGAATGGGAAGACCTCGGTGTAACCAGATTCTTCTCAAAACCGTTTGAGCCAGCACTACTATGCGAAGCAGTACGACAGCTGCTCAACGAATCCTGCTCAACAGATAAGGAACCTCATGAATACTCCAGCAATACTCATAATTGATGATGATCCTGACGTAACGTACACGCTCAGCCGTGCAGCACGCCACCTCGGGTATGCTGCAGACTCAGCAGCTACGATTCATGATGCCCTGCTAAAAACAACACAGAAAGAATTTGATGCTGTTTTTCTTGATGTCCAACTGCCGGACGGCAACGGTATGGACATCCTCACCGACATAATGGATCAACCAGCCCATCCGGAACTCATAATTATAACGGGTAACGGTGACCCTGATGCTGCAGAAACAGCAATCTCTAATGGGGCATGGGACTATGTAGAAAAAGGTGATTCCATCCATACAATTATGGATACCCTTTCCAACGCCTTAGAATACCGGTCCGACAAACTTGCCTCCCGAAGAGTACGCCAAGTTCAGGCTTTACGGAGAGAAAACATTATCGGCGAAAGCAGCGCCATAACTCGGTGTCTGGAACAAATTGGAAAGCTTGCTGATAGTGATATGAACGTACTGCTTTCCGGCGAGACCGGAACAGGTAAGGAACTGTTTGCACGCGCCCTGCACAACAACAGCGCACGTAACAAAGGACCTTTTGTTGTAGTAGATTGTGCCGCCCTGCCCGAGAATCTAGTCGAAACAATACTCTTCGGGCACGAGAAAGGCACCTTTACCGGTGCAATGCAGGACAAGGAAGGTCTTATTCTGCAAGCGAACAACGGTACTCTTTTTTTAGATGAAATAGGCGAGCTACCACTTTCCACCCAAAAAGCCTTTTTGCGCGTTCTGCAAGAACGTACAGTGCGCCCCTTGGGCAGCAAAAAAGAAATACCCTGCAACTTCCGTCTTATTTCTGCCACCAACAGAGATCTTGATGCAATGCAGACAGAAGGCACTTTCCGTACAGATTTAGCATTCCGCATCTGCTCTGCAACAATAACGCTTCCACCACTACGCGAACGCCGCCAAGATATTTCATTACTGATTGATCACTATATGACGCTCTTCTTCAAAAAAAACAAACTGTCCTCCAAGGCATTTAATCCAAGTGTTCTTACTACACTGGAAGATTACGACTGGCCTGGGAACATCCGTGAACTTGTGAATGCTGTCGAGTTTATGGTTTCAACATCCCGCAATGAATCACGGATTTTCATCAAGCACCTACCGCCTTCTCTTCGTGCACGCCTTGCCAAGAACAGAATCACCCCGCAGGAATGCACGAAAGAAGAACTGCCTTCTAATTTTTCCTATGAAGCAAACAATGACGACCTGCCAACCATGCAGGAACACAGGAATGCCGTAATTGAAAAAGCAGAACACAGCTACCTTACGCAATTGCTCAACTCTACCAAAGGCTCAATTAAGCAAGCTGTGGAACTCTCTGGCCTATCCCAATCCCGCCTATATGCATTGCTGAAAAAATATCAAATTAAATAACGCTTAGTACTGTTTTCTTACCAAACAAGAGGGTTTTCCTGTCAGGCAGGAAAACCCTCTTTCTACTTCATCGCTCAAACAGCCATAACAGTCTGTTTTATATAACTTTAAGCTTTTATATCTTTTGGCATACTCCATGCTTTTAGCAAAGTACTCGACCCCATTTATGGGTCACCGCTTAACACTAACGGTGCAAAACTAAGCAGAGCTGTTTGAACGTTATCATCACCAGTTCTCTTATCCGCCCGCACCACAAGTACCTGCTAAGGAGAGACCATGGATGCCAGTACGCTCACGCTACATGTAAGAAAAACCGGAGCCGGAGTCGGCCGCCTGGACGTCATGCAAATGTTGTCAGGAGTTCTGCTCATACTTTTTCTCTGGGCACACTTACTGCTCGTCTCAAGTGTTATCATAAGTCCCAAACTAATGAATGCCATTGCATGGTTCTTTGAGACCACCTACATGGCTCAGGTTGGCGGCCCGATTATCGGCCTACTCATTTTTACACACTTTCTTCTTGCAGCCCGCAAAATGCCTTGGCGTGCACAGGAATCAAACGCTTTCATAAAACATAGCGTAATGATGCACCATAAAGACACCTGGCTCTGGCTTGCTCAGGTTGTTACTGCTCTTCTTATTCTTGTCATGGCCTCCATCCACATGTGGGTTGTTCTCACAGACCTTCCTATCACGGCAGTAAAAAGCGCTGCACGCGTCCAGAGTGGAACATGGCTTCCTTTCTACCTCGTTCTGCTTCCTCTTGCCGAAATTCATGTTGGCATCGGCTTCTATCGTATTGGCGTCAAGTACGGATACATTACCAAAGCAAACCGCAAGTGGTACCAGCGTCTTGAAAACTACATGATGGGCGGCTTTATCACTATTGGTCTGATTACACTTATCCGCTTTTTGTTCCTTACGGTTTAACGGCCAACTAGATTAACAGGATTTATCTCATGCAAATTATTTATAGTGATTTACTCTGTATAGGCGCAGGACTTGCCGGGGAACGCGTTGCTGTAGAAGCAGCCAAGGCCGGTTTTAATGTAACTTGTCTTTCTATTGTTCCACCACGCCGTTCCCATTCTTCAGCCGCTCAGGGCGGTATGCAGGCGGCACTCGGTAACGCAATTATGGGTGAAGGCGATAGTCCGGACATTCACTTTGCCGATACCGTAAAAGGTTCTGACTGGGGGTGCGATCAGGAAGTTGCACGTATTTTTGCAGACACAGCTCCGATTGTAATGCGCGAGGTCGCTCACTGGGGTGTACCTTGGAACCGCGTGGAAGCCGGCGTTCACACTTACTACAAAGGTGGTAAGCCATTTGAAGCTGAAGAAAAACGCGAAAAACACGGACTAATCCACGCCCGTGCATTCGGTGGCACCGCAAAATGGCGCACATGTTATACAGCTGATGGTACCGGACGTTCTGTTCTAAACACGCTTGATTCCATGTGCTTACGCTACGAAGTAGGTATTCATGACCGCACTCAGGCCGAAGCACTCATCCATGACGGTGAAAACTGTCTCGGTGCAATAGTCCGCTGCCTGAAAACCGGTGAATTGAAAGCATATCTTGCCACCGCAACTCTTATTGCAACCGGCGGTTATGGCCGCATTTACAGGGCCACTACCAACGCTGTTATCTGTGACGGTGGCGGCCAGATTGCAGCACTCGATACCGGACTTGTACCAATGGGCAACATGGAAGCTATTCAGTTCCACCCTACCGGCACAGTACCTACTGATATTCTCGTAACAGAAGGCTGCCGCGGTGACGGTGGTACCCTGCTGGACGTAAACGAATATCGATTTATGCCGGACTACGAACCGGAAAAAGCAGAACTTGCTTCCCGTGACGTTGTATCCCGTCGTATGCAGGAACACATCCGCAAAGGACTCGGCGTCAAATCTCCATATGGCGACCACCTCTGGCTCGACATTCGTCATCTCGGTGAAAAACACATTACCACTAAACTGCGCGAAGTTTACGATATCTGTACGAACTTCCTTGGTGTTAACCCGATTCACGATCTTATCCCTGTCCGTCCAACTCAACATTATTCCATGGGTGGCATCCGTACAAACAAAGACGGTGCAGCATACGGCCTTAAAGGTCTGTTCTCTGCCGGTGAATCAGCATGCTGGGACATGCATGGATTTAACCGCTTAGGCGGTAACTCCCTCGCAGAAACCGTTGTTGCCGGTCGCTATGTTGGTAAAAAAATTGTTGAATTCCTGCAGGGTCACACTGTTGATTTCAAACAATCTGCCATTAACGATGCCCACACGAAAGTGGCAGCACGCATTATGGAAATGACCAAGCGCAGCAGCAAACAGGAAAGCGCTATCCAGTTACGTGATGAAATGCACAGCACTATGATGGATAATGTTGGCATTTTCCGTAACGGTAAAGACTTGCAGGCAGCTGTTGATAAGCTCGATGAGCTGATCGACCGCGCCAAGAACATTAAGCTTCAAGGCACTGCTATCGGTTTTAACCCTGAAATCTCACTGGCTCTTAGAATACCGGGCATGCTCAAACTTGCTCAATGTACTGCATACGGTGCTCTCATGCGTACTGAATCCCGCGGTGCACATACTCGTGAAGACTTCCCTGAACGAAACGATAAAGAATGGCTCAACCGCACACTGGCATACTGGAAAGACGGTGAAACCCGTCCGGAATTGAAATATGAAGAAGCCTCTCCATACTTTGAAATTCCTCCGGGCGAGCGTGGATATGGCGGCGGCAAAATCATTACTGCTGACATTCCAGAAGAAAAGCTTCGTGTGCCCAACAAAGGTGCAGACAAAAAGAAAGCAAAACAGACCAAAAAAGCTAGCTAAGGAGCTATGATATGAGCCGTCGTCTACATATTGAAGTATTCAGATACAACCCGCTTGATCCTAATTCCCAACCACACATGCAGTCATTCTACGTCAATGAATATGACTCTATGACTCTTTTCATCGCGCTTAATATTATCCGTGATGAACAGGATCCGACCCTTCAATTCGACTTTTGTTGTCGAGCAGGAATCTGCGGTTCCTGCGGCATGGTAATCAACGGCAGACCGAGTCTGGCCTGCCATACACAAACCCGCGATCTTCCAGATCATATAGTTCTCCACCCTCTGCCAGTGTTCAAACTCATCGGCGACCTTTCCGTTGATACCGGAACATGGTTCCGCGATGCAGGCTCACGCATTGAAGCATGGGTACATAACGACCATGAAAAATTCGATGCAAAAGCAGAAGAAGCCCGGATGGAAAACGATTTAGCCAACGATATTTTCGAACTTGATCGTTGTATAGAATGTGGCTGCTGTGTTTCCGCATGTGGTACCGCCCGCATGCGCGATGACTTCCTCGGTGCCACATCTATTGCCCGCATTGCCCGCTTCTACCTTGATCCCCGCGATGAGCGGAATGAAGAAAATTACTATCAGGTTATCGGTAATGATCAAGGCGTGTTCGGATGCATGGGTTTACTTGGTTGTGAAGATGTTTGTCCTAAGCATATCCCGCTTCAGGATCAACTTGGCATTATGCGCCGCATGCTTGCCATCCATTCTGTAAAAGGAATTCTTCCAAAACGCATTCTCGAAAAACTTCAACACAAAGGATGCTGCCATGAAAGTCATTAAGGCTGAACAGATTCATGACGCTGTTGTCGATCTGGTTTTAAAAGCTGCGCGCTACCTTCCGGAAGACGTAAAAACCGCCATCCGTGTTGCACGTAATACTGAGACTTCTGATTCCGCAAAAGAAATTCTCGGGCAGCTTTTAGAAAACGCAGACCTTGCCAAAGAGTCCGGACTCCCGCTTTGTCAGGACACAGGATTAGGTGTTTTCTATGTAGAAATCGGTGACGAAGTCCAAATTGAGGGCAACATTACCGAGATCATCAATAATGCAATGATCGACGGGTACCAAAAAGGTCTGCTCCGCAAATCTTCCTGCCATCCGCTTACCCGTAAAAACACCATGGATAACAGTCCGGCAGTTATTCATTTCACTCATGTTGCCGGTGACAAATTAACCATCAAGCATATGGCTAAAGGCGGCGGTTCTGAAAACATGTCCCGCTGCACCATGCTTACTCCGGCTCAGGGATGGGAAGGCATTAAAGAGTTTGTTGTCCGCCGTATGGCAGAAGCAGGCCCTAACCCTTGCCCTCCAACTATTGTCGGAGTGGGCATTGGCGGCACATTTGATCTGGCACCGTCACTGGCAAAAGAAGCACTTTTCCGTCCTCTTTCTGCTGAAAATCCAGACCCTGAACTAGCTGCAATGGAAAAAGAACTACTAGATGAAATAAACCAGCTTGGCATCGGCCCTATGGGGCTTGGCGGTAAGACAACATGCCTTGGTGTAAAAATCGCCATGCATCCATGTCACATTGCCAGCTTGCCACTGGCTGTAAACGTTCAGTGTCATTCTTCCAGAATTAAGGAGGTTACACTCTAATGCCTACCTACAATATGACAGCACCATTGAAAGACGAAGATGTGGCAAAACTACACGTTGGCGACGTAGTTAAGCTTTCCGGAACTATCTACACGGCCCGTGACGCGGCCCATAAACGTCTATGCGACATGTTGGACAACAATGAAAAGCTCCCTTTTGAATTAAAAGGTGCTGTTATTTATTATGTTGGTCCAAGTCCGGCTCCAGAAGGTAGACCAATCGGCTCTGCTGGCCCCACCACCAGCTACCGTATGGATACATATGCTCCGCGTTTGCACAGCCTTGGGGTTAAAGCAAGCGTTGGTAAGGGAAAACGCAGCCCTGAAGTTCGTAAGGCACTTCAGGAACACACCGGTGTTTACTTTGGCGCAACCGGCGGCGCTGGGGCTCTCCTCTCCCAGTGTATTACAGCAGCTAAAGTAATTGCGTTTGATGATTTAGGCCCTGAGGCAATTCGAGAACTGACTGTTGAGAACTTCCCACTGCTTGTGGTGAACGACAGCCATGGCGGCGAACAGTACGCTAAACCGAACTTTGAATTTTAACTCAACTGAAAAAGGAAAACGATAATGGCATTGTTCACTAAAGAAGAAGCGCTTGAGTATCATAAACTCCCACGTAGAGGTAAAGTTGAAGTTGTTCCTGTAAAGCCCTGCGTCTCACAGAAAGATCTTTCCATGGCATACTCTCCGGGTGTTGCAGAAGCATGTAAAGCAATTCATGCAGATCCCGCTGCAGCAGCTCTGTACACAGGCAAATCCAACCTTGTAGCAGTTGTTTCCAATGGCACCGCAGTTCTCGGCCTTGGTAACATCGGCCCTCTTGCCGGCAAGCCGGTAATGGAAGGTAAGGGCGTTCTCTTTAAAACTTTCGCGGACATCGACGTATTCGACATTAACCTTGACGTCAGTGACTCAGACGAACTCATCAAAATTGTTAAAGCAATGGAGCCTACCTTTGGTGGTATCAACCTTGAAGACATCAAGGCTCCTGAGTGTTTCTACATTGAAGAAACACTTAAAAAAATGATGAACATCCCTGTGTTCCATGATGATCAGCACGGGACAGCGGTTATCTCCGGCGCAGGCCTTATCAGCGCATGTGAAATTACAAACCGCAAAATGGAAGACTTGAAAGTTGTTGTCGTTGGCGCTGGTGCAGCAGGTATTGCATGTACCAAGTTCTACGTACAGATGGGAATCGACCCTAAAAACATCTTCATGTTCGATTCCCGTGGTCTTATTCATAAAGGCCGTACAGACCTCAATCCATACAAGGCTGAATTTGCTCAAGCAAAAGATTTAGGTTCACTCGAAGAAGTTATTAAGGGTGCAGACTGCTTCCTTGGTCTCTCCACTAAGGGTCTTCTTTCTAAGGATATGGTTCGCTCTATGGCTAAAGATCCTGTTATCTTTGCAATGGCTAACCCAGACCCTGAAATTACCTATGATGATGCTAAAGAAGCCAGTCCTGCCTGCATTATGGGTACCGGACGTTCTGACTATCCTAACCAGATCAACAACGTATCCGGCTTCCCTTACATCTTCCGTGGTGCTCTTGATGTAGGCGCAACTATCATTAATGAAGAAATGAAAGTTGCAGCTGCACAGGCTCTTGCTGATCTGGCAAAAGAGCCGGTTCCAAGCGAAATCTGTGATGCTTACGGTGTTAAGTCCCTCTCCTTCGGTATTGATTACATTATTCCAAAACCACTCGACCCACGAGTCCTTGAATGGGAAGTCCCTGCCGTAGCCCAGGCAGCAATGGATACTGGCGTTGCAACAATGCCTATTCAGGATATGGAAGCATATAAGAATGATCTCAAGCAACGTATCACTGCTTCTCATGACCGAATCGCCCCGTTCGTAGCAAGTTACTACAAATAATCAATGCCGCAGAAAACCGCCTGCAGCGGCAACTGCAGGCGGTTCCTGAAAGCGCGACGTCTACATATACGATTCGCGCGATATCGTTCCCCCTTAACAGAGGATACGACATGAAAAAGTTTATTATTCTTCTCTCAATTTTCGGAGCTATCCTGATTATCGGATGTTCCCTTGCATTCGCTGCTTCTGCCCCTGCCGCAGCACCTATGAAAGCTTATATCACCCTCGGCATCCTGTTGGTTGCCGCTGTGCTCTTCTTCTCAGACATCATCCCGCTCCCCGTAACAGCAATGCTTGTTCCTGTTTCATTGAGCATGTTTGATATTATCCCCGCAACAGCTGCGTTTGCTAACTTTGGTAATAAATGGGTTGTTATCTTCATGGCAATGTTTATTGTCGGTGAATCTACCTTTATTACCGGTTTTGCAGATAAAATAGGTCAAGCAACAGTAAAACTCTCCAAAGGCAGCGAAATTCGTCTGCTCGTACTGGCAATGTGCTCTGTTGGTATACTCTCTGCGTTCCTTTCCAATACAGGTACAACAGTTGTAGCCATTCCTATGATCATGGGGATGTGTGCTTCTGCCAACATCCGCCCAAGTAAAATTCTTATGCCGGTTGCGTTCGCTGCGTCTCTCGGCGGTACCATGACTCTTGTTGGTACACCACCTAACGGTCTGGTTAACTCCGTACTCGAAAAAATGGGCCCTGCCGGAATCGAGCCATTCGGTTTCTTCGAATTCGCAAAAATAGGCGCTATCCTGTTTGTTGTCGGCATATTATACTACACGGTTATCGGACACAAATTCCTTCCGGACAACACAACTGAATGTGAAATTACAGAAATTGCAAAACCTTCCCGTCCAGAAAAAATGTGGTGGTCCCTTATCATCTTCCTCTTCGTAGTTGTTGCTATGGCTACAAAGATTATGCCTCTGGTTACCGCAGCTATGCTTGGTGCATGTCTTGTAATCATCACCGGCTGTATCACTATGGAAGAAGCATACAGGTCTGTTGACTGGACAACCATATTCCTGTTCGCAGGTATGCTGTCTATGTCTACCGCGATGAAATCATCCGGTGCTGCTCAGCTCATCGCTGACACCGTAGTACATTACGTAACAAGCCCATACGCACTGTTAGCCGTTGTCTGTGCGGTAACAGCTCTGGTAACCAACTTTATGTCCAACACAGCAACCGCAGCTCTTATGGCTCCGCTTGCTATTCCTATCGCGGTTAACAGTGGGCTTTCTCCACTACCATTAGTAATGGGTATTGCAATGTCTGCCTCGGCCTGCTTCCTGACGCCAGTTGCTACCCCGCCAAACACCATCGTGCTTGGTCCGGGTAAATATACCTTTACTCAGTATCTAAAAGCCGGTTGGCCGCTTCAGGTCATCAGTTTCGTTGTTATTGTTGCGGTTGTTCCACTTATCTGGCCATTCTTCCCTACAGGACAATAATGTATAGATATGCAAGCGGAACACCGCATAAACCGAAAAAACGGTACAAGTTTAAACCTCCTTAACGTTTCAAATAAAAAAAAAGCTCATCTTGCAGCAAGGGTGAGCTTTTTTTTTGGTCTACGGATATGATAGGATCTTCTCTTACTATAAGGAATAGTTTGAATACGCTGTTTCTATCTCACAATTGCAGCAGAATGACTCTCCAGCATATGCCTGTATGCCCTTTGCCGTTTCATCATCGCTTTTATGCCGTTAGACATAATAACATCATCTGCAGCCAACAGGTCATAACCGACCGTAGCAGTACTATCTTTTACTCCAACATGCCTATTCGAGACAGACAAAGATGATATCGTTGCCTGTGTGTCAACTGCACCACCCCCATCAACAAACATGTTCTGCTGCTCTTCCAGCTGTTCTGCCATAATCTCGGCAAACGATTTTTGAGAGTGCTCTGTGGATCCTGCAACCTGCATCTATTCCTCGCATTTACTGTAAGTTCCAACTCTCATATCGTCTGCATTTTGCTGTTGCTTAATAATAACTTCAAAAATTGGTATATTAAGTCCATAAGACTCATCATTACGATCAACTGCTTACATTCTACTCAAATCAATTTGTTTTAAAGCAACAGGAACCAACAACCCCCTCCCTCCGTTGTAGCGCTTTCTTGTAAGCACGGAATTGCGCGCTTCTTCATATTGCTTCTTTTTCCAAACTAAGTAATTTGTCTGATGTTGCCCTACAGAAAAAGCAATATACATCTAGATGTAAAAGAAGGCACAGCCCCCTCTTCTTAACGACAGGACGCACACCGGACAGTATGATGGACACCAACACCCTGCTACAACATGCCGCTGCGGCTATACGCGCGCAAAAAGACTCAGCAACCATTGAGCTTGCTGACCTTTTTTTAAAACGACTCCCTCAATGGCATAGCAAAGGAAATTACCCGGAACTTATTACTCATTTTTCATACTTCATTGAATTAATTTGCAGTTGTATGCATGACAATACGCTGGCACCACTTGCAAAATTTTTCGCTGCGTCTGCCAAAGAAAAAGTCGAACAAGGCGTTCAACTTGCAGACATTCTCGAAGGGATTATGCTGGGCAAACTCTGTTTATCAGCAGCAATAGTACGTCAACTGCCTTCCGGTAAAGAGCGAGAGAATATTCTCGCCGCCGTTGACTTACTCTACGTTGATATAAATAAAATTACCGGCGCAAAATATTCCAAACTCCTCACCCAACAGCGCGATGCAGAACACGAACGCACAAAGTTACTTCTGGAAGCCACGCGTTCCATTACAAATTTCACAGACTCACAAGCTGCACTGGAACATTTGGCGCAAGTCATTAGCGAAACGCTCTCTCAGGGGTTCTGCATCATTTTCCTGCGCAACGCAGGAACACAAGGGCTTGCTCCGCAAGCAAGCTGGGGACACGTATCTGAAGAATACAAACGTTGTTTCGATGGTGTCCGGCTTTGCCCTGAAGGAAGCACCATCACAGCCATTGGTGGAAAGAGTTTTGGAATCTGCGCACTCAATTCAGAAAGCTTTGCTATAGCACAGGATATCCCGAGACAAATCATATCTGAAAACATGGCAATGTTTCCAATTTACAGCAATACAAACTGCCTGCACGGTATTGCAATGGTAGGCTCTGCCGTACCCGATTATATTATTGCTCCTAAGCAAAAAGAACTGATAGAAGGTATCCTGCATACAGTCTCTGCAACCATTGAACTCGCCGCCAGTGTTAAAGAAAAAGAGCGACAGCTCAAAGAGAGTGAAAGCCTGCGACGAGTTTCCAACCTGCTTTTGCACCATCCTGAAACCAAAATACATGACGTGCATACTGTCATTTGCAATGAGGCCAGAAGCATCGTGCAAGGCACAGGCAGCTCAATCCTGCTTAAGGATGGTGAATACCTCCGCCATTCCTGCGGTACAGGCTTTCCACAGCCACCAATTTCCACATTTCCCATCGCGACCAGCAAGTACGGGGAAATTCTTCAGCAAGGCAACGCTACCATCATCAAAGATGTTCAAAAAGAAATCCCCGAAGACCAGAGAAGCGACAAGATACGGACCATGCTGGTAGTCCCGCTCATTGAATGCGGAAAACCTATCGGCTTGCTTCTTATTTCTAATAAAGAAAGCGGGTTCGACTTTATCGATAAAAATATTATGGAACTCTTTGCCAGTCAGGCCTCCATGGCACTAAGAAACGCCACTCTGGCCGAGCAAAGTGATAAGCTTGTTGTAGCTGAAGAACGTCAACGGCTGGGACGAGAATTACACGACTCAGTAACACAGGCACTGTATGCGGTAACCCTCTGTGCGGATGCAGCAAGCCGTTCCATGTCGCTAGGGAAAGAAAAAGTGGCAACAGAACAACTGCATGCCTTACGGGGGATGGCGCAACAGGCGATGCGCGACATGCGCTCTCTCATCTTTGACCTTCATCCGCCTGAACTGAAAAATGAAGGCCTTGTGGGTGCTATCCAGGCTCGAATGAACTCGGTAGAAATTCGTTCCGGTCTTAATGCCAACATAATTGTGGACGGCACAGAGCGACGGCTTGCCCATTCTACTGAAGAAGAAATGTTTCGCATTGCCATTGAGGCTCTCAGCAATGCAACAAAACATTCACATGCGCACAATGTTTCTGTCTCACTTGCCTATAAGCCGGACTACGTTTCCATGTCCATTACTGACGACGGAAAAGGCTTTGCTCTTGATCAGCTCCCAACTGGTGGCATGGGACTTCGGAATATACGGGAACGTGCCAACAAGTTGTACGCAACGTTGCAAATTGACAGTACTAAAAATAACGGAACAATTATTTCGCTTGTAGTTCCGGTAAACTGCTAGGAGCATTGAGCATGACTGCACCAATTAGAGTTCTTATTGTAGATGACCATGACCTTGTACGTATCGGGCTGAAGGGCTTTCTTTCAGGCTATGATGACATAGAAATTGTCGGAGAAGCTGTGAACGGGCAGGAAGCTGTTGAGCGTACCGCCGAACTTTCCCCCGACATAATTCTTATGGACATGGTTATGCCAGTCATGGATGGTATTCAGGCCATTCAGGAACTTCGTGACCGAAAATTATCAGGAAAGATTATTGTACTCACAAGCTTTGCAACTGACGACAAAGTATTTCCTGCTATAAAGACTGGTGCAATGGGATATCTATTAAAAGATTCCGCACCGGAAGATCTTCTCAACGCCATCCGGAAAGTACATAGTGGAGAGCCTTCTCTTGCACCGGATATTGCACGCAAACTTCTTGCAGAGCTTTCACTACCGGATGAACCGGCGAAGCCCACACCTGACCCACTTACCCCACGGGAAGTTGATATACTGCGCCTCGTTGCTCAAGGGATGAGCAACAAAAGCATTGCAGAAGAAGTCTTTGTAAGTGAAGCAACAGTGCGTACACACATGACTAACATCCTCTCCAAATTACACCTTGCTAACCGTGTGCAAGCGACACTGTATGCATTACGAGAAGGATTGGCATCACTTTCATAGACAAAATTATGTAATAGTTATGTCCAGAGCAATACAACTTTTATTGTACATAGCTCTAAAATTTTAGTTTCGGAAAATTTGCCGCTTTGTTCAAACTTCCTTCTGATAAAAAAACAGTCTGTATCACATATTGTTTTAGCATCTGGAAGCATTATTCCCTGCTTCCCGTGAACATTACAGCAGGAGAATACGGGTGGAAAAAATTAATATAGGGCCACAAGGTTTTACTCTCCCAATGCCTTTGGCAATATTAGGAACTCATTATAACAGCAGCCCGAACTATATGGCACTTGGCTGGAGCACGCGAGTAAACTTCGAACCCGCATTGCTCGGCATAGGTGTTAATAAAAGGCACGCTTCACACGCCGCAATTTTAGAAAACGGTGAGTTCAGTATCAACTTCCCTTCCACAGAAATGGTGAAAGTTACAGATTACGTAGGTCTTGTTTCTGCAAAACACACTGACAAATCTGATCTGTTTGACCGCTTTTACGGTACACTGCAATCTGCCCCGCTTATCAAAGAATGCCCGCTGTCTCTCGAATGCAAATTGTACGATACCGTAGAGCTGCCGACCAACACATTCTTTATTGGTGAAATCATCGGAACCTGGTGCGAAGAACGATTTATGACGGAAGGCCTTCCTGATATATCTAAAATCAAACCTTTTGTTTTAACCATGCCGGACAACTCCTACTGGGAAGTTGGGCGCTGTGTCGGCCATGCATGGAAAGACGGAAAAGCACTTACATAAAATACTCCGCTACACACGGACATCCAACATAAGAAAGAGCCTCTGAATTACTTCAGAGGCTCTTTCTCGCACAGTATGCTGACATAAGGCCACAGCATAAAATACTTACTGGCATATTTCACCTATTCTGGCAGTCATTCGCCAAGTCTCAAGTTGAGCTTCGCCTTCCGTAAGGTCATTAAACATCTTCTGTGCCTTCACCAACTCATCGCTGGCAAGATGTTCCTTAAATGCCCGTTCAGACAAGTAATGCTCATAAAAAAGAAATGTAGTCGGATCAGATGCATCCTGATGTACACTGTACAGCAAAAGCCCCTCATGATGCCCGCAATCCAAAACCAGCTGTTCAAGAGCTGTCCGCAACTCGCCTTCTTTTCCCTGCTTAGCCCGTAGCCGAGCTGTCACAACAAGAATTTCTTTAAATCCCATGGCTAGTTCCTCTAAATAAAGTCTGACATCTATCGGGTGATGAGATATGCCTTCTGGCTGCACGATATACTAACCTGCAGTGTGGTCAAATAAAAGGGCAGGCATTCGTCAGACCTCTGTTGAATTACATTGATTGACTGTATCCAAACCACCGAGCAGGTTCCATCGTATAAAAGAGGGAACCGGTGAACTAAGCGTCCAACTTTTAGTCAAGAAGTCTATACGAGTTTTGCTGTACAGCACAACAAACACCAGCTCACAACACATAAAAAAAGGCCACGTATTTCTACGTGACCTTTGAACAACCTGTTGTCAAGGTTCCCAATTGTCCAAAACACCGTCTAGCAAAAAGCTTCCGGCTTTTTTGAAGGCAGAGAACTAAGCTGCAGCAGTAGTGCTGGATTCAACAGTTTTTTCAGGGGAAGCAGCAATATCTGCAGCAGCGGTAAACAGAACGTCTGTAGAGCTGTTAAGTGCAGTTTCTGCGGAGTCCTGAATTACACCGATGATAAAACCAGCAGCAACAACCTGCATGGAAATATCGTTTGGAACACCAAAGAGGCTACAAGCAAGTGGAATAAGAAGCAGGGAACCGCCGGCTACGCCGGAAGCACCACATGCGGAAATAGAAGCAATAAGGCTTAACAAAAGAGCAGTAGCCAAATCAACTTGAATACCCAAAGTATGAACAGCAGCCAGTGTCATTACAGTAATAGTAATAGCAGCTCCGCCCATATTTACTGTAGCGCCGAGTGGGATAGATACGGAATAAGTATCTTCATGAAGATCAAGACGCTTACAGAGTTCCATGTTAACAGGAATGTTTGCAGCAGAACTACGGGTAAAGAATGCGGTAATACCACTGCCCTTAAGGCAGGCAAATACGAGTGGGTAAGGGTTCTGTCTAGTTTTGAACCAGACGATTGCAGGGTTCACAATCAATGCAATAATGACCATAGAAACCAGCAGAACCATAATGAGATGGCTGTAGCCAGCAAGCGCCTTGAAGCCGGTAGTTGCAACGGTGTTGGCAACAAGACCAAAAATACCAAGAGGTGCAAAGCGAATTACGAGCTTTACAATCATGGAAACGCCATCAGAAACGTCGGTGAGAACAGTTTTGGTGGTCTCTCCGGCATGCTGGAAGAAGAAACCAAGAGCAATAGCCCATGCGAGAATGCCGATAAAGTTACCGGAACCAAGTGCATTGATTGGGTTATCAACAATTTTAAAGAGCAGAGTATTGAGAACTTCACCAATGCCGCTTGGAGGAGTTGCACCGGTCTCGGTGGCAACAAGAGTAAGGGTCGTAGGAGAAAGGAAGCTCATTACAACCGCAACTAATGCAGCCATAAATGTGCCTACAAGGTAAAGGGCGATAATAGAACGCATATTTGTGTTTGCGCCTTTCTTCTGATTCGCGATAGACGAAGCGACAATTACAAAAACGAGTATTGGCGCAACAGCCTTGAGTGCTTTAACAAATAACTGACCCAAGACATTCACAGATTTTGCAGCGTCCGGAGCAAACATTGCTACGAGAACACCGGCACAAATGCCCATCACGATCTGCAGTACTAAACTGCCTGATGCAATCTTTTTTATGATATCCATCATTCGACTCAATCCTTCCAAAAAATTTAAGAACGCTTTCCACCTAATGTATGGCTCATAGAAGAGAGATAACAAACCAGTCAAACCATTGTTTTCTATCTATAATATGCAGAGTTATTGGTCTACAAATAAAAAAAGCTCTTACTATTTCCAATAGGGGCTTTTTTTTATTCAAAAAGTACTAAAATTTGTACATATAGTACTAAAAAAACCTTTTTTTCTCTTTGCCATTCACTAATCATACATTTTTTACCGAAAAATACAAATTTCGTAAAATATGTTTTTTTACCTTTTTCTCATAAAAAATTACAAAAAAGTTCCGCATTACAAATTTAATCATGCAAAACTAATACGGCAAAATAGGAAAATCTATTTTGATCCCAGAAGCATAAAAAGCTCAGAGACAAGATTGTTTCCATACCGAATAATCCAAAAATTCAAAATGGTTAAAAACGCACGAGGAAAAATAAATTCCGCGCGTAAAAAAAACTTATGGAATCATGGTGGGTAAACCATGTTGCAGAATCACCAACTACCTAACTGAAAATTTTTTGTAAAAAAGGCACAAAAAAGGGGCGCACAAATGCAGCCCCTATTATTGTTATGTCAGCTATGATTAAAACTGGGAATCAAGATACGCTTTAAAAGCGACATCACCAGGCTTGCCAGCAACAGTGGTAACGCCTTCAAGCCATTTTTCATAAGTGTCTGGGTTAGCTTTAAGCCATTTAAGTCCAGCCTTCTTCATACCAAGTTTCGGATCTTCGTGAAGAGATGTCATAATCTGGTTCATCATGGAGACAGAGAAAGTCATATTACTGAACAACTTAGCTGCGTTAGGATTATCCTCTACAAACCCCTTACGAACATTGGTCCAAACGGTTGCAGTGCCGTCGTTGCCACCAAACGTCTGGTCAGTGCTACCGGTGAGGTAGGTCATGTCTATGCGTTCATTCATACTATGAGGAGCCCAGCCTAGAAAAACGATCCACTTGTTACTCTGGGCATACGCCTGTACCTGAGACAACATAACCACTTCACTGGATGCTACCAGTTTGAACTTGCCCAGCCCGAACATGTTCTTGTCGATCATGTCCTGAATAATCATGTTGCCATCGTTACCGGCTTCGATGCCATAAATTTTCCAGTCCAGCTTGTCGCCAAACTTAGCAATGTCTTTGAAATCCTTGAGGCCAGCTTGAGCGCAGAAGGTGGGAGTTGCAAGGGTATATTTTGCACCGGGCATGTTGGCTACGTATTTGACCACCTTGCCGCTTTTAAAAAATTTGTTAGCAATGCTGGCCATAGAAGGCATCCAGTTACCGAAGAAAACATCCGCATCGTCATTAGCCAAAGCAGTATAGGTGATAGGCACGGACAGCACCTTTATATCGGTCTCGTAACCAAGACTCTTCAAAATAGAAGCTGCAACTTCTGTTTTGATGGTCACGCCCGTCCATGACACACTGGCGATTGTGATTTTGTCCGCGGCGTGCGCTGTAATTGTCGCACAAAAAAGAGTTGTAGCTATGAATAAGGCGAAAACAATTCGTCTTAGAGAAGAAGACATGAAACCTCCTGGGTTACAATTACAGAGGCGGCTGCGGGTCTGGCAACAGCCCCTTGCGCACGAACATATGCGCCTGTCCGCTATTCTTCGCCTCCAAACCAATTAATGGCCTGAGTAGCATGATTGCGGTATATATGTTTGACCTCGGTGTATTCTTCGAGACCAATTTTTCCCAACTCGCGGCCCAGTCCGGATTGCTTGTAACCACCCCAGGGGGCCTGAACGAAGTACACGTTAAAATCATTAGCCCAAACTGTACCAAAACGCAGCGCCTTAGAAACGCGTTCGATCCTGTCAGAATCACACGTCCAGAATCCGGCAGACAGTCCGTAAATGGTATCGTTAGCTCGCTCAATCACTTCATCTTCGGTGGCAAATCGTTCAATGGTGATAACGGGTCCAAACACTTCTTCCTGAACAATACGCATGTCATTTTTGCATTCGCTAAACAGAGTAGGCATGTAAAAATACCCATTCTCCAAAGCAGAATCATTCGGGCGCGTACCGCCCAGCATGAGTCTAGCTCCTTCTTCCTGAGCAATTTTCACATATCCCTCGACCTTGGACAGATGGTCGGCAGAGATGAGTGGTCCCATCTGGGTGTTTTCATCAAAGCCGTTGCCCACAACAATCCGTTCCATGCGAGTACGCAGACCTTCCACGAAGCGATCATGAATACCGTCCTGCACCATAACCCGTGCTCCGGCAGAACATATCTGACCGGCATGGAAAAACACACCGTTGAGAGCATAGTCCACCGCAAGATCGAAGTCTGCATCATCAAAAATGATATTGGGGTTCTTGCCGCCCAGTTCCAGCGCAACCTTTTTCACGTTCCCCGCAGCAGCACGCATAATAGCTTTGCCGGTTTCGATTCCGCCAGTGAACGAAATAAGATCAACCTTATCGCTTTCGGCTAGTTCTGCACCAACTTGAGGACCGGCGCCGAGCACGGTGTTGACGACACCTGGAGGGAATCCGGCCTCTTCAGCCAATTCCGTCACTTTAAGAGTCGTAAGCGGGGTAATCTCACTCGGTTTCATAACTATGGTACATCCAGCGGCTAAAGCCGGAGCCATTTTCCACGAAGCCTGAAGTAATGGATAATTCCACGGAGAGATCTGTCCGCAGACGCCCACTGGTTCACGAACAACAATGCTGGTCGAATCCGGATTAGGTGAGGCAATAACCTCACCACCATCTTTATCGGCCAAGCCGGCGAAGTAGCGGAAAATACCCGCGATGTCGTCCATGTCCCACCGGCTTTCCTGAACAGTCTTGCCTGTATCGAGGCTTTCCAGTCGAGCCAGTTCCTCATGGTCACGTTCGATAAGGTCAGCAAGCTTGAATACAAGCCTTGCGCGTTCCGTCGCCGGAGTTTGCGGCCACCCTCCCTTATCAAAAGCGTGTCGGGCAGCTTCAATGCCCGCTTTGGCATCCTCACGGTTTCCTTCCGAAACAGAGGCAATGACCGATGCGTCAAACGGGTTCAGTATCTCGCGCGTCCTGCCGGAACAGGACTCAACCCACTGTCCGTTAATATAATGTTTGCCTTGCAGCATGATTCCCTCTAGTTCGAATTACTTTTCATGTTTGTAATAAGGCACGTTTTCAGGAGCCAACGGAGTGTTACCAAGGATAATATCTGCAGCTTTTTCTGCAATCATCATAACCGGAGCATAGATGTTACCGTTGGTAACATACGGCATGACAGAGGCGTCTACCACACGCAGTCCTTCCACGCCATGCACACGTAATTCAGAATCGGTAACAGCCATGTCATGGGTACCCATGGCGCATGTGCAACTCGGGTGGTATGCGGATTCGCCTTCGTTAGCCACGAAGTCGAGAATTTCCTCGTCGGTCTGCGCCTGTTCCCCCGGAGCCAGTTCCTTACCTCTAAATTCATCAAACGCTGACTGGGTCATAATTTCACGAGTTTTGCGGATAGCTTCAACCCATTCACGCTTTTCCTGCTCAGTAGAGAGGTAATTAAAGAGGATGCTTGGATGTTCATTCGCATTAGTGGACTTGATCTTTACATGACCGCGTACATCTGTGTTCATCGGACCAACATGAACCTGATATCCATGTCCCTCATTAGGGGCCGAACCGTCATAGCGAATGGCGATAGGCAAGAAATGGTACTGGATATTAGGGTACTCAACTTGATCGTTGCCGCGAATAAATCCACCTGCTTCGAAATGGTTGGTCGCTGCTGCGCCTTTTCCGTTAATGAGCCAATTCAAACCGATAGCAGGCTGATTGTACCACTTAAGCGCAGGGTACATGCTGACCGGTTTCTTACATGCATACTGAACATAAAGCTCAAGATGATCCTGAAGATTTTCGCCAACACCAGGAAGATCCTGCACCACATTAATTCCTAAAGCGGATAATTCAGAACCATTACCCACACCGGAGAGCTGGAGCAACTGAGGAGAGTTGATGGCACCGCCGCAGGAAATAATCTCACCTGCGTAAGCCTTGTGGGTGCTATTGCCGCGAGTGTACTCCACACCAACAGCCCGCTTGCCTTCAAATATAATACGCGTGGTCATGGCTTTGCATTTTACTGTCAGGTTCTCGCGATCCTTGACCGGATGGATATATGCACGAGCGGCATTCCAGCGACGTCCCTTATGCGTATTACGATCGAACTTACCGAATCCTTCCTGCTTATAGCCGTTGACATCCTTGGTCACAGGATAGCCTGCCTGCTGAACTGCACTGAAGAATGCATTGAAGAGCGGGTTGTCGCATTCCGGTTCTGTTAGATAGAGCGGCCCCACTGCGCCCTGATATTCATCAGCTCCGGCAGTACGGCATTCAAATCGTTTAAAGTATGGCAGACAGTGTGCGTAAGACCAGTTCTCAAGTCCGTCTTCCTTGCTCCACTTTTCATAATCCATCGCGTTGCCACGAATGTAGATCATGCCGTTAATGCAGCTGGACCCGCCAAGAACCTTGCCGCGTGGCTGGTAGATACGACGGTTGTTCATGTGCGGTTCCGGCTCGGATTCGTACCACCAATTGTAGGTTTTGCCTGCTAACGGATACGTCAATGCGGCTGGCATATGAATTCTAAAATCAAGCTTAAAATCCGGAAGACCGGCTTCCAAAACAAGAACCTTATTTTTAGGGTTGGCGCTTAAACGGTTTGCCAAAACAGAACCTGCGGAACCACCACCAACGATTATATAATCATATGTTTTCATAATTACTCTCTCTCTTATTTGTTACTGTTCATCTTCTTGAAGAAATGGGGCATCCGGCTCATTGGTCAGAGCGGCATTCTCGTCGATACACTGGCGCAAAAGCACATAGTGGTGCCCGACGAACGCCAATGCGCGCATAAGTTCACCTTTTGCGATGGCTCGGGCAGTGTCACTCCAGTTGGCTGCGGCCTTCTCACGAAAAACCTTATTATCATACAGAGCATAGTCGTAAGAGCTAAAGCCCCTTTGGATGGCGTGCATCACCCACTCAAAGAGTGGATTACGCCCCATACGTGCAAGCATGATATTTAACTGCCTATCAAGTTCACTTATCGCGATTAAGTCTGGCTCAGTTTCTTTAAGCATTGCCTCCAACCGGAAAGCTTCCTTCATCAGGTCGTCTCTTTCTCTTTGAGAAGCATGTGCGATAACGAGCTGCGTGATAGTCCGGTCCAGTACTTCACGAAACTCGATGAGCTTTTCTGGTTCCACCGGATGCTGTTTGAGGAATAACGCAAGAGATTCTGAGACATTATCAACCTCAATCCGCCGTATATAAGCTCCACCTTTGGAGCCTTTCTTGACCTCAAGGAGACCTTTTTGTTTCAGAACCTTGATGGCTTCACGTATGACTCCACGTCCGGTACCGAACTGTGATTGCATCTCCCTTTCACTGGGAAGACGCTCTCCTGGAGATAGACGTCCATCTACGATAGCCGCTTCAATCTGTAAGGCTACTTCCTCGCTGGCACGCCCGGCCTGTACAGGAATAAAAAGAGAAGGAGGATCATTAAAAATGGTCAATGGTACTACCTATAATGCTTTTTTTTTAAAAATTATTGTCTAATTTTGTATTTTATCGTCATTTGGTAGTACCATTCTACGCAGATTTTTCATAATCCGTCAAGGAGGGGTGGGCAAACAGCAGACCAACTCATTATTGTAACTTACAATTTTATCAGCAGTGCCACTCTTTGACGTTTCTGATAAGACAACAATACCAAACCATTAAACACAAAAAAGCTCCTACACTTTCGTGTAAGAGCTTACTTTGCTTTTGATGACCAAAATGAATTTGAAGACCTGCTTTTATGACAAAGGCTAATTCAAAAAATACCTATCCCGTTTGCTCGATTCACCTACACGTCACGAGAACCAGATTCACTCCAGATTCGCTGAAGATTTTTATTTTTAACTGGTACTACGCTCTCTCCCGCATCATGGGAGAGAAATCTATTATACCCGCAGGATGTCTTTTAGATTACACGACTTCTCGCTGAGGGCTATCTTGAAAACCGTCACTCTGAAAAGTCCTAATCCAAGCCAAAGCCTCTTCCTCAGGAAGTGGAGGTGCATAATAGTAACCTTGGATTCGAACACACTTATGTTTTACCAAAAACTCTTGCTGTTCCAAAGTTTCAACACCTTCCGCCACAACCCCAAGGCCAAGGTTATTGGCAAGACCGATTATGGACCTCACTAAAGAAGCGGCACCGGGATCGTCTACTCCCAAGTCCTTAATGAAACTACGATCAATCTTTAACGTCCGAATTGGTAATGTTCTAAGATAACTGAGTGAAGAATATCCGGTTCCAAAATCATCTAAAGAGAAACTTACGCCATACTCACGCAATGCTTTTATAGTGCTGAGAGAACGTGTTACATCATACATAAGAGTTGTTTCTGTGATTTCGATAGTCAAGTGATCAGCAGGAAAGCCTGTTTGTTCCAATATCTCCACCACACGTTCAACAATATCCTTCTGATGCAAAAGCCGAGTGGAAAAATTCACTGAAACACGAATATCCAAATTCTGTTGATGCCAGATTTTACCTGCTCGACATGAGTTTTCCAAGACCCACATATCCAATTGGGAAATGAGTCCTGTATCCTCGGCAACAGGAATAAAATCAGCCGGAGAGACAAGCGTACCATCCGGCTTCTGCCATCGAACGAGAGCCTCAACACCGAAAACTGTTTCCATTTCGAGATCAATTTGAGGCTGAAAATACACAACAAATTGATTAAACGCCAAAGCTTCGCGTAACTCAGATTCAAGATGCAACTTCTGACGCACTCCTTTATCCATTTCGTCAGAAAAAACAGCGTACGTATTCTTCCCCATATCTTTTGCACGATACATCGCTATGTCGGCATTCTTTATCAACTCGTCAGGAGTTATTCCGTCATTGGGATATGTCACTACCCCAACAGTCAAACCTGTATACAATGCCTTACCGCGAATTTGGATTGGCTTTTCAAAAAGCGAAATAATTTTTTGAGCATTAAGCACAAGTTCATCTACTGTTGAAATGTTCTCAACAACAATAACAAACTCATCACCGCCGAAGCGGGCAACAATATCTTGTTCCTGAACTGCCGCTTGCAATCTGTCGGCAACATGGACCAGAAGCTGATCACCAAGAGAATGACCAAACGTATCATTAATATGCTTAAAACGATCCATATCAAGCATTAATACCCCAGTAAGCATCCCAGTCCGGTCTGAGTTCTTGAATGACTCTAGAAGTCTTTCCTCAAGAAACGTTCTGTTCGGCAATCGGGTTAAGGGGTCGTGGTTAGCCTGAAATACCAGTTTTGTCTCAGCGGCTTTCTGTTCGGAAATATCAACCATGGAAACAACATATTCACTACTTTCTGGGAGCCGTGCCACCGTAACCATAACGTCACGGCTCTCTCCATCTTTTCTAACCACCTTGCTTTCATACCTTTTCGGTGCAGATGCAGGATCGACACGTCGTGCGCGATGAATTTTCCGTACTTGAGGAAGACTCTGTGGATCAATAATTTTCGACCACATTATGCCGGCCTCTAATTCACTAAGCTCATACCCAAGCAACTTGGCGCACTCAGGGTTCACAAAAACCACCGAAGAATCATCTGCCAAAATGGCTGTGGCTGTTCCCGTATTCATAAACAACGCTTGATATCGCTCTTTCGAAACACGCAGTTCTCTTTGTGTTTTTTCAAGTTCACTCAAGTCCACGAAGGACTCCAGCAGCATTGTTTTTCCGTCTTTTTCAAGCTTTCGTACTGACTTAAAAATCGGAATATGATTACCCTCAGAATCAACAATCCGGCATGTTCTTTTATAGCCGTTTTTATGCTGAGTCATAATAGGACAATTATCTGTTTTATCAGGACAAATAAATCCCTTACAGCTTTTACCAATAATGCTTTCCCGATCCACCTTTAAAATGCTTAAGGCAAAATGATTTGCATCAACAATAATACGGCGTTCAGGATCAACCATTAC
Organism: Halodesulfovibrio aestuarii DSM 17919 = ATCC 29578; assembly: GCF_000384815.1. NCBI lineage: Bacteria > Pseudomonadati > Thermodesulfobacteriota > Desulfovibrionia > Desulfovibrionales > Desulfovibrionaceae > Halodesulfovibrio > Halodesulfovibrio aestuarii. Next base: position 479,600 of record NZ_ARQF01000020.1, read on the forward strand.
AATACCGACTCCAAGACTATCTAACGCTTCAGTAAGAAATTTCTTTTGCCTGCCAATAGACTGACGCATCTCACTAATAACATTTGCAAGATCGGTAAGCTCGTCTGCACCATCCAGAAAAATAGCTGTTTCACTCGGTTGACCTTCAGCTAACACAACTCGTTCACGAAGAGTTTTTAACCGCCAAAGAATGTGTTTTTCCAGAACATATATGATGAACGAGGCTAGAATTGCTCCCACAATTAACAACAAAATAAGGGTAAAAACCGTTGTTTTGTCACCAAGTTTACTCACATTTCTTGGGGAATTAATTAAAAGCTGGAAGGCATCATGCCCGAGGTAATCCGAAAAAAACAATTTCGACTGAATATAGTCTTTAGAATACGCAAAGCTAACAGGAACATTGTTTTTGTGAAGAGTAGGCGGCAAAGTTGGCTCAGGAACCTTCAAAGAAAAGTCGACTCCCGTTGCAGTGACAAGCGATTTTCGGAGCGCATTATCGAAAGGTTTGCCCATTACGAATACCCCGTTAATCGGACCAGTAAATTTACTGGTAAGAATAGGGTGTGCAACAAACAAAAAAAGCTTTCCCGACAGGTTAATAATCCCCTTATGAATAGTTCTGATTGTAGGCACTGACAACAAAGGGGAATCTGGTTTAAAATGCGCTAACAACTTAGGAGATGGTTCTACAAGCTTCTTATGTTGAGAATCATAGCTGCGGGCATATATCGCCTTTCCTTCTTTATCAAAAAAAAGAATAAAGCTAAGCCCGAAGTTTGCAAAACTCTCTTTCGTTAAGTTTGAAGAAATATATTCATCATTTGCATCAAGAACAAAACCATACGTATCATCCCAGCAAGCCCAATCGATCACATACGATGCCAATTTTTCAAACTCGTTCGTCACCGATTCGCGAACCCGCTCAACATCGTTTCTAGCCAAATCATCTTCTATAGACTGAAATCCTTGCATTATTACATAACGCGAAGAATATGCTGTCATATACAATGTTATTGTAAAAGCTATAAAAAGAAGCGTGAAAATTCGAGATCGAATTGTCGAAAAAAAAGCATGTTGCATATCAGTCCTACGCAGTTCGGTGGCTTTTAAAATAAACTATGAGCTGTCCGGAGTAACTATTCACAGCTCAAATACCGCCTTCTGCGGCCAAAATAGATTTCAAATTGTGCAAATCGAGCCCTGCTCATGCTAAAAAGTAATTTATCAACGATGTCAGTATCGTAATGCAATCACATGCACGTTGGTAAGTCTCACACGGGGGGTACTCTTAATTTTGCACTGGCTTAGTTAACTATAATTTGAACTACATTTTTGCAGTATTCATTATGAAATGTAGTAGTGTTATTAGACAACTAGAAAGCATACTACATTTTTCTACATAACAAATGCTTAAAGCCAGAATACGGTTACTATAATGTATAATAAAATTTTTCAATCAATGTTGGCTATGGCAATTAAATGTAAAAAGGCACAGAAAGACTTTTTAACTGGATGTGGCTGTGCAAATAAAATTCAAAATACTAAAAACGATACCTTTTCAAATACACTTAATAGGACAATCTCTAGTTAGTCCTGCCCCCAACATTTACAATTTCAAAACAATGCCCCCCCACGGCCAACCTGCAAATCAAATAAACATGACCAGATTGTAAGCGGACATCAATACTATTTTATTCTGTTAAGTGCAGCCTGCTACCAAAGTTAACTACTGAATCATTCGTTTTCCCAGATATAAAACAACTGCCTCATGAGTCTGATACAACCTTTGACCACTTTTTCGTCGTAGGGTCGGTTTAAGCTTTCTCCTGAATGAAATAAAAGTAGCACAAACAGTTAACTGTTATCTTTTACCGTACTAGTATTCATTATCTCAACAATCTTCACCCGATCGTTCAGGCTGTAGACATCTGATAGTTTAATACTTTTTCAACAAACTTATTTTCTCTTAACTATGGGGAAGTAATGGAAACTTTGCTTGACAAACATTGGCACTATTTAGACGGAGAGGAAGTGGCTCAACTTCTCGATGTACCACCCTCAAAAGGGTTGGACAAATTTGAAGTAGAACATCGCCTGTCCCACTTTGGCGAAAATGTTATTTCAGTCAAAAAAAGTAAAACAAGTCTGGAGAGATTTCTTCTCCAATTTCATCAGCCCCTCGTTTATATTTTGATTGCAGCAGGTATGGTGACTGCTTTTTTGGGAGAATGGGTTGACTCTCTCGTGATCCTTGGTGTTGTCCTTATTAATGCTTTAGTCGGCCATTTTCAGGAATCCAAAGCAGTGAAAGCTCTTGATTCTTTGTCCTCGAGCATGAATACCGAAGCCACAGTATTAAGGGCGGGAGAATCACTGAGGGTTCCTGCAGCACTAATCGTTCCCGGTGACATCGTGATTCTTAAATCTGGTGACAAGGTTCCCGCCGACATCAGACTTCTTTCAACCAAGGAGCTGCGAATTGATGAGTCAATGTTAACAGGCGAATCTCTTCCGGCAGACAAAAATTCCTCGTCTCTCCCGAAAGAAACCATACTGGCTGAAAGGCACTGTATAGGATATGCCGGAACGTTAGTCAGTTTCGGACAAGGCACTGGTGTTGTTACAGCAACTGGTAACAACACTGAGATTGGACTCATCTCCGGCCTCATAGACACAGCAGACGAGCTTGCTACTCCATTGACCCGAAAGATTACACAATTCAGTCACATACTCTTGATCGCTATACTCGTCACGGCCAGCACTTCTTTCGTATTCGGTATATTACGCTCACAACCTGTGAATGACATGTTTATGGCTGCAGTTGCTCTTGCTGTAGGAGCTATACCTGAAGGTTTACCAGCTGCTATAACCATTATTCTGGCCCTTGGCGTATCACGGATGGCTGAGCGCAAAGCAATCATTCGCAAACTTCCTGCCGTTGAAACACTTGGTGGCACCACTGTCATCTGTTCAGATAAAACTGGAACACTCACTGAAAACCAAATGACGGTTCAAGAAATTAGAAGCGGCAATCTAGCATACACTGTTTCCGGAACCGGATACGGTAAAGAAGGAACCATTATAGCCCCTGAAAACAGTAACACTGCTCCTGATGCAAACATCGCTCTCCGCGAATGTGTACGAGCAGGATTGTTATGCAACGACGCTAAGATACTTCATAAGAAAGAGCGGAACATTGTTGAAGGAGACCCTACCGAAGGTGCTTTAATAATCTCAGCAGAAAAGTTCGGTCTGAATCACGAAGAAGAGAAAAAACGTTTCAGACGTATTGATGAACTGCCTTTTGAATCTGAAAGGCAATTCATGGCCACTCTTCATGAACATGACCACTCCCGAGTCATTTACCTTAAAGGAGCTGTGGAAAAAGTACTTGAATGTTGTACGGAGAGCATGCTTCCTTCTGGAGAAACTACCCTTCTGGACAAAGAAGCGATCACATCAGCGCAACATGAAATAGCATCAAAGGGTCTCAGAGTGCTGGCCTTTGCATGCAAGCACGCATCGTCAGATGCAACCATCGATCAAACTAATATATGCGTAGAAATGACGTTCCTCGGTCTACAGGGAATGATTGACCCCCCAAGAGAAGAAGCAATGTCTGCTGTAGCAGCGTGTCAGGAGGCAGGGGTAAAAGTTAAAATGATAACTGGAGACCACGCCTTAACAGCCGAAGCTATCGGAAAAAAACTCGGACTGCGTGGCAGTGCCTGCAATGTTGGTGACGACTGTCGGGTTATGACGGGAAAAGAAATCGCCGAGCTCTGTGATGATGAACTTACTCAACAAGTTGAGGACATACCTATTTTTGCCAGAGTCTCGCCAGAACAAAAGCTTAGACTTGTCATGGCACTGCAATCGAATGGAGAAGTCTGTGCGATGACCGGTGACGGTGTAAACGATGCCCCCGCACTAAAACAAGCAGACATTGGCATCGCCATGGGAATAACTGGGACCGAGGTAGCAAAAGAAGCTGCAGATATGGTACTGACTGACGATAACTTCGCATCAATTGAAGCAGCCGTAGAAGAAGGACGAGGGGTTTTTGCCAACCTCTTAAAATTCATCGCATGGACGCTTCCAACAAATGCCGGTGAGGGACTTGTCATTCTTACGGCAATACTATTCGGAGCAACTTTCCCAATTCTGCCACTTCAGATTCTGTGGATCAACATGACTACTGCAATGTGTCTCGGAATGATGCTCGCCTTTGAACCTAAAGAACCGGGGATTATGCAGAAGCCTCCTCGTAATCCGAACCATCCCATTTTGGACAAGGTAATCCTGCGTAGAATTGGTATTGTCAGCGTCTTACTGCTTTTGAGTGCACTGGGGCTTTTTGAATGGGAATTAAGTAATGGCGCACCTGTCGGGAAAGCCCGCACTATAGCCGTTAATGTCTTCGTTGTGATTGAAGCCTTTTATTTATTTAACGCCAGGTCGTTCTCCCGTTCTCCATTTGAACTAGGACTGACAACAAATCTTTGGGCAATTGGCGGAGCTGCTTTTATGATGGGCTTGCAGCTGTTATTTACTTATGCCCCCTTCATGAACAACATATTTGCGACTGCCCCGATAGATTTACTCGACTGGGGAAAAATATTGGTTTGCGGTCTTATTTCCTTTAGCCTTGTAGAATTTGATAAAAAGCGGCGACCACAATAGTAAGGTAAATAATTTTACATAATTCTATTATTCGTGTGGCTTTTAGCCCAAAAAAAAGCACCTACCGGTGCAACAATGAAACATTATATTTAAAAAACTTTCTTGGATTCAACTCGCCAGTGTAACATCAACCGTACTACTTCTTCAGAAGCATAATATCTCAGCCCGCTACGCAGATGCTGATTCAAATCTTTCGTCATAAATTCAGGCTATTAGAACGTCGATAACCATGCTCTGTGACCTGTTTTACAGCTTCAACGTTAAATTTATCCGTATCCCCCCTGTCGATCATCGTATCCACTTACAGTTACAACCCAAAACTCAAGAGTGTTTACGCAACTGGCGGCGATTCACTCTACATCAGCTATACCACCTTAGACGCTCTTGATCATAACCATTACATTCCAACATGTTACAATAAAAACTATACAGTTTCCCTATTATAACAAGTGCCAAAAATGAACTATTCTTTAGCTGAACGCGATGAATACTACATTTTCTTTTGCGGTGATGAATATACCACTCTGCTTACGGCTTTTCGCCACTATTAATTTCTTTCCGCTTGCCCGTTCGTAAATGAAATATGGGCGTCCAAAAGAAATCGCGTTTTTGGGCCACGAATATACACGGTGCATACACCGCTGTGGTTGTCGGATTGAACATTATCCGGGAACAATGGTAAGCATAACGAGGATAGGAACGATGCAAGTGCAGCCTAAAAATAAAAATTCAAAAACTTACACTTTGCGGGAGAGAATAATAAAAAAAGCACTTACATGTGCATGTAAGTGCTTGATATCCGTTGGCGTCCCCAAGGGGATTTGAACCCCTGTCGCCTGCGTGAAAGGCAGGTGTTATTTCTAGCGAAAGCTGCTTATTCCTTTATTTGCAAGGCTTCACCAGAAGCACAAACGACATTAGCGACATGATAATCAAGCGAATTTACACCCGATTTACACCTTTCACTAAAGTAGGCAACTTGCTTAGTTGGGTTATACAGCGAATCAACAATCGGGGAATTAGGAGTGAAACCACTGACAATTTCTTGGAGCAAGTTTCGAGCGGCTAAACAGTCATTCTCAACTTCAAGCAATTCAAACTTTGACAGTTTTTCTTCTAAAACTTCAAGTGAAAGAAAGATCTCGTGTGCTTGCATTATCTTAGGATGTTCAGTTTTTTGAACATCCTCACCAACCAGCAATTCTTCATATAGCTTTTCACCAGGACGCAACCCAACTACAGAAATTTCAATATCACCATTAGGATGTTCAGCATCCTTAATAGTCTTTCCCGAAAGCAACACCATGATCCTGCTACAAACTTGTGGATACGTAGTTAAGCCATTATCCTGAATCAAAGAGGAGATGGCGATGAGTGTCCACAAGTTTGTAGCAGGATCATTAATACAGAAAAACGTCTTGGATCATCTCTTTATCTTTAGATTCTCAAGCATTGACGGAGAAGCTTACGAAGTGAACGGGCAATTTCTCCCGCACCAGTTTGGTTCCATCGCTCTAAAAATCGAACAAAACCTTCATCAATTCTGTATGTTGCGCTACCGATCCATGTAAACAACTTCCTTGAAAAACACCGTACACCTTAACTAACCATAACTTATTTAAGCTTGATCACAATAAGAACATTATTGCTTAACTGCATGAGTCAAAGGGAACTAAATCCCAAAAATCATGAAATTCTATTTGTTATATAGTTGGTTAGTTTTTCTATACTATCAAAGTTAGGCTCTATTATATCTTCAGTACCTATTTTAATATTAAATTCATCTTCCAACATTAAAGCAAGATCAACTGTTCCCATGCTATCTATTAAATTAGATGTATACAAAGGTTCATCGATTGATACTTTTTTAAATGTCAATTCCTCAACCAGTTTTTTTATTCTCTCATTCAAAATCACAATAATACCGACATGTTGAAGATTTCGCAACAAACCGCACTACAGCGGCACTCTCCCACTAAATACATACAAGGCTAAAACAACTGAATTAACCATAAGTAATCTTTTCATACATAAAGACAATATATTCGGAGTAACTGAAAATATATCCGTTCCCCCTTTCCTTACATAATGAACATAACAATTGTGGATGGAAGAATATAATCCAAACAACAAACCCGAGAAAATATAATGCCAAACTAGACCATTCCACATTCCCATCAATAAGAAGGTCAAAGTAATTGAAATATTTTGAACAAGAAGACGCCGCCCTCTGAAATATGAAAAGCGTTGTAGATACATATATATTGGTTTGAAAAAATAATCCGTTAACCACGAACCCAACGTTATATGGAATCGTCGCCAAAAATCTTGAGGGTTTTTAGCTAAATAAGGTTTATCAAAATTCCTCGGAACACTTATTCCAAGCATAATTCCAACGCCCATAGCCATTGCACTATAACCTGCAAAATCAAAATAAAAGAACAGGGTATAAGAATATGCACTATTAATCATAGTAACAATAGAGGTACTAGATGCATCGATCTCAGCTAACCAAAATTTAGCGACAAACTCTGCTAAAACAAACTTATATAAGCCTCCGATAACTAACAACTCCCATCCACTAACGAAGTTACTAGTCGATATATTAGCATACCCATTGTCTAAGTCACTCTTAAATCTATATGATCGATCTATTGGTCCAGCTAATAAAGTCGGAGGAAAGAATAAATATGATGTGAATTCAAAGAAATCAAGACTACCATAGTTTTTTTGATCAGATATGGCTTGGATAACTCTAAAAGTTATGTATGATATCCCTATAATTTTATACATACCATCGACATCTAATTTAAATAAAATCATAGGCAATGATACTAAAACGATAGGGAGCAGAGTCTTACGGTACCCACTATAGGAAAACACATAATATATCAAATAAATATAAAGTGAGAATAATAAGATTCCTATAGTTGCTTGAAACGGCAAAAAGAAGGCAATATAAACAACAATCAGTGAAAAAAGAATGTATTTATATTTAATGTAGCTAGATAAAAAATGTTTACAAAATAACAAGATCGCAACTGATGCGAACGACAAAAGAAAAAAACCAATTCCAGAGAAGGGTAACGCTACATCCATCAAAATGCCTCATAAACAAACTTCACAGTAGACTGAAGGTTACTGCTTAAATATTCAGCCATTTCATTCTCAATATATAAGATTCTTAACCCAAGTATGATTAAAAAGTAGACCACAAACCATTTAGCAAAACTCATAAATCACCCAAAGTTAAAACTTAGTTCAGGTTAAAATGTTCAATAATTTTTTTATTAATCTTCACCCAGCCTAATTCCCCTAGATGCATTTTATCTTTTAATTTTCCATTTACATAATCTGCTTCACGATAGGACCACATATCCAAGTATTCAAATCCTGCACCAACAACTGAAGCTTTAATAGTAGCCAGTAACGGCAATATTTCTTCTCTACCCTCGGTGTATATGGATGGATGGAGATCTTGCATGACAAATAGTGGCTTTATTTTATATTCCTTAAGTAACGCTAGCAAATTCATCAAAGCATCATATTCGCGATTTTCAGACATATCTCTAATTTTCCCAACGCTTGAGAATCTAATGCTCTTATCTTTTCTTATAACATGTCTATTAAAGTAACCATTTCTGATTCCATAAACATTGTTAGTTGATGCTTCCTTGTTATATCTTTTTGCCTGTTCATATAAAACATCATAGTCTAGCGAAGGAAAATCATACTTAACCATTCGCCCAACTTGATAATTATCTTTCTCATTATAAAAATCAATTTTAGAGAAAAGCAAAAATTTTTCTGAAAGATAAGACAACAATGCGGCATTATAACTAGCAGATGAGGATTTCTTACCGTAGTTCTTAATCAGATCGTAAGATTTACTACTACCTGACATTTCTTTTTCATTAGCAGTTATGTATTCACTTACTAAAAATTTATAATGATCATCTATCTCGCTATTAGTATATAGTTTATACATCATATCATTCGTCATATACTTCAGAAAAACAGACATCTTTGCACCATTTGCATGCTTTCCGGTAAACCATGTAGGACTTAACAAAACTACTATCCGAGCTTGGTCTACGGTCTTAGAGCTATGCAACGCTGCTAATTCGGACAAAATAATAAAAAGTTGATGCCCTCCCTTTCCAATAGTCTTAATAGGCTGATTGTTATCACTAAAAAAATTGGATACCATAAATCTTAATATCCTCTTGCTGCCAGCTGAAAGTTCAGAGGAGCCAAAAACTACTACTTTTCCTGTTTCTAAATCATTTCTTAATGTTTGAGATTTAAGTTCGGATTTAAGTTGAGATATTTTTTGGGGATTATAATCTAAAAGATTAAAAATAAGGTTCTGACCACCAAAAACCAAAGCTATCTCTATTATAAAAAAAGCCAACAAAAAAGACACAACATGCTTCGGCACTGAACTCACAAGCCACCTAACTTATTTAACATAATCATTTAAGATGAAGTATAGAATTGAACTAACTTTTTTTTATCGATTTTGTGATTAATTGTCTTTGGGTAATCGTCTACAAATACAATGTCTGAAGGCATCATATAATATGGTAAGTTATTCGTGATTTCCTTCTTAATTCCATCAACAGATTTTCCGGTAGAAATTACAAATGATACCAACTTAACTATTTCATTACCTCGTTTTAATGGAATAGTAACGGAGCACTCAACACCATGAACATTCATCATTGTACTATCAATTTCACCCAGTTCAATTCGATAGCCATGTAGCTTAATCATGTCATCTGCCCTATTGGCAAAAAATAACAACCCATCTTTAATATACCCAAAATCTCCAGTGTTAAATGACCTCATGCCGTTAACACTTTCAAACTTCTTCTCGTTTAAACTAGGATTATTAAAATAGCCTATAGAAACATTCTCTCCAAAAACTATAATTTCACCTGTAGTTGAGTGTTCAAGACTATCGATACGAACCTTTTTATTCCCCCTGACACGCCCAACGGGCAAACTCTCATTAGAAAAAGCATCAAGTATTTCATTATCAATATTAACCATCGTAACGGCCACAGTTGCTTCAGTTGGTCCATACGAATTTATAAGTTGACTTTCAGGAAAAGCGCTTACAATTTTCTTTGCAGTTTTAACAGGAAGCACCTCTCCACAAAAAATAAATTTCTGTAACTTATCAAAACCAGATTGATTAAAGTCTGACGACATTAAATACTTACTGATAAAAGAGGGAGTTGAAACCCAAGTATTACACGCATAGCTCTTTACCCTATCAAAATAGCTTTTGAGATCTTGAATATTCTCTCTGCTATTTAATACAACAGTGCCTCCATAGGACAAGAAACCAAAAAGCTCATACCCAGACAAATCGAAACTAAGAGGCGCTTGATTCATAAAAACACTTTCACTGGATATATTAAAATCACTCCTAAGCCACTTCACAAAATCGGCAACAGCACCATGTGTGATTTGAACCCCTTTGGGTTCGCCTGTACTCCCTGAAGTAAACATGATGTATGCAATTGGATCATTCTCAGCATAGGAGACAAGAGTCTTACTTGAATCCCTACTTATTTTTCCAGTAATTGTATTAATCACTATTGAAGATTGCACCGTCTCAATAATTTTATTTAACCTTTCTTCAGGATAGATGGTGTCAACTGGAATATAAGGTAACTGTAAAGAGAGGCAAGCAACAATGCTTGCTATGAATTTAACTTCTTTGTGCCCGTAAATTACAATCGGATGACCAGTCGGTAGGTTGTATGACCGAAGCGTTTCAATCAGTTCCTCGACCTCAAATTTAAGCTCCTGCCAAGTGAGATCACGGTCACTACCAGACACTGCAATTTTATCTTTTTCTATATCACATTCTTTAAATCTTAGTTGTTCAAAACAATAGTACATTTTAATCCTTGTACGCTAGCTAGCAAACTCATCTCAATTGTAATTACCCAATTCCCCCGCAAAACAACAGAAATGTGAAACGCACCACCTTTACTGGAAAACTAAGTGTGGAGCTCCCCTCACATCGCATAGGAAGATTGCACATAAGCCATTTTAATATTTCTGTAAATATATCGTAAAACAAGACCAGCCAAGCCATGTACTACAAATGGAAATCAAAACACGGCGGGATGGAAGCGTCTGACATTCGCCGGTTGCGTGACCTGGAAGCTGAGAATGCACTTTTAAAGCGAATGGTTGCCTATTTGAGCCTTGAAAACGAGACGCTCAAGGATGTAACTTCTTCCTTCAACCATAGTCGGAAAACTATTCTCTGCAGCATCCACGACTTCACACGTCATAGCTCCCACTGTAAATCTCCCATAGTTAGTTCCATCCAAACGACATCGGAGAGTGATTACCTTGCTGACATTATATTCAATTATATGAACATTTTATTTCAAAACATCTCAGACTTCCTGATTTTTTAAAATTAATTAGCAAATTAATATTTTTCTCATAAAAAATGTCATTTAATGTTGAATGGTTCTGTCAATTTCTTTTCCTTAAGGTGATTATGTCATATTATCACTAGAAGCTTTTACTGTTGTAGTTCGACATTGCAGTCTGTAGTCAACATAAAAGTCATTCATTTATTCTCATAAAAGAAATCCCAACAGAAATGTTCGCTTTTTATGTGAACATTCCTGTTGGGATTAAATTTCTAACACATACACTAAATACAAATATTTTTCTGTACACCTTACAATCGGTTTAACGATGTTGTATATAACAAACAATAACGGTGCCTGTTTCCACGTGCTTTTTAGCGGCTGATGTCAGGTTCCATGCAGCATAACAGTTGTTATCTGCAAAAATCTTTTTTTAACTTAGGGGGCGTCCTTTTCACAGGACACATTGTCGCTCTGTCTGTTTCAAAGTGAAACAGACAGAGGGTAATCTACCAGCTGAACGCTGATGAATACTACATTTTATTTTACGGTGGTGAATATACCACTCGACTTACGGCTTTTCGCCGTTATTCATTTCTTCCCGCTTGCCCGTTCGTAAATGGAATACGGACGTCCATATAAAATTGCGTTTTTTGGCCACGAATATACACGGTGCATACACCGCTGTGGCTATCGGATTGAACATTAATGGCTGTGTTGTTGCTGTCACACAGCACGCAATAGTAGTAAATATGGTGTGTTGATATATATAGGGAAATTTTATTATCTACTTACTTTCTTAAAGTAATTCTTTTGATCCAACAGGATAACTACGGGCAGCTTATTACCAATTTTTAAATTCAATGTCAGAACAATAAAAAAGGCCATGCAATCTATTTGCATGGCCTTTTTACTTTTATATCAAAAAAAATGATTCACGGCCTAACATTCGCTCTTGCAATGCAGTATAGGAAAATAAAAAGGAATTTTTAATGAGTAAAAACAAACTACTATATGGAGCAAAAATAGCACACCTAACAGGATCGAGTAAAACGCAATACAACAACCGTGGACAATCCATAAGATTCGCGAAGAGACTTCATCAGCTGGGTTACCGAGTACAGCATTGTAAAAACATCTCGAATCGGCACGTGGGAGTCGTGGTAGAAGATTGGCAGCAACAAGGTCTCGCAGTATCCACCATCAAAACATACCTTTCAAGCGTACGCCAAATGTGTCGTACATACGGTAATGAAAAGATACACAAAAACAATAGTGAGTTTGGGGTAGAGAAACGCTGCTATATTGCAACACAGTCAAAAGCAGTACCCAAAATTGTCTACCATGCGGTTCTTGACCAATTCCTTTCAGGATCAGAACGATTTCAACGAATTGGACGTCAACTAACCGTAATGCGCGAACTGGGATTGCGCCATGAAGAAGCACGCAAAATAAACCCAGCGACCGCACTACTTCCTGATGGTCGCATCTATATATCTGATGGCACCAAGGGGGGGCGGGACCGCATCCTGCACGAACCTTCCCAAAAACAAATCGATGCCGTTAAGGCGCTGGCACCCTTCATCGGAAAAAATGACAACAGCTGGCCTGATGGTGTCTCAGAAGCATCATGGGAAAAATACGTCTATAAGATTGTTGGTCGGATGGGGTTATGCATTAAAACCTGCGGCGCTTCCTTACATGGTCTGCGGCACGCATACGCACAAGCTCGCTATGAAGATCTAACGAATCTGTTAGCCCCTTGTCTTTATTCATCACCATTGGATTATCGAGAAGCGGCATACCAAAAACACGGTGAAACTTGGCGCAACAGACATGACCAAGCAATCAATATTCTTGCCCACGAATTAGGGCACAACCGTGGCGAAATCACCGAAACATATCTTGGCACCATTCATGGACAAATTTGTAAGTATTTTAAGCTGACATACTGCAATTTATTATTTCTACCATGCCGTGTCAGGATAAATTGTAATTTTATTTACTTATATTTCAACGCATTAAAAACAAAAACATCTTTTTTCAAGCTTTACCCTTGAAATTAACAAGAAAAAGTAATCTATGCTAATTGGTTGGGGTTCATTTAAACAATTTTGTTTTGGAGGCGAGAGCCCCGTAACCATCGGCAAAGGAGTTTTTTAAAACGCAGGGCAAAGTTGTCCACCTGCATAAATAAAGGGCAACAAAGGTTTCAGGATTTTCATGGGTAATTCGAAAAATTTAACAACGAGAGAAGTAGCAAGGTTATTAAACTGTTCAGAAAGCCTTGTAAGACGGAAGGATATGAAAGAAGTACTTGGCGCATTTTACATCGGTAAAAAAAGCCTTCGGTACCCACAACAAAAAGTGGAACTGTATCTTCTCAATCAACAACATTCTGCATCTGACAGTACTGCGACCCCCACCGATCTGAACAACACATCTTCAGACACCAAACGCAGAAAAATTGATTACGGCGTTTTTCGCTAATTGGCATCCAAGGTAGGTCATATATGTATTTTGACAAATCAAAAAACCGATGGATTGCTCAAGTGTATCTTACCAAAGAGAATGGTAAAATTTATCGAAAAACAAAACACTTCAAAAGGAAAAGGGATGCCAGTGAATGGCAAACAATCCACAGAAAAGAAATCCAACTAGCAGATTCTTTAAGCAAATCAATCCCTGACGATGGCACCGACCTTCGGGTGGTAGAACTCGCAAACTGTTTTTGGAAACACAGAACGCAGTCAGGAATTTCTAAAAAAACGTGCGACGAAACATTTCGTTGCTTCAAAAGACTATTCCAAACAATAGCAGTCAGAAAAGAAGACCATGTGTGTCACGTAACCCGTGCCACAGCCATACGTATTGTTGAAGAACTCAAAACAATATGCCCCGGAAATGGTTCTGCAGTCGATGCCTGTGTAAAAACGTTCAAGGCAGCGTGGAACTGGGCAATCCTAACATATGATCTTCAATGCAAAAATCCGTTTAGCAAACTGGAAAACGCTAAAAAAGCTGCATCTATACCACACTATATGCCTCCGATGGAAGATCTTATGAAAGTCGCAAGCATTGCACCATCTTCATACAAGGCAGTTCTTTTCTTTTCATTATTTGCCTGCGGTCGCAAAATTGAAGGGCATAGATTGCAAATTTCCGACATAGATTTTGCGCACAATAGAATTGGGCTGCGCACACGCAAAAGGAAAGGCGGCATTGAAGAAATTGATTATATCTACATGAACGAGGAGTTAGCAGCTATCTTAAAAAAACATATAAAAACATCCGGCTGCACAGAAAGGGTATTTGAAGGCATGCAACTCCAGAATGGTTCTCATATGCGCTGGCTGGAAACCTTGTGCAAAGATGCTGATGTAAAAAAATTTGGTCTTCATGGACTTCGTTCACTAGCTGCCAGCACAGCACTGGCAAAAGGCGCCACCATATATGATGTGCAAGCGATGCTGCGCCATCAATCACTTCAGGTAACAGATAGATATATCCGTCGTATCTGTTCTTCGCCAACTGCACCGCAGATCTTAGGAAAAGTTTTTCACGAAATAAAAAAACAAAGCACAGACAAGCTTCTTACAATTAACGAAGCACCAGCAAATCAGTCCCAAACAGATTGGGGATCAGCAGCGTAACCTGCGTCTCACCTGAGCACTAATACATATTGTTTATAAAACCTTACTAAAGATTACAGTAAATCCTTATCACTTTTTATTTACACACGTTCATGGGCAGGGCTTATACATTTATAAACCCTGCTTTCTTGTTCACACCACTACAACATACTCATTTTAAAAAGATATTGCCGAAAAATACCATTTTATTGTAGGCTGCAGAACAGGAATAAGCAGTTTTTCATATAAGGAACATAGCTATGGCGTTTCAAATGGAAAACGGCAAATGGAAAGGACAAATTCGTTTTACCGACAGCAAAGGAACTGTGCACAGGAAAACAAAAAACTTTTCCAGAAAGCGTGCTGCCCTGCAATGGCAAAGTGATGAACGTAAGCGTCTTGAAGAAGCTGACAAAGGAACCCTGTCGGCCCCCGACAATTCCAAACTTACGATTCAAGAATGGCAAACACAGTACTTGGAGTATGCTTTTCAAAAGTGGCCCCAAAAAACCGCGGATGAAAAGAAACGTGCGTTCGAAAGGCTGCTTGCAACGGGTATCATCAAACCGGAAAGCCAAGTTTCTCAAGTGCACAAAAAACTTGTGCTGGATGTAATTAACAAGCTTAAAAGGCAGCATTCAGGCTGCAACGTAGATCGACAGGTAAAAAACCTTAAGGCTAGTTGGAACTGGGGAATTGATTTTTTGGACATGCCTGCAGCCAACCCGTTTAATAGGCAGCCCAAAGCTAAAACCAAGAAAGCTGTCCCACACTACATGCCACCAATGCAGGATATAGTAAGTGTTTTGAAATTGGTTACCAACCAAGAACACAACCTAATCTTGTACACGACGCTACTGACAGCAGCACGAAAAGTTGAACTGCTTCGTCTAACTTGGGATGACATCGATTTCGCAAACAATAGAATAGGGCTACGGACAAAAAAGCGTAAGGACGGGGTGGAGCATTTAGACAACATCCCACTTGCCCCAGAACTTGCAAAGCTTCTTAAGGAACACAAGTTACGAAGTGGTGCCCATGGAAAGAAGGTATTCACAGATCCCCAACTACAAAACGGGGCAAAAATGCGCTGGCTGCGCAAACTATGTGATGAAGCCGGGATAAAACGGTTTGGTCTGCATGGAATACGCGCACTGGCTGCCAGCACCGCCCATGCAAATGGATCTAGCCTTGTAGAAGTGAAAGAGCTACTTCGGCATCAATCTACACAACAAACCGATCGGTATTTACGGAAGATCACTGAAGCAAATAAGGCCGTTGGAATTCTCAATTCACTGGCATCATCATTTCAGCAAGCTAGAAGTTTTGAAGAAGAAAAGAAGACCCAAAAAGTAGGGTAAAAATCTTTTTCAAAAAATTTACACCTTTCGTTTACACCTTTTGGCTTTTGGACACAAAAAAAGCACTTACATGTGCATGTAAGTGCTTGAATTTGCTTGGCGTCCCCAAGGGGATTTGAACCCCTGTCGCCTGCGTGAAAGGCAGGTGTCCTGGGCCAGGCTAGACGATGGGGACGCTTGAAAACTTGCATTTTTCTAACGAAGCAAAGTGCAATGTTAAGAAAAAATTGGCTGGGCTACAAGGACTTGAACCTTGATTAACGGAGCCAGAACCCGTCGTCCTGCCAATTGAACGATAGCCCAGCAAGTGAGATGTGTAACTATTGAACTCTTCGATTTTTGTCAACGGGAAAAAAATTTCTTCTCTGCCCCCTTGTCACAACTCAGATTTGAAAGCCGATAACAGTCCAATATAACAATTTAAACACTTTCGTATTCTTGTCGATAGTTGAATATGGAACATAATTGCTCATTGGGGGCTGTTCATCTCTTGCAGAACGGAATTTATAACGGTGGAGAATGGTTGATTTCGGCTTTTCTTGCTCAATTTTTGCGGGACGATATATCAGGACTAGTATCCCCTAATAAAATGCAGGCCAATACCGACCAGACAGTCCTCGTTTGAATTCCAAGTAATCGTCTCCTAGCCAGGACGGTAACTGACGCCATTCCTTATGTACCTACCATAAGGAATACAATTTTGGGGGAACTATATGTCAATTAAGAAGTTGTTACTGTTGGGTTTCAGCGCGACTATCGGGTTGTCGCTGCTGATTGGAATCATTGGCTATAAGTCTGCATTCAAATCGACAGAGCAGATCAAAGAGTTGATCTACTCTGATGTGGCACTGAGAGAGCAGGCTTTGGAAATCAAAAATGTCCTGCTACAACACCGCCGCTATGAAAAAGATATTTTCCTTAACACTGGCAATAAACAGAAACAAACAAATTATCTTCAAAAACTAGAAATATTAAGTGTTACCACACAAAAGAAAATTTCAGAAATAATAGAATTAGAATCTAAAGTTAACGATCTAAAAAATAATGAACGAGATGCAATACAAAACTTTCCCACAATATATACTCAATACCTCAATGGTGTTAAGCATGTTGCGCAGTTAGCTATGAACTCTGACCTCACTCCTGGTGCTGCCAACAAGCTTATGATTCAATATAAAAAACCAGTTCATAATTTGGAAAAGATGTTAAATATATTGGGCAAATCCAGTCATGAGTATTTAGTTCTGGAAGGAGAAACGTCGTTAGCACTGTTAAATAGATCTCAAACTATAATTATGGTAACTTGTACCGTTGCTGTTCTATTTGGAATCATTCTCGCTTTCTTTATCTTCCGAGCTATCAACACGCCTCTTTCCGAACTGACGACCTTTGCCAACAAGGTTGCTGACGGTGACCTTAACGCAAAAACAAACAGCACTTTCTCCGGAGAAATAAAGATTCTCCATGAGTCTATCAATCGCATGATATTTGAACTCAAACATAAGTTAGGATTCGCAGAAGGAGTTCTGAATGCTATCCCAACCCCATGCGGAATTGTTGGCCCTGATTTCAAAATGCTCTGGGTTAACCAACAAATCTGTACTCTGCTGGAGAAAGAGGGAACTCCTGAAAGCTACATAGGAGTCCGTTCCGGAGAATTATATTGGAACGACAAAAACAAAGAAACGCTCTCCGACAGAGCGATTAAGGAACGGACACAATTACAGTCCACATTTGAATGTCCTCTTCCTTCTGGACGCACTCTGTTTGTTGATGTCACAACAACTCCTATTTACGACCTTAATAAGAAAATTATCGGTTCAGTATCCTTCTGGTATGATCTCACTGAACTGAACAACCAAAAAATAGTTATCGAAGAACAAAATAATCGAATCAGCCGGGCAGCACATGATGCCAGCGCTATTGCAGAGCAAGTAGCACTGGAAGCAGGCCAGCTGGAAGCGCAAATAAACCAGACAACACACGGTGCTACTATCCAGAGTGAACGAATCAGCGAAACCGCAACCGCAGTTGAACAAATGAATGCAACAACACTTGAAGTTGCCAGTAACGCAGCACGAGCGGCAGAAGGGGCTGACACGGCACAAACCATTGCAGCTGATGGCTCAATACTTGTACAAAAAGTGGTTCAATTTACTGAGGAAGTACACCAATACGCAGAAGATATGCGTAGCACCATTACAGAACTTGATACACAAGCCGATTCAATCGGCAATATTATCAATGTAATTAATGACATTGCTGACCAGACAAACCTTCTTGCACTTAATGCCGCTATTGAAGCA
The DNA here is from genome assembly GCF_000384815.1 of Halodesulfovibrio aestuarii DSM 17919 = ATCC 29578. Classification (NCBI taxonomy): domain Bacteria; kingdom Pseudomonadati; phylum Thermodesulfobacteriota; class Desulfovibrionia; order Desulfovibrionales; family Desulfovibrionaceae; genus Halodesulfovibrio; species Halodesulfovibrio aestuarii. Next base: position 497,992 of record NZ_ARQF01000020.1, read on the forward strand.
GCACGTGCAGGTGAAGCTGGTCGTGGATTCGCTGTCGTAGCTGACGAAGTTCGTAAGCTTGCAGAAAAAACCATGCAGGCAACAAACGAAGTTGAAAGCGTTGTACATGGAATTCAGCAAAGCTCAAAATCGACACAAACTCAGATGGAAAAAGTAGCGACACATATTGGTCAAAATACCGAACTGACCATTAGTGCAGGGACTGCCCTTGAACAAATTGTCGACGCCGGTACAGAGACTGCCGACAGGGTCCGGTCCATCGCTACCGCATCTGAAGAACAGTCTGCCGCGTCAGAACAAATTGCCCGTGCTTCAGACGAGGTAAATACACTCACTCAAGAAGCATTACACGACATGAAGGAAGCAGCAGATGCAGTCAAAACGCTCGCTGCCCTTTCCCAGAAACTTGAGACTGTTATGCGAGAAATCCAGCAATAACCATAACAAACAGGTAAAATCTACGTTCACAACTGTAACGCACAATTGTGTTCTAGTTTCAGCGCTGCTCTGTAAGAGCTGTCCCACCTTGTTGTTATAATTAATCACGCTAGACTCAAAAAACCTCTGAATAGCCATATTCAGAGGTTTTTTTCACGTTCATTTTGCCTTTTCCCACCTCTATACTACAATTTTTTTTCAATATTATTGGAATGTTAGTTGTATCTTTTTTCACAACCTAATGCCTTGACTACCTAGCTATTAACAAAAACTATTTGTAATTGTTGGATAAAAACAATAGTTACCTAACCGTAATTTGCTTTTCCGACTACTCTGGTACGGGATACTCCGACCTCTATGCAGTGGGCTCTGTATAGCAACAGTAGTCAGATTTTACGTTGTGCCCGCACGGCACAACGCCCGACACAAAATCTACTTTTCACGACCCTTAAGGAGTTGCTTTGATGGCAGAGAAAGCTAAAAGTCAGCCTGCGTACCTTGCAGATATTCAGACCATGATTCATGGGGAAAAAGTTTCCATGGAAGGTATCACCTACAAGGTTAACGCACCGACAGGAAATGACCCTGCTGACATTTTTTTTGTACAAGTAAATAAAGACGACTGTCAGGCATGTGGTGAGTGTGAAACTTACTGTCCAACCGGCGCCATTCAGGAAATGTATGAAGATGGCGAACATGGCGTTGTAGACCCGGCTGCATGTGTAAACTGTGGCCAATGTCTTGCTAACTGCCCATTCGGTGCTATTCACGAAGAGGTTTCTTTTGTAGGTGAGATTCTGGAAAAACTTAAGGACCCGGAAACGATTGTTGTATCTATGCCTGCACCAGCAGTACGCTATGCTCTTGGCGAATGTTTTGGCGGAGCAACTGGCACCTATTCCGGCGGTAAGATGCATGCAGCTTTGCGCCGACTCGGCTTCGACCACATTTGGGATACAGAGTTTGCAGCGGACGTAACCATTATGGAAGAAGGTACTGAGCTTATCGAACGCGTAAAGCATGGCGAAAAGCCTCTTCCGCAATTCACGTCCTGCTGTCCTGGTTGGGTTAAGTTTGCTGAAACCTTCTATCCAGATCTAAACGAACATCTTTCCACCTGTCGCTCCCCTATTGGCATGCTCGGTTCACTGGCAAAAACGTATGGTGCTCAGGAAACCGGTGAATTCAGCAAGAAAATCTACACCGTTTCCATTATGCCTTGTATCGCAAAAAAATTCGAAGGAATGCGCCCAGAGCTTCAGTCCAGCGGATTTAAAGACATTGATGCGACCATAAACACCCGTGAGCTTGCATGGCTTATTAAAAAAGCCGGTATCGACTTCAACGCGTTACCCGACGAAGAAGCAGATCCTGCACTGGGTCTGTCCACAGGCGCTGCTACCATCTTCGGCACATCCGGCGGCGTAATGGAAGCAGCACTTCGCCTTGCATACGAAGAGCTTTCCGGTGAAAAACTTGCAGCCCCTGATCTTAAAATGGTTCGCACAAGCAGTGGACTTAAAACCGCAGAAATCTCGATTCCAAACTTCGGCACTGTAAAAGTTGCAATTGTAAGCGGCTTGAAACAGGCGGCAGAACTTTGTGAACAGGTACGGGCAGGTAAGTCTCCGTACCACTTCATCGAAGTAATGACCTGCCCTGGCGGTTGTGTAAACGGTGGTGGCCAGCCGCTTGAACCGGGCATCCTTGAAGCATCTCTTTTCAAGTCTACTATCGCAAAAATCAACCGTCGCTTCACCAAACGCAAAATTGCATAGGGAAAACGCATGAAGAAAAAAAGCATCGGCACCATCAGTCGTCGTGGTTTTATTAAACTTGCCGGAATCACCTGCGGTTACGCTGTTCTCGGCTTGAATGTTGCTAAAGAAGCAACAGCTGCAACTCTCAACTTCGTAGGTATCCGACAGGCATCTGTCTACAACGCAGACAAAAATCTGTACAACTTACGCAAGTCTCAGGACAACCCGATGATTCAAAAGCTTTACTCCGCCAAGGACGGCTTCCTCAAAGAAGGCCCTTGCAGCCATAAGTCTGAAATGCTTCTGCACACACATTATGCAGACCGCAGCGCAAGACTTACAGCGTTAAAAGAAAAAGGCATCGAACTGTCCTTGTAATTATTTGTACACAAAGCAAAGAAGGCATCCCTGCATTACTGCGGGGGTGCCTGTCCTGCAGGGACACACCTTTGCGCAGCTGATATTGGAATACGTATGCAGCACGATATCCCCGAACTAGAAAATTTCATCGATGAACAAGCAATAAACAACACGCTCAAACATGCAGCAAAACCGGAACGCGCCAACGTTCTGGAAATTCTCAGCAAAGCCCGTAACGCAAAAGGGCTGACTCTTGAAGAAACAGCTACTCTGCTTCAAATAACCGATCCTGAACTTGACGAAGAGCTTTTTGCAGCGGCCCGTGATGTTAAGAAGGCAATTTACGGCAACAGACTGGTACTCTTTGCCCCTATGTACATCACCAATGAATGTGGCAACAGTTGTCTGTACTGCGGGTTTAACGTTACCAACAAAGATCTCACCCGCCGCACCCTTTCCAGTGAAGAAATACGAAAAGATGTAATCGCACTGGAAGCACAGGGGCATAAGCGCCTTCTTCTTGTGTACGGTGAACATCCGAAACTCAAAGCAGACTGGATTGCAGAAACAGTTCAGACTGTCTACGACACTGTCTCTGAAAAAAGTGGTGAGATTCGACGTGCCAACGTCAATTGTGCTCCACTTTCCGTAGACGGTTTTCGGAAACTTCAGGAAGTAGGTATTGGTACTTACCAATGTTTTCAGGAAACCTACCATCAAAAAACGTACAGTTCCGTGCATAAGGGCGGTGTGAAGAAGAATTTCCTGTGGCGGTTATATGCACTGCACAGAGCAATGGAAGCCGGGATTGAAGATGTCGGAATGGGTGCGCTTTTTGGTTTGTACGACTATAAATTCGAAATGCTGGCATTACTTACCCATGCTCAGGAATTAGAAAAGAACTTTGGGGTTGGGCCACACACAATTTCTTTCCCACGACTTGAACCCGCTCTCAATGCAGATATGGCATACAACCCGCCATGCCCTATCAATGATATGACATTCAAACGAATAGTTGCCATTCTGCGTCTCGCCGTGCCATACACGGGATTGATCTTGAGTACCCGCGAATCGGCAGGGTTACGCCGAGAATTACTTGATATCGGTGTATCACAAATTAGTGCCGGCTCGCGTACCTATCCTGGCGCGTATAGCGACCCTGAATATGACCGTCCGGAAGTGCAACAATTTTGCATCAGTGACAACCGAAGTTTAGATGAGGTTATCCATAACATTGTGGATGCAGGTTATATTCCTTCATGGTGCACTGCATGCTATCGCCTTGGAAGAACAGGCGAACACTTCATGGATCTGGCTAAACGGGGATTTATTCAGCAATATTGCCTGCCGAATTCACTCCTTACCTTTCAGGAATATTTAGAGGACTACGCAACAGAATCTACCAGAAAAGTAGGCAAAGCCTGCATCTCCAACGAAGTAGAGAACTGTCCCGAAGACAGACGCACTGTTGTGGAATCACGTCTAAAACGCATAGAACAGGGAGAACGTGACCTCTACCTGTAGCAGACTGATATTGCAGCCATTATCCAGCATATAGTACGGAACCTTATTACTATATGTGCGCAGCACTTCAGTTACATACTTCAGCCGTCACCTTATATTTTAGGGTGACGGCAACCCTAGCAGCGCGCAACTGCTATTCTTTAAGGAAGTTTTGTACATGTCTTTAACACGTAATGAGATTATTGAAATTTTAAAAAACCCTGTCGCGGAAAGTACATCCTTCAGCGACGTAGACAACTCACTCTTCACCGCCGCAACAGCTACAGCTCGGGCATTGTTTAACAATACCGTATACCAGCGTGGTATTATTGAATTTTCTTCATACTGTAGAAAAAACTGTCACTATTGTGGTCTCAGAAACAAAAACACAGACCTTGTGCGATACCGCCTGACCCATGACGAAATAATGCAGGCAGTTGATAATGCTGCTTCCATTGGGATGGGAACCATCGTTCTTCAGGCCGGAGAAGACGAAGACGTAAACCCCCATTTTATCTATACTATTGTTCGAACCATTAAAGAAAAATACAATCTGGCAGTAACACTTTCTATTGGCGATCATCCGGATGATGTTTATCGACTATGGCGTGACAGCGGTGCAGACAGGTATCTGCTAAAAATTGAAACCACCGATACTGACCTGCATAGCCTCTACAGACCTGGCCAACAGCTGTACGACAGGCTGAACCGCATTGAATCACTTCAACGTCTAGGCTACGAAGTCGGCTCGGGGATTATTATCGGGCTCCCGGGAATGACGGAAGAAAACCTCACAGATGATCTTTTGCTCCTTAGTACAATGGGACTGGATATGATAGCCTGCGGGCCTTTTATCCCTCACCCGCAAACACCACTGCGTCACGCAAAACAAGGCTCGCTTGTCGAAAGCCTGCGCGTTACCGCACTCCTTCGTCTTTTAAATCCGGCAGCCAACATTCCAGCGACAAGTGCTTTGGACTCCTTGCCTTCCGGATGCAACAACAACGGACGCATAATGGGCTTAAATGCAGGCGCCAACGTTATTATGCCTTCCATTACTCCAGATGAAGTCCGAAGCCGTTATTCCATCTACCCCGGCAAAAACAGTCCGGCATCAACACAACATTCTGCCGTTAAGCAACTCCAATCTAAAGTCCAACAAGCTGGTTTTACCTTGAGCTCACAAGCTGGCTCAAGTATGCGACGCACGTTTGGGACTCAATCAGCAATTTAATATGAACACATCCACTGCTCCAAGAGGCGTACGTCTCATAATTACACTCACTGGTCGTCGTAATGCAGGTAAATCTGCTCTTATTAACGCACTTGTAAATCAGGACGTTGCGATTGTTTCCGGACATCCCGGCACGACAACGGATCCTGTCGGCAAGCATTACGAATTACATCCAATAGGCCCTGTGACTTTTTTCGACACTGCAGGGCTTGATGACCACGGCGCTGTCGGTCAGCAACGCATGGCAGCCACTCGCAAAGTACTGCGCCGTACAGACATCGGTATACTGGTCGTAACGGAAGAAGGCATGCAGCAGGAAGAAAAGCGTTTGCTTAACGAACTTACTGAAATGAATCTTCCTGTCATCGTTGTTTTCAATAAATCAGATCTTACAACGCCGTCACAGGCTGATTTAGAAGCATGCTCCGGTCACTCCATAGTAACGGTTTCTGCCACCACAGGTGAAAACATTGATGAGCTAAAGCGGTTCATTGTTGCAACAGCACCTAAAGAACTTATTGAACCTCCCCTGCTGGTAAGCGATTTAATCGAACCTTCTCAGACAGTTGTCCTAGTTGCCCCTATTGATGGAGCAGCCCCTAAAGGCCGTCTTATTCTGCCACAAGTTCAAGTTCTGCGTGACGTATTGGATGCTAATGCCTTAGCGCTTACAGTAAAAGAAACAGAGCTTCCTGCGGCCCTTAGCGCACTTGCAGAACCTCCGGCTCTGGTTGTGACTGACTCACAGGTTATTCATGAAGTAGCAGAGATTGTGCCGGAAACTGTTCCACTCACAACCTTCTCCACCCTCTTTGCCCGGTACAAAGGTGACCTGCCCAAACTTGTAGACGGAGCAGCATCAATTGATGACCTAAAAGACGGTGACACGATTTTAATGTACGAATCCTGCTCACATCATGCAGTGGATGACGACATCGGACGCGTTAAGCTCCCGAACTGGATCAAACAGTACACGGGCAAAGATCTGACCTTCGAGCTATTCGCAGGGCACGACTTACCGGATAACCTCAATCAATACAGCCTCGCTATTATGTGTGGGGGATGCATGTCCAATCGGTCTGAAATGATGCGCCGTATCCGTGATCTTAACGCACATAATGTACCGACCACCAACTACGGTGTTGCTATTTCCAAAGTACAGGGAGTGCTCGACAGAGTAGTCCAACCGCTTGGCATATAGAGTTAGTCCCTAATATCCCCCGCAGACTATATCAGTTCACTACGCGGGGGATTTTCTATGTCAAAACATTCCAGCTTGTATTCTGCACAAGAACCTTCCCCGCCTGCTTAAGAACTCCTCCAGATATTAATCTGGCTAGCGCCAACAAACATCCTGATACTACACAGTATCAAAGCACTTCCAGATTACAGCCAGCCTTCTGCTTCACCCATTGTCACCAAATGGCACAGAAACAGACAACGTCCCGAAACTGTTTATAGAAAAGCATATCCACCACCCTAGCCTAGCCGCCCCAACACACAGAACCACTCATTCAACCAGCTGCATTTTCTGTTTTTTCATAAAATATACTTTTCGCTTTTTTATTTGTAATGTGTTATATTTTTTTGTACCAGTTACCTCCAGTGAGTCCAGCTCACTTTTTTAATGTTCAACTAGCAAATATGATTTCACCACATCTACAATGTAGATATAACATTCAGATACCTCCATTGGTCTATTGGAGCGCCCATGAAAAAAGCGACTCTTATCAATTCTGAAGTTTCCTATGTTATTGCCAAATTAGGACACTTTGATGCGATTACAATCTGTGACGCAGGTCTTCCCGTTCCTAACAACATACAAAGGATAGACCTTGCAGTATCCAAGGGCATTCCGTCATTCATGGATACCCTCAAAGCTGTTTCTTCTGAGATGGAAATTGAATCTATAGAATTGGCAAACGAACTCCCCAACATCAGTCCCCAACTCCATACTGAACTGACGACTTTTATTGATGCTCTTGCGGCCGAACGCAAAAAGGAAATTACTGTCACCTATGTGACTCACGAAGAATATAAGGGAAATACCCAAAAAAGCGTTGCCATTATTCGAACTGGTGAGTTTACTCCATATGCAAATATCACACTGAAATCCGGCGTCGTATTTTAATGGAGCCAGTAGTTATGGATAACGTGCTACTCAGGTTGGAAGGTATTGAAAAAAGCTTCCCCGGTGTAAAAGCACTGGATGGAGTTAATCTTACAGTCACAGCCGGACGCGTCATGGCGCTCATTGGTGAAAACGGCGCGGGTAAGTCTACACTTATGAAGGTGCTTACAGGCATCTATAAACGTGATGCCGGAACCATGACCTACCTCGGGGAAAAGACCGAGTTCAAAGGCCCTGCTCAGTCTCAAGCCGCTGGAATCTCTATTATCCATCAGGAATTAAACCTCCTTCCGGAACTCTCTATTGCTGAAAATATTTTTCTCGGTAGAGAACAAACCGGAAGACTCGGCAATATTCGATGGGATCGAATGTACCGGGATGCAGACGAACTGCTGCAACGTCTAGGTGTCACACGTTCTTCAAAAACTCGACTCGGCGAACTTGGTATCGGCGAACAACAGATGGTAGAAATTGCAAAAGCGTTATCGTTTGAATCGCGTGTTATCATCATGGACGAACCAACCGATGCTCTGACAGACACAGAAACACAGGCTCTTTTCTCCGTAATTAATGAACTTCGCGACGCAAACTATGGCGTCGTGTATATTTCCCATCGCTTAAAAGAAATATTCGAAATCTGCGATGACGTTACAATCCTGCGTGACGGGAAATTCATTGCGGAAATGTCGGTTAACGACATCAACGAAGAGACGCTTATTGAACTAATGGTTGGTCGCAAATTAGAAGAACAATACCCACGAATCGCGGTTGCAAAAGGTGATGTCCTTTTACGGACAAAAGAGCTTTCTGCCGAGGGTGTGGACAAGGTCAACCTTGATATATGCGAAGGCGAAATTGTCGGCGTTGCCGGCCTCATGGGAGCTGGCCGTACAGAACTTATGAAAGCAATCTTCGGTGCAAATCCTGTCACTGCTGGCGACATCACCTTAAAAGGTAAAAGAATACACATCCGCAGCCCCAAAGATGCTCTTGATGCAGGAATTGCTTTTATCAGTGAGGATCGCAAAGCGGACGGGCTCATCCTTGGCCTCTCTGTAAAAGAAAATATGACGCTCTCCGCCCTCAAACATTTCAGTAATGTCTCAGGGTACGTGGATCACTCTAAAGAACGTGAAGCTGTGGACGACTACATTGGGACATTCAACATCAAAACTCCAAGCCGGAGGCAGCCTGTCGGGAATCTTTCCGGAGGAAACCAGCAAAAAGTTGCCATTGCCAAAGGCCTTATGACCCGTCCTAAGATACTCATCCTCGACGAACCTACCCGCGGAGTTGATGTAGGCGCAAAAAAAGAAATCTACCAGATCATCAACACATTTAAAAAAGAAGGCATGAGCATTATTCTTGTTTCCTCAGACATGCCGGAAATTCTCGGAATGAGCGACCGTATTGTTGTAATGCATGAAGGCCGTATCAGTGGTGAGTTTGCCGCTGCCGAGGCTACTCAGGAAAATATTATGGCCTGCGCTGTAGGCAAGAAGCGTTAGGATAACATCCGTATGACAACTCAAAAGAAAACACTCACCACAAAACTTATTGAGCAGAAAACACTTATCGCACTTATCATTATGATTGTGGTAGTATCCCTGCTGAATCCACATTTTTTCACCACTGGCAACATTCTGAACATTCTCAGACAAACCGCGGTTAACGCCATTATCGCCGTGGGAATGACCATGGTTATTCTTACAGCAGGAATTGACCTCTCAGTTGGTTCTATTCTTGCCCTGTGCGGAGCCATAGGCGCATCCCTTATTGCCAGCGAGCTTCCAGTACTTGTTGCAATCGGCGCATCTCTTACGGCTGGCGCCATTGTTGGAGGTGTCACTGGTATTATCATCGCAAAAGGCAAAGTGCAGGCATTTATCGCCACACTTGTTGCCATGACTCTGGTGCGCGGACTCACACTTGTGTATACAGACGGCCGTCCTATTTCCACTGGATTTACAGATGTTGCAGATAATTTTGCGACTATAGGAACCGGCTATCTGCTCGGTGTTCCAGTCCCTGTATGGATTATGGCGATCACCTTTCTTACGGCATGGTACCTGCTCAACCATACCCGTCTTGGCCGGTACATCTATGCACTTGGTGGCAACGAAGCAGCCACACGTCTTTCCGGCATAAATGTAGACCGCATTAAAATTACTGTTTACGCACTCTCCGGCCTGCTATCCGCACTGGCAGGCCTTATCGTCACATCCCGTCTTTCCTCTGCACAGCCTACAGCAGGTGCAGGCTATGAGCTTGATGCCATTGCTGCCGTTGTTCTTGGCGGCACCAGTCTTATGGGCGGCAAAGGCTCCATTATTGGTACCCTTCTCGGGGCACTTATCATCGGTTTTCTTAACAATGCTTTGAACTTGCTTGATGTTTCATCGTACTACCAGATGATCGCCAAAGCACTGGTAATTCTTCTGGCTGTCCTTATTGATACAAAAAGCAAATAAGATCCTAATTCTAAGGAGAATCTGCAATGAAAAGACTGTTTGGTTTTACTGCGACGTTGGTACTTACTTTGGCTCTTTGCATTCCTGCCCACGCAAAAGATACCATTGCACTTGTTGTTTCCACGCTAAACAACCCATTCTTTGTCGCCCTGAAAGATGGTGCTGTTACCAAGGCAAATGAAATGGGAATTGAACTCATCGTGCTTGATTCCCAGAACGACCCGAGCAAAGAGCTCGCTAATGTTGAAGACCTCACAGTACGCGGCGTTAAAGCTATCCTCATCAATCCTACTGATTCTGATGCGGTCTCCAATGCTATCCGTATGATCAACAACGCAAATATTCCGGTTATCACACTTGACCGTGGCGCAACTCGCGGAAAAGTGGCAAGCCACATTGCTTCTGATAACGTGGCTGGTGGTAAAATGGCTGGCGATTATATGGCAGAACTCCTTGGTAAGGGCGCTAAGGTAATCCAGATTGAAGGTCTTGCCGGAACCTCTGCAGCACGTGATCGTGGTGAAGGATTTGCTCAGGCTGTTAAAGCAAATGACTTTAAGCTACTTGCAAGCCAACCGGCAGATTTTGACCGTACAAAAGGTCTTAACGTGATGGAAAACCTCCTCGCAGCACAGCCGGATGTTCAAGGCGTATTCGCACAGAACGATGAAATGGCTCTCGGCGCGGTACAGGCTGTTAAAGCCGCAGACAAAAAAGTGGTCATCGTTGGGTTTGACGGTACCAAAGACGGCATGGCAGCTGTAAAGCGCGGCGACATGGCAGCAACCATCGCCCAGCAGCCTGCGCTCATCGGCTCCCTCGGTGTCGAAACCGCTGGCAAAATCCTGAAAGGCGAAAAAGTAGAAGCAAACATCCCTGTCCCGCTCAAAGTTGTTAAATAGTATTTATGTGTGCCTCCGGCGGAGGCGGGAAACCTTGTGTAATGCAGGGGCAAGCCCCGCCCGCCGGAAGCTGACGTTGCGGAGTACGTATGGCTACGAAAAAACTCGTTGTTCTTGGCAGTGTTAATGCTGACCACATTCTACAGGTCGAATCTTTTCCCCGTCCTGGAGAAACTGTTTCCGGTCACGGTTACCGTGTTGTCCCCGGCGGAAAGGGGGCAAATCAGGCTGTCGCTGCTGGACGTCTTGGCGCAGAGATTTCTCTTATTGCCTGTGTAGGTGATGATGATTTCGGCAAACACATGATTGACGCTTTCGTTAAAGACGGAGTTCAAACAGGCGCAGTGACGACCATTCCGAATACCCCTACAGGTATCGCAATCATCTACGTTGACGCCAACGGAGAAAACTCCATTGGAATTTCTGCGGAAGCCAACGCACACCTGCTTCCGGAACTTGTAGAACCGCATCTTTCTCTCTTAAACAGTGCGCATACCTTGCTTATGCAATTGGAAACACCACTCATTACAGTTGAAATGATGGCAAAAGCTGCTCACTTGGCAAACAAGGTAGTTATACTCAATCCCGCACCTGCGCGCCCGCTTCCAGATTCTTTACTGGCGAATGTAACTATAATTACCCCAAATGAAACGGAAACAGAAATACTAACAGGCATTACAGTTAAAACAGAAGAAGACGCTCATAAAGCTGCTAATGTGTTCCATGCAAAAGGCGTGGACAAAGTTGTTATAACACTGGGAGCTGGAGGAGCATTTGTAAGTGATGAGTCCGGTACTCGAATTATTACTGGCTTTACTGTAAGTCCTACTGATACAACTGCTGCTGGTGATGTGTTTAATGGAGCTTTGGCTACTGCACTTCTTGAAAATAAAACAATGAACGATGCTGTTCTATTTGCACATGCTGCAGCTGCTATATCCGTCACCCGTCTCGGAGCGCAAACATCTATTCCGACACGTAAAGAAGTCGAAGATTTTTTTGTTAAAGAATGATGCTTTACGTCACACTAGTGAGTCTTACAGTACTATTGTAAGCAACTAGGTAGCTTCGTTTACACTAATACATCTAAAAACTGTGTCCTTCCTCATCTAATAGGACACAGTTTTTTCCATTTTTCTTTCACTATCTGTGGTAAAAATCCATCTGCTATCACTTTGAAATAAATAGTAGTCAATATTCCTCCAGACAGCTTGCCAATAACAAAACTGTATGCCAAAATTCGGCGTGTTTTGATGCGATCAAATTGACCCTAACTCAAGCAGAGACGCTATGACTCGAATATCAAATTCTATACGCACATTCCTGTTGTCCGCCATGGCGCTCTGCCTATTCTGCGTGACTGTCCCCTCCACTGCTCATGCCACATCGCAAGAAATGCGGCTAACCTCTTTTCGTCTTTCTGAAACCGATGGCGCTTTGATGCTCAATTTTGGAGTAGGAGTTACTCAGCTTGACCAGCTCCGGGTATTGCTGACAGAAGGCGCACAGGTTGAGCTTAACTGCCAAGTGCACCTATCCAGACCACGCTCATACTGGTTCAGAAAAAGCTTAGCCGAAACAAATATCACAAGTCATCTTTACTATGACACGCTTACAAAAGAGTACTACCTCACCCTCCCTGACACCAAAGCACCACAAAGAAATAAGAGCTTACGCAAATTGCTCGATGGGGCATGGAAGTCTATCACGCTTCCGGTAGGGAGTACGACATTATTGACTTCCGGTAACGAATACAGGGTTACTCTTCATATCGAGATGATTAATACTGACGTACCTGAATGGCTCACAAAGTCGTTCTTTTTCTGGTCATGGGATCCTGCTCCTCCAATACAATACTCAACGGACTTTACGTACTGATAGTACGCTGGAACACCTATGACCCCTAATGATCAGGGCACAATTATAGTAAACGCAATCGACGCACGCGAAAAAAAACGTCGCAAGCGCGAACTCATTCTTGCGGCTGTTGTCTTTCTCGTCATCATAACCCTTACATGGATAGAGCTTAAGTACCTCGGTGTGGATTCCTACTTTTTCCTTGCCTTGTTCAACTTAAACTTTATTCTCGTTCTTCTTATTCTCTTCATCGTACTGCGTAACGGGGTAAAACTTATCCTCGAACGCCGCCGCAAGGTACTTGGCTCTCATCTACGAACACGCCTTGTCCTTGTCTTCATGTGCCTTTCGCTTATCCCGACAGCCCTTATGTTCGTCATTAGCACACAATTCGTGCAAACATCTGTGGACTACTGGTTTAAAAATCAGGTTGAAACGTCTATGGAAACAGCGCTGGATATTGGACAGGCTTTCTATGCAGACTCACTCAATGATTTGGAGCATTTCAGCAATAATATCATCGAAAAAATCCGTGACCGGAAGTTTGCATGGGGCGGGAAGGGGATGGACAGCTTCCTTGAAGACAAACGTTCTGAATACAACTTAACCGTTGTGGGCGTTATGAGCCCTAAGCATGCAGAACAGAATTGGCACGGCAGAAAAGACATTGAAAAAGTTTGGGAAGAAACCAAAAGCCGTATCAATTGGGGAAATCTGGAAAAAAATCCACGCTTCTGGTCACTCATCTGGCCTGGTGCCGCTTCTGACTATGCGGTAGGCGTCATGCCTGTAGATGAAGGAAAAACAGGCTATCTCGTACTCGTTCGCAGTATAGGCAAGGACACCATGTTCAAGCTTGACCGCATTGTTCGAGGTCTGGACGAATATAAAAAACTTCGTACCCTCAAACGTCCGCTTAAAGTTACGCTCTATTTCATTCTGGGCGTGGTTACCCTGCTTATCATTCTTGGCGCCATGTGGTTCGGTTTCCGTCTTGCTAAAGAACTTGTTGAACCAATCCTTGCCCTTGGCAAAGCCACCGAACGAATTTCCAGAGGCGACCTCTCCGTACGCCTTGAAGATACGTCTAATGACGAACTGGGCGTTCTAGTTGCTTCATTCAACCGTATGGCTGAGGACTTGGAACAAAGCCGCAACAGCATTACTGATGTTAATACAAAGCTCGAAAAACAAAATCTCGAAAAAGAACAACGTAACCGTTATATTGAAGCAGTTCTCGACAACACGGCTGCCGGCGTAGTTTCCGTTGACTCTCTCGGACAAATTTCTACCATCAACAAAGCTGCTGCAAGCATGTTCGGTGTATCTGCTCAGGCTCTCATTGGCTGGAACGTGCGCTCTCTTTTGCGAAACCGCGTTGAAGGCGAACTTGTGGGCGAACTTGTAACACATTTCCAGACCACACCGGAATCACCATGGAAGCGTGAAATTGCCGTGAATATCGGCGGCAGAGAACTTAAGCTACTTCTCAGCGCTATAGGTCTCCCCGCGCATGACAGCAATCAATTTGGTTTTGTAGCGGTAATCGAGGACATTACTGAACTTGAAAAAATGCAACGTATGGCGGCATGGCGCGAAGTTGCACGGCGCATTGCGCACGAAATCAAAAACCCGCTCACTCCGATCAAGCTTTCCGCCCAGCGTCTGCAACGCAAATATGGCAAACAGATTGAAGAGCCTGCATTCAGCCAATGCACTAATCTTATTGTAAAAGAAGTCGAAGAACTGCAAAACATGGTTCAGGAGTTCTCCGCTTTTGCAAAACTGCCGGAAGTTATGCTTGCACCGGGGACAATTGCCCCGCTGCTTCAGGAACTTGTGACGTTGTACAAAAACTCCCACAGTAATATCAGCTGGAATTACCAACGGATAAACGACATTCCGATTATACAGATGGATAGTTCTGCCCTAAAACGTGTATTCATGAACATAATGTCCAACGCAGCTGAAATTCTTTCAGGACAAAACAACGCAACAGTTACTGTTACTCTTGAGCATAAACACGAATTAGGGCTTGTACGCGTTGATGTGGAAGACAATGGCCCGGGACTTACTCAGGAAGAGCGTTCGCGTCTGTTTGAACCATATTTCTCTCACAAGAAAGGTGGTACCGGACTTGGTCTGACCATCGTAAAATCTATCATCAGCGACCACCGTGGGTACGTACGCGCCAACAGTCCAGAACATGGTGGAACCATTGTCACAGTGGAGCTTCCTGTGGTATAATATTATCTGAATATTAATAAACGTTCCAACCCAGAACAAGAGGGAGCCAAAAACAATGCGCGCTGTACTTCTTGGTGGTTCGGGTTTTATTGGCAGAGCACTCACAAGCCGTCTGCTTGAAAATGATGTTCATGTAGTGGTCACATCACGTAATCCTCAACATGGTCGGTACCTTATTCCTGAAGGACACTCTTTCCATGTTGATTTTGCACTTTGGGACGGAAAAGACCCTGAACAACTCTCAACACACATCAAATCAGCCGATGCAGTTATCAACTTGATCGGTTCTAACATTGCTGCCGGACGCTGGACAGAAGAACGAAAGGAAGAAATTCGGAATTCCCGTATTTCAGCCGGAAACGCGCTATGCAGTGCTATTTCCATGCTGGAGGACAGACCGAAAGTAGTCATCCAAAGTTCGGCAATAGGTTTTTACGGAGCACACCCGACCTCCCCTGAAAATAGCTATGTGACTGAAGACAGTTCTGCTGGTCAGGGTTTTCTTGCATCCGTTTGCAAAGAATGGGAAGATTCAACGGCTTGCATGGACACTAGTGGAACCCGAAGAGTCATCATTCGTTCCGGCCTTGTGTTGGGCAACGGCGGTGTCTTGCATAAATTTCTTCCACCGTTCAAGTTCGGTGTCGGAGGCCCACTAGGAAACGGTAAGCAGGTAATGTCATGGATCCATATTCAGGATCAAGTCGACGCAATAATCCACATAATTAAGACTTCTTCTTGCACAGGCGTATTCAACCTTACTTCACCGAATCCTGAAACAATGGATACATTCTGCCGTACTCTCGGGTCAGTTCTGGGAAAACCGTCATGGTTACGTGTTCCGGCTCCGCTGTTACGCATAGCACTCGGAGAAATGGCTGAAGAACTCATTCTGCAGGGGCAGCGTGTCTTACCAGAAAAATTACTTGAATCCGGTTTCTGCTTTTCATATCCATCTCTGGATGACGCACTTGCCAACATCCTTCGTCCTTAGGCTCACACATTTCGTTTCTGTTTAATCACCTTATGGAGCTTCTATGCCTCAGTCCAAGGCTCGTATATTAATTATTGATGATGAAGAGGGAATCCGCTTTTCGCTGCGCGGTATTCTAGAAGACGAAAACTACATTGTGGATGAAGCAGAGAGTGGCGAACTTGGACTTAAGGCTGTTAAGGAATTATCGCCGGATCTCGTCTTCCTCGACATCTGGCTGCCCGGTATGGACGGCATGGAAGTACTGACCAATATCAAGCAGCATGACAAGACTCTCCCCGTCATTATGATCTCAGGACACGGCAACATCGAAACCGCCGTTAATGCCATCAAATATGGCGCACATGACTTTATTGAAAAACCGCTCTCTTTAGAAAAAGTCGTCATTGCGGCTGACAAGGCTCTAGAATTTCAGAACCTGCGTAAAGAAAACATAGCACTCAAATCCAGAATCCGCACTGAACAGACAATAGAAATCACAGGTAATTCTGCTCCGGTTGTAGAACTACGCGAGCAAATTGAACGAGTAGCTCCTACTGATACCTGGGTACTCATCACAGGTGAGAACGGAACGGGCAAAGAAATTGCCGCACGTTCCATCCATGCGCATTCTCGCAGGTCAGAGCAGCCTCTAGTTGCAGTAAACTGTGCCGCAATACCCGAAGAACTTATTGAATCAGAGCTGTTCGGGCATGAACGTGGTGCTTTTACCGGTGCGGATCAATCCAAAACCGGCAAGTTTGAAATGGCTGACAACGGCACGCTCTTTCTCGACGAGATCGGTGACATGAGCATGAAAACGCAAGCAAAAATCCTGCGCATCCTGCAGGAACAGTCCTTCGAGCGTGTCGGCGGAAACAAGACCATCAAAGTAAATGTTCGGGTCATTGCGGCGACAAATAAAACACTCGAGGATGAAATTCGTGAGGGAAACTTCCGGGAAGATCTTTATTACCGCCTGCGAGTATTTCCAATTTACGTCCCGCCGCTCAGAGAGCGTGGTTCCGACATCATCCTGCTTATTCAAAACTTCATCACTGCTCTTGTTGCAGAACATGGCTTTAAGCCACTCTCATTCGACGATGAGGCTACCACAGCGCTGCTTCAGTACGGTTGGCCGGGTAATGTACGCGAGTTAAAAAACTTTGTGGAACGTATGCTCATTATGTACGGTGGAAAAACAATTACTGCCAAAATGCTACCACCTGAATTCTCACAATTTGTACAGCAACCATCAGCCAGCTGCGAACAGCTTATCTCTGGTGGCTCTGTTGATTTTAAAGAAGCACGCAACCACTTTGAAGCAGCATTTCTTGAAGCCAAGCTCAAAGAATACGAAGGTAATATTACCAGACTTGCAGAAGCCATCGGTCTGGAACGCAGTTATCTCTACCGCAAGTTGCGATCATACAATATTCAATCAGAATAGACTTTTTTTCTTTATAGTTGCAGCATACTGATTTTTTTATGCATCCCGACACACAATCCATTCTACTAAGTGTGCAGGCTGGGTAATCTTCCGTAAATAAAAAAGCTATCGTCAAAAAATTATAAAAAAAGGGTGGAGTTTGTAACTCCACCCTTTTTTATTCAGTAATTAAAAACGGAAACAAAATTTTGTAAAAAATATTCGAATAATCGCAACCTAAAAGAATGTTCTCTCGCAGCGATTGTAAAGGAAAGTCCACTTTCTCTGTCGAAGGTCATAACCAAATGAGAGATAAGGCACTTTACAGACGAAGCTACATTAATTCCTTAATAGGATAAATTCGTTGCAGCAGCGTGGTTTTATTTTTGCTGATGGTCAGTTGCAATGCATATACTTCACTAAAAAGCATAGATTCCGGTACAGCGAAGGTTGTAACAATTCGCTTAAATCGGTTTATACTAAAGTCCATATCCTTATCATTCGCATCAATAACGACCACTTTTCCTTCTCTGGAAATAAAAGAAAGCGTGATTGTGCCACGAATAGTTCCCTTAGCATTTTTATTGTCCAATTTAAGCGACAATCGCAGGTTTCCACCTGTAGCTTTTTGCAATTTGAGGTTGGACACTTCAACGAGGTTGGTATCAACTATTTTCAAAATAGAAGAAAGATCAATCGGCGGTGGTAGCTCAGTTGAGGCTGACACACTCATAGAGGAGAATAGAGCCTGAAGTTCTTCAGGATCATTAGATTGCAAAATTTGTTCTATATTTTCAAGGCGTTCAACATACACTTTTAAATCGCGTAATTCTTTTTGCACGCCATGCCGTTCATTCATAAGAGCGGTATTTTTTTCCCACAATGAAAAGCTCGTAAAAATTCCGCATGCTGCCACTAACACCACGCAGAACAAAACGACCAGAAGCATTCGTAAACTAGACGAACTCACTCTGTATCGCCGTACGTTCGTATCATCACGCATTATGAGGACACTATACTTTTCACTCATCTATCAGGATCTCCACTCTTCACTTACAATGACCCATTGGTCACCTTGGGGCTGTAAAACCAGTGTCTTTTGTCCTTGGTCTGCATATCCTGTACTATCTGCATAATCTTGCTTCATACGCACTACAAGCCCCCGTCGGGACATGGACATTTTAATGTCAGAAAGTACAATTCTTACAGGCTTACTTTGCTGCCAGATCTCACGCTTATGTTCCGCGATGGCCTCAACACCCCGCCGCGAACCTTGCACCGCATTGTGTGCATATCTGCTGAGATACGCATCAACTGACTCATTTTTCCAATCTTTGATCCAACCATCAAGAAAGTTATGCACATTTGAGGCGATAGCGTCAAGATACGCCTTTTCTATACCTATTTTCCTCTCTTTCCACTCCATACCAACGATTACAAACTCTCCAGCACTATTTTTTTGCCAGTACAAACGTCGGACACCTTGAGAAACAAGGTTCGGGGCTCGATAGTATTGATCGAACCATGTTACCCAGTAATCGGGGCCTTGGAGTACATTGACATTATTTGTCCATGTAATGATCCAGGGAAGTCGAACAAAAAGACGTTTCTTTCTTTGAGCAAAAGCCGAAAAAGATTCACTCATACTCTTAGTAAAAGCCTCGGATGAGAACATTTTCAAAAAATCAGGAGATTTATTCCGCCATGCGGCAAGCCACTGCTGAGCTTTTTCTTTCAACTCAACAAAGTCTGAACCTGCTTTAAAGTACGGTGCAACCTGTTCGGCTAAAATTACAGGCGTATTAATTGTTACCTTAGAATCTAGATCGGCAATATCTGGATTATTTAAAGCAATACATCCTTTTGTTTCTCTTGGAACAATAGGAGTCCCTCTTCCGTGGATCCAAATACCATGGCCGTCTTTTTCTTTAAGCTTGTCCACTGGGTTGGGGTAATTAAGAGTATACGCTTCTTTTCCGTACAAGGCGTAGTCTAACCCACTGGTACGACGATTCTCTACAAAGTAGATACCCTCAGGAGTTTTTTTGTCTCCCTCACGCTGCTTATCGCCTTTAACCTGTCCGGAACTGCAAGGAATTTTACTGGAAGAAAGTTCACTGGCTTTCTGACCAAAAAACTGAGCAAATTGTTTGGATTTATCAACCGTAACAAGCATGGGGAGCTTTGCAGCATCTTTAGTAACAACAGCCTGCCAACCGGAAAAAGCCGGAACAACTGAAATGCTAAGCCAAAGGCAAATCAAAAAAAAGTACGAAAGCAAACGCATGAACATCCTTATTCCGGGAGAAGCGCCCCCGCATGCCGTAAGTAATTTGAAAGCAATAGTAATTATAAATCCAAACTGACAAAGGACATGAGAGAAGCAAACTTGTCAAGAAGTTGCGACCTAATGTCTCAGAAAAAAAAGAGTGCTTCCATACAGAAGCACTCTATACCATCTAATTTAGAACGTGCTAGTTTGTAGCAAGCGCTACAAGTTCTTTACGATCAAAGATAGATACAAGTTTGTATCCACGCTCTGCAAGTGCTTCTCGTCCACCTTCATCGCGGTCAAGCACTGCACATACGCAAGACACTTTGAGGCCGGAAGCTTCAATGCGTTCAATTGCAGTAATTACAGACCCGCCAGTGGTTACCACGTCTTCAAGCATAACAACCACGTCGCCCTCTGCAAAGTTTGCAAGTCCTTCTACACCCTGTCCGGTACCATGACCTTTAGGTTGTTTACGCACGATGAGTGCAGGAAGGTGCCCGCCCTTTTCATAAGAAATAACAGAAGTAGAACTTACAAGGGGGTCTGCACCAAGGGTCATCCCGCCCACGCCTTTTACTTCCGCAGCATTCTCAAGGCCGCAAATCAGTTCATAAAACAGGTTACCAATCAACCAAGCACCTTCAGGGTGCAGAGCGGTCTGACGGCAGTCGAAGTAGTAATCACTCTTTTTCCCAGAGGCGAGAGTGAAGTTTCCTTCTTTATAAGACTTCTCATACAGAAGTTTTGCAAGACGTTGTTTAAGATCTGCCATTTTCCGCTCCATAACGTATGTTAACTATAAATCTAAGAGTTGAATACACGGTCGAAAATCAAATCTTCGTGACGCAGGTAATAACTTGCATCAAAGATTTCATCCATCTTTTCAGAGGCAATACGCGCACTGATCTCTGGATCTTTACGAACGAGATCTTCAAAAAGCTGCTTTGTATCCCAGCTCTCCATAGCACATTTCTGTACCATTACATATGCATCCTGACGGCCCATACCGCTCTCAACGAGTCCAAGAAGTACACGCTGCGAAAAGAAAAGTCCCATTGATCCAACAAGGTTGCGATCCATATTCTCAGGGATGACGCGCAGGTTGGAAACAAGGTTGGACAAGCGATTCAGCATATAGTTCATGAGGATAGTAGTATCCGGCATAATTACACGCTCAACAGAAGAATGACTGATATCACGTTCATGCCAGAGAGCCTGGTTTTCCATAGCGGAAACAGAGTTGGTACGAATGAGGCGGGAAAGACCTGTCAAGTTTTCAGCAGAGATAGGGTTCTTTTTATGCGGCATTGCGGAAGAACCTTTCTGACCTTTGCGGAAACCTTCCTCAGCCTCTAGCACTTCGGTGCGCTGCAGGTGACGCAGTTCAACGCAAAGACGTTCAATACCACCTGCCGCAACAGCAAGAGCGGTAAAATAAGCAGCGTAACGATCACGGTTAATTACCTGTGTGGAGATTGGATCCACAGCAAGACCAAGAACTTCACAAGTGATTGATTCAACTTCCGCAGGAATCATTGCCATAGTACCTACGGCACCGGAAATTTTCCCTACACGGATGCCTTCCACCGCAGCTTTAAAGCGCGTGTAATGGCGTTTAAATTCAGCATAGAAGCCAGCCATTTTTAAACCGAAACTTGTTGGCTCTGCATGAATACCGTGGGTACGTCCCATGCACAAACGACCTTTGTTCTCATGCGCAATGTTTTTCAGGGTCTCAAGCATTGTTTCAAAGTCTTTGAGAATGATATCACCAGCGCGGGAAAGCAGAACGCCGTTAGCTGTGTCCACAATGTCGGAAGAAGTACAGCCAAGGTGGATAAAGCGAGCCGCAGGGCCTACTTTTTCTTCTACAGCAGTGAGGAATGCAATTACGTCGTGACGAGTTGTTTCCTCAATTTCTAGAATACGGTCCACGTCAAAATCGGCCTTCTCACGAATCTGCTTCATACTTTCATCATCGATTTCGCCAAGGCGGTGCCATGCCTCACAAACAGCGATTTCAACTTCGAGCCAGACGCGGAATTTGTTTTCAAGCGTCCAGAGCTGACCCATTTCGGGGCGAGTATAACGATCGATCATTTTAGCGTTCTCTTACATATGGTTGTGGTTAAAGATTGCTATGCATAAAAAAGGCAGCCAATACTGGCCGCCAAAAATTTATCAAGATGCAGAAGAAGAAGAAGAATTAGAACACCCGGAAGAACCGGATGGGATATCCTTTTTAGTGGGATTCGATGCCGCACTGTTTTTTCCATATTCGGAAACATACCAGCCACCACCTTTGAGCACAAAAGTAGTGTTAGAGATAATACGTTCGGCTACGCCACCACAGACAGGACATGTAATAGACTCATCGCCTTCAGAGCAGGATGTAGTCCATTCTTCAAAAATTTGTTCGCAAGCATTACAGCGATATTCATAAATGGGCATAAAACCCTCCATCAACAAATAAACTAAAAAAAGCTAAACAGCGGCTTCATTGTTAAAACATGAAACCGCTGCCAAGAAAAATGCCGTTTCCCAGTCTGCATAGGCAGCTGGAAAACATTATCGAACCTGTAAGCAGCCGATAATTTATCGTAAAGAAACTTATGCGTTCTTAGCAGCAATAGCTTCTTTAATACGAAGTTTCATTGCTTTTTTACGACGCTGACGACGGCGATCGAGTTCTTTCTTACGTTCATGTTTTTTATGAGCCATTATAATTCTCCTTAGCAGGCTTTTCGAAAGTCGGGATAATACAGTAGATGACCGCTGTTGTCCAGCGATGCCATAGAATCACAGTTGATTCTATTTTTCATCATAAAATCCGCTGACCAGTTCGGAACGGGGTATTTCAGCAGAATTCTCCATGTCATTCACCATATATCTTCAAGCCCCTTTTGATGCATAATAACGTGCCGCGCAACGACTGACCACAAAACAATACAAGCCAGCACAAAAAAGCCCTTGAGTTCAGACTCAAGGGCTTGAAGTATAGCAGTAGTTACCATGCAGGTATTTTTTCAACCGGTTCACTCAAAAGGAACTCGCCCTTTTGAATCCATTCTTTAAGTTTGTCTGCAATTTCAAGTGAAATAGGGTAGCTGGTCATCGGTACTGACTCAACCTTCTTACCCATAATCTCTACTTCACCGGACTTCAGTTCCTCATAGGTGCAATGTTGCAGCACACGCGGTAACCCGTTGGGATAATCATGCCCGTAATCTTTAATCGGCATCTGAATATCGCTGTCTGCAACGCCTGTATACCACGCTATTTCTTCGTTAAGAATCGGGATCGGAATACCGACACCAAGACTCATAGTGTTACCGTACCCTAAGAAACTCAGACCACGCACATATCTAGCATCCATCTGCTTCAGGTCACCTTTCAGTTCCAATGTACCGGCAGGTGAAAGCGGAATGCCGCGCTCGTTTCGTTTTGGATTAGGTACATGCTGTGTACCTGCACCAATTACGTAACCGACACCGCCGCCAAGAAATATGCGGGTACCAAGCCCAATAGTTTTAAAGAGCGGATCGTTGAATAATGGAGACAAACACCCTGCGGTTGCAAAGTTCACGTTCCGCATGTTCGGTTTTAGCGGCCCCATATACGTGTACACAATGCGACTGGTGAGGTTCACAGCAGCATTATAGTTCTGGTAGCAGTTACGCGGGTTAAGCAACTCTGCATGTGGCAAGTCGCTCAATGTAATTTCTTTTTCATACAGTTTACGAGGATAACAGTCCGTTCCGTATGCTTCAGCACGCAATGAAACAGTGCGACCAGCAACAAGATCTTCAATAACGTTACCGCCGCCGTATTTAAATTGCCCCGGATAAACTTTGTTGAGCGGATCATCTTCCCGCGGCTCTGTTGCACCTAAATACCCATCCACAGCGGCAAGTCCTGAATAGGCAGGAACACCGTTGAGGGTAACTTTGGATGTTTTAATAGTAGGCGGCTCCTGCTGCCCGATATTGAAAAGAAGACCGGATGAGCACATCGGCGAAAATGTACCGGTAGTCACAACGTCTACCTCTTTGGCAGCCTTTTCTTTACCCATTGTACGTACAGCTTCAGTCATTTCTTCTGCGTTAAGTACAACAGCTTTACCGGAACGAATTCGCTCATTAATCTCAGCAATAGTTTTATTTACTTTTGTGTGTGCCACTTCCGCGCCTCCTCAAGGAAGATATACTTTTCATGATTGATTTGATCTATATCAATGTTTGCAGATAACCTCAAGTAGTTTGCTTTCAAAAATGTGACTCTCGAACCATAAACCGTCTTATGTAATTTTCCCTTTATTTTCAGTCCCCAAAAAAAAGACAGTCCCCATTTTTCTTGCTGTAGCTTTTCAACATAGAGTTGCTACTACAAAAAAAAGACTGTCAACCACGTTGCCTGAGAACAAAATTTACATGAGCGATAGAACTTTTTTTGCGCCGGCATGATTTGGATCCATTGCCAGACATATCTGCAAATGCATTTTTGCCATCACAGGATCCTCCGCTTTATAAAAGATGAGCCCCATATTGTACGCGATGGCAGTATCTGTCCGTACGAAATCTTCATTAAGCTGAACAACTTTCTTTAAGTACGCTGCAGCCTGTACGAATTCTTTACCCTCTGCGGAAGCAATGGCAATGTTATAATAAAGGTTCTCATCTCTGCGTGAGATTTGCAGTGCCCGCTTGTACTCATAGATTGCTTCACGCCATTTCCCCTGCTTTCGCAATACAATGCCAAGGCTATTGAAGGTTTCAATATCTGCCTTATCGAGGTTATCGCCCTTGGCTCGCAATGCCTTGCGCAGATACTGCTCTGCCCGTACAGGATCGCGCTTTTCATACGCAGAGGCAATCTGCTGGGAAACATTGCCTACATAGTCTATTGCTTCTTTATTCGCCTGCCGAAGTGCACCTTCAAAATAGATATCCGCGCTTACGTAGTTACCGAGCTCAACATAGATATGGCCAATATCCAACTTACGTTCCACATTCAGCGGGCTCATCTTGTCCAACTTTGTGAGACAATCGAGCTGCCTTTTCTTTACGCCGGCAACACCGTAAAGATCTGCCAACTTCTTAAGCGGGTCCAGAAACAACGGAGCGGAATCCCCTGCTCCAAGGTAGCATTTATGCGCAAGCTCGTATTTTTTTAACCCCTTATACGCATCACCCATAACAAGAAGTGCTGCTGAAGAATCCGGCTTTGCATTGAGGACAGTTCTTCCGACTTTAGCGGCATCTTCGTATGCGCCCTGTTCCAGCATCGTCTTTGCAATATCAATCAGCTGCCCCATCTTTCCCTGCGGTTTGATGCTATGCGCAACTTTCTCAATAAAAGTATTAATCGCTATTGGCTTGGTAATAAAGTTGTCCGCCCCGAGTTCATGCAACAGTACGAACTGCTCACGCGGCGCTTCGGTCATCGTAATGAACACCTTGCATTGTTTATAATCTTCCTTGATCTTACGAACAAGAAAAGCCATTTCTTTATCCCTGTGGATACGTTCAATAAAAACTAACAGTTTTTTCCCGGCAGCAAGCTCTTTTCTAATTTGTTTAAGGGACTCTTCAACAGTACTGACTTGCGAAAAACACTTATTTCGCAATCCAAGATGCTTGTTGAGTGTTTGTCGCAAAAGCGCTGTAAAGTTGGTATCTTCAGTCAAGACTATAGCATATCCATTTTTCTTAGAAAAAAAGTCTACTATGCTAGCCTCGAACTTTCGAAATTCCATTTTAGCTAAAACACTTTCCATCGACATAAAAGCTCCAGCCCGGGCTAATTCTATCTAGACACTATCACAATCTTGCAATGGTTATTCTGCGTGCAAGCCTGATGTAAAAATGAGGTCGTAGCCGCCTCAGTGATGCGTTATCGAAATCCTTCTACAGATAACAGAATGCACTGTGGCCTTAAAGAAAGGTAGTGTGAATTATTGTGATACAGCTTTTAACAATCTATCAATATAGATAGTTTGCTATTCTGGAAGATAAAATTTCCATCTTACTTACTGTGTGCGGCACTAGGTTAATATGTGTTAATTAAAGTATCAACACCAAAAAAATGTTATTCACTATTACAAAGGTGACTACAGCCTTGCACCACAACGCTTACAGTAAACAGCATCATGGGCATGGTCACTCGTCCCGCATGAACTACATGTCATTCCTTGCAACTTTTTTTTAACGTCAGAGAACTCTTGTGAAATAACCCCAGCGAGCACAACAATCATACTGTAGCCAATCAACATAATTAATGATGCAACAGCCTTACCTAGAACAGTCTGAGGGGTTATGTGGCCATACCCAACTGTAGTCAACGTGACAATTGCCCAATAAATTGAGATCGGGATGGATGTAAAACCATTCTCCTGCCCCTCGATGACATACATCAGTGTCCCGAAGATCACTACGAGTACCATAATCCATAACGAGAGTACCGCTATCCTGCGTCTACTGTTCAGTAAAATCTGCATCATTAAATGCGTATCGTTCAAATACTGCAATAACTTTACAAGACGTAGTATCCGCAACACACGGAAAAGACGTAATAATGCCAAAGAGGGAAAGAGGGGAAAAATGATTGTGATCCATGTCGGGGCAATAGAAAGCAAGTCTATCACACCGAAAGTACTGAACATATACGATTTAGATGAGGGTGAACACCACGCACGAAGTAAATATTCTATGGTGAAAAGAACAGTAAAAAAAAATTCCAAATAATTTACCGCATACCAATATTCTGCAGCCACAGAAGGAATTGAATACGCAAGTACAACGAACACTGACATCACAATGCTTACGATAAGCAGAAGGTTAAAGACCTTGCCCGGGAGTGTATCCTGCAAGTACATTGTATTGTATACAATCTGCTTTATTGATCTTCGTTTCATTTATTTGCACCGCTTTGTTAAGTAATACCTTCCAAATAATACGAAAACGAAGCCTTCCTCCAGTATTAACTCCTTTTTTACTTACAAAACAATATCATGCGAATAGTCTTCAACATAGTATTGGTAACTAGTGCTGTGTAATTTCAACACAACCGAAGGATGTCCCTGTTTACCCCTCGACAAAGCGGACTACTTTAATTCCAGCCTGCTCATGAACCATCTCCAGACGCCATAAAAAAAGACAGAAACACCGAACAGCCGGAATCTTCTGCCTTTTATATATTCTAATATCAAAATGGTACTAACCGCTGATTACACCACCAACCGATTCTACCATAAGCTACTTTCTTTTATGTTCTTCAAGACCGTATTTTTTAATTTTACTATGCAGTGTTGCACGGGTAATCCCAAGCGCACTGGCTGCATCCACTTTCTTTTTATGTTTTTTAAGTGCCGCCTGTACAGCCCGCTTTTCCAAACTTTCAAGAGAAACATCACCGAGCGGCAAATCAACTCCGCTGGAATTTCCCCTGCTCTGCTCAAGCAAGTTTTTACGCAAGTTTGCGGGTAATTCTCTATCGGTAATGTACTCAGTAGTAGCCATAATAACAGCGCGTTCCATGGTATTTTCCAACTCTCTGATATTCCCTTGCCACGGGCAATTCACTAACGCGTCCATGGCCTGTGGAGAACATCCCACAACGCTTTTGCCGTACTTTTCGGCATAAATATTCATAAAATACTCAGCCAGCAGTGGAATATCTGCCTGCCGTTCACGCAGAGAAGGAACTTCCAATCCGATCACATTCAGCCGATAATATAAATCTTCACGAAAGGTTTTATTTGCAACTTCATCCTGCAAGTCTCTGTTTGTTGCGGCAATAACGCGAATATCTACATGCAATATTGCGTCACTGCCTACTCGTTGCAACTCGCCCTGTTGCAACACGCGCAGCAGCTTTGCCTGTAATGATAACGGGATTTCACCCACTTCATCCATAAAAATGGTGCCGCCGTTCGCTTGCCAGAACAGTCCGTCCCTACGCTTATCAGCACCGGTAAAAGCCCCCTTCTCGTGCCCGAACAACTCGGACTCAAGCAAGCTTTCACTCAAGGCTGCACAGTTAATTGTCACAAAAGGTTTATTAGAGCGCTCACTGGCCTTATACACTGCTTTAGCGACCAGTTCCTTACCTGTACCTGATTCTCCTGTAATAAGAACAGGAGCATGCGTCGGAGCGACTGTGGTTATAGTTTCCACCAGATCATGCATACGTTCACTGCTGCCAACCATGCCGAACTGGTTCTTTTCAGAATTTTTTGCCTTCAGCGAACGGTTTTCTTCAGCAAGGCGGGTATGATCAAGCATCCGTTCAATTGTAAGCTTTAACACGTCAAAATCTAACGGTTTAATAAGATAGTCATATGCACCCTGCTTCAGGGCAAGAACGGCGGTATTAATAGAAGAATATGCGGTCATAATAAGTACAGGTATTGAAGGGTTATGCTTCGCTATCTGTTTCTGGGCTGTGATTCCGTCCATACCGGCCATGCGGATATCCATAAGCACGCTGTCATATGGACGTTCCTGTGCCATCGCCACAGCTGTTTCCCCATCCGTAGCTTCTGAGACTTCATAGCCCCAATCTTCAATTATTGTTCGGAGTACAGTGCGGTGCGAGCCGTCATCATCAACAATTAAAATATGCGCTGGCATCATTATTCCTTATCCATGCAAGGTAACTGTATAACAAACCGTGTTCCTTGCCCTTTATGGGAGAACACGCGAATAATTCCGTTATGTGCTTCAATAATCTTATGCACTACAGATAACCCAAGTCCCGTACCATGAGACTTAGTCGTAAAATATGGTTCAAATATACGTTCCGCTGTCTCACTGTCCATGCCTTCGCCATTGTCTTCCACAATAACGCTTAGTGACTGTGCATCCGGAACCACAGTCACTTGCAATTCGCCGCCTTCATCCATGGCATCAAGACTGTTCAAACACAGATTAAGAATAACTTGCGAAAATCTATCGGTATCCAGCAAAACCTGCGGCGTCTCCTCAGGGATAACCACAGAGAGATGCACGTCACGCAGTTCAGCCTCCTGCGTAATTAAGCCTGTGCAGTGTTCAATAACATCCGCGATGTAAACAGGCTTCATTGTTAAATCAGAGGGGCGGGAAAGGCCTATCAATTCGGTAATAACACGATTTAATCGTTCCACTTCATCAATAACAATGGCAGCCGTTTTTTCACCGGCGCTACCTTGTGTGAATTGCGATTTAAGATAGGTTGCGCCGCCTTTGATAGAGCTGAGAGGGTTCCGGATTTCATGTGCTACACCTGCTGCAAGAGAGCCTATAGCAGCAAGCTTGCCCTTACGCTCCACTTCCGTTTGCAGACTGTGCATTTCACGCAGATCACGCATCAAAAAGACAGTACCGATAACGATGCCATGTTCATCTTTTATGACTGATCCTGTGACACCCACAGGAAGCAAGGGCAGTGCTTCTGTAGAAAGCTCTATGATCTCTTCCCGACGCAATAAACCTTCACGCGCTTTGATATAGTACGGCACAAGGCCCGGCAAAAGTACCTGCGCAGCATCGAGACCTGCTGTAATATCTCCGTCGCAGTGCAGTAGTACCCTGCTCAGTTCATTCATATATACGATTTGGTCATTACTATCTGTCACAATCAATCCATCCGGCAAGTTGTACATAACTTCCTGCACCATGGCTTGACTGCGCCCTGCTTTTCGACGGGAACGCTGGGCACGATGCGCCCAATATAAAGATAAAAAGCCGACAACCGCCAACAAAAGCACACTGCCGCTAGTAACAACAGTCTGCACGGTGCTGGCGCGCTGCAATTCGCGAAGCGGACGAGCATCCAGCCCTACATAGATAACCGGCTGTTCCTTATCTTCATCTGTCGTATTAAGAAACGAGGTTATATCATCGGCAAGGTTCTGCGTATCAACTTTCTTTTCTATGGAACGGCTAGCAGTATGCGTTTCCGATGCTTTTTTCCCCTTGCGGAACAGCTGCATAAAACGTTCAAGCGGTTTAAGCGTCGGCTCCTTTTGTAACTTCTTCCACAATTCCTTACGGGTTAATGGAGTGAACTCTCTGTAGGCTAAGAAAACCTGCCGCTCATTAGCGGTATATATTGTCGAACGCCCTTTTGCTTCAGCACGCAGTTCTTTTATATGTCGTAAAAACTGTGCCTCCATGCGTTGCAACCCTTTCGGGAAGCTGCTCTGCATGATGGTTCCGTCACTAAACGTAATGGCAATGAAAAATATTTCAGGACGGTCTGCCATTTCATCAAGTAACAGCTTCAACCGTATTGTAGAATTTTTACTCCGCAAGTCCGTGCGCACTCCCGCTTCTACAGACGTGATAAGAGACGCGCCTTTATCTTCGTACAGCCGCACGTACTCTTTCATATTCTTCTGAATGGTGTTGTAGGTAAGAAAGGCTACGCCCAATCCCACAAGTAGAACCACCCCTACTATGCAATATGGTGAAAGCAGTCTGCTTGAAGAAGTCTCATTTCGTGTATTTTTTGAACGCATAGCGCTCTCTACTCCATGCCTCTTGCGTATAAAAATGTGCTATTTAGTGCAGTTATCAATATTTTTGTTCAAATTTTAAACGTTTTCTATAAAACGTATAGTTTTTATACATAGCGTCTTTACCCCGATCTACCACAAATAGCACGATAATTTTTATCCTACTGTAATGCTAAGACAAATTGAAAAAACGTTTTTTTGGCACGCAGGTTGCTGTAGAGAAAACATAAGCAAGCTAGCTCCCCCGACTGGCTGCTGAAGCGTATAGAGCGTAGCGTCACTAAAATGAGTTCACCCTCTCATTGTATGGCAACAAAATTGTTTTCAGGAAAACGTGACGCTACGCCCTAAAAAAATACAGTGCAAAACCCTTTTACCTGCTCATTTTCATAACAGTTTTGCATATTACATATGAGGTACTCCTATGACTAATCGTCTTTTAATTGCGCTCATTCTTGTGCTCTCAGTAGCCAGCGGCACTATTGCCGATGCCACTGAAATTGCTGAGCACGAAAAAGCTACGGCGACTCAAGTGGAGCTTACAGCTATCCAGCAACAAGAAGTGCTAAGACGTAATAAGGCATACGCAGAAAAAACCCGCCCGATTCGTGAAGAACTCTGGGCAAAAAAAACTATTCTTCGCGCACTCACAACTAACCAGAATGCCGAAGTTAATGATATTCAAAAGATCGTGAACGCCATGAAGGAACTCCGCGCCAAGCTGCATGCAGAGCGTGTTGTGTTCGAAGAGGATATGATGAAAAAGTACGGCTTCATCCCCTCCACCAACTGGATTAATAAGAACGATGCGTTCCGACCCGCTGACACTGATCCTGATACCGCAACAGAAGATTCTCAGAATACAGATGACAGCACCCCTAAGACGAAGAGCTTTTTTTCGAAGCTCTTCGACTAAAAAAAACAGATTGCTGCAACATGTATATCAAACAACATACATGTTGCAGCAATACTGTGAACCCTACAGTTAATCTCACTGCAAAGTTGAGCAGAAGTTTCGATAATACGGTTTGTTCTTCACTCAAGCATCAAAAATGCATCTCCCTGCAACGGTCTTGGTAATCGCTCCGAAGCAGGGAGAGAGTGGAGATGCGGTACAAGTCGATTACCATAACCGCACTACCCCTATTGTTACATACACAATTTCAGTACCCCTGACTTTCCCGGTCAGGGGTTTTGTTTTAATATCAGGTTAGAACATGGTAGAAACTCAGTGTCATATCCCGCACAGTCATAATGAACCAACTGAAACAAGTGCCGAGTGGATACACAAAAAAATTCATGCAAAAAGTGATTCCATGCGGTATTATGCTTAAAAAAAAGCACAACGAGCCGCGCTTCCTCTGAATAATTCATTTCAGCACAAAAGACAGTTCGCCTTTCAACACCACACTACCAGTGACAGACTAAACAAAATGCACGATAGCTTATGATAACAATGTATTAATGACATAACAGTTACCGTGTAAAAAACAGACCGCAACAGACTCAGGAGTACCTTATGGTTCGCATACTTTGCTCTGTACTTTGCAGTTTCCTTGCAACTATTATTTGTCTTACCGGTGCCTATGGAGCTGCACAGCATGACTTGCCCCCTCCTGTCACAAAAGTTCTGACGCATACATGGAAGGTCTCCCCTGCATGGAAAACATCAACCTACACCTTTCATAAAGAGGAATTTATTAATCCAAGAATTGTGGAAGAAATGCAGGGGCCACTTGCGGATAGCGGATCACAGCTCATTTCCGTAAACGTTCAGAACGCTAACATCAGCAATCAATTTTTTAGTGAAGTACGAGTGCGTTCCACTACCCCAACACCGTACGTTTACTATCAGGAAGATAACAAAGAATTCGGATACTCATTCGTAGGAGCAACAACTACCGGCATCCAAATTGTACACACTCAGAGCACACAGGGGGGCTCGGGAGTATATCATAATCTTCTATTTTTCATTTTTACCGATACAGATGCCATATCGTTCGGACTGGAAGTAGTTCCTGTAACTCAGCCAACGCTCACGCTAATCGGCACGCTTCCTCTTGGAGACAGATTTACAGGCACAATATCCCTTGCCGATGACACACTTACCGTACTCCCCCCCAAAGAGTCCGCGCAGCCTCTTCCGCTCTACAGCGGAGGAATTATTCTACAATTCAAATAAAAAAGGATGAGCAACCCTGCTCATCCTTTCATTCATGCTACTTAATGGCAAAAAACAACATCCCTTTGGTTACATCAGAACTGTTAAGCCCTGTTTCCGCAACCTTAGCGATTTGTTTAAAGCCAACCTCTTCAAGCAGTGCCAGAAACTCCGTTTCCGGTATAGCGCCCCCTTGTCATTTAAACCAGCAGTCCATCGCCTGCTCACTGCACATTGCCGACCCAACTAGTATCTGATCTGCAACATGAAGCCGACCACCTTTTTTGAGAACACGATATGCCTCTTTTAGAGCACGTTTCTTATCAACTGCAAGGTTCAGCATTGCGTTTGTGGTAACTACATCAAACTGCTCATCGTAAAACGGTAACGCTGCAACTTCGACAACTTGAAATAACACATTGGTTGTTTGAGAAATTTTTTTATTACTCTGTGCCCGCTTAACCATCTCTTCTGAAATATCGACTCCCACTGACAGTCCGGAAGAGCCAACCATTTTTGCGGCTAAAATAGCATCAATACCGGCGCCGCACCCTAGATCGAGCACTTTTTCGCCTGACACAATTTTACTCAACGATAATGGATTTCCCACGCCGCAATACCACTTTGCGACATCGTCAGGTAACAGCCCGATAAGCTCTTCAGGATAATGTCCGCCCTGCAACCCTTCTTTGCCTGTTGGGTACTGAAACTGACACGCAAGAGATTCAGCAACATTTTTATATTTTCTTTTTACAACAGAAATAATTTTCTGTGCAACTTCAGCACTGGGCCTAAGCATGCTTCACCGCACTCCAGTTACTATGCGTTACTGCATTACACACAATATGACTTGATACCCGCCTCTATAAAAAACCACACGGACAATATCTGGTTAAAAACAAATATGTCTATATTTCTCTTTAAAAAACAGCATATAAGCACTCACTAACAAAAGTGCCTCCACATTGCTGCAAAGGCACTTTTAACGGCATCATCATGTACAGCCGGGATTAAGCTATAAAAGATCTGCTATTTCATCTATGGAATATAAATTGTTACGATACAGCCCGTACCCCGCAAAACGAGAATGGGCAAACTTCACATCAACAGAATCACGTAACAAACGCACAACACTTTTCAGGTGCTTGGAATGAATAAACTCCGCCAGATGAGACCCTTCAGGCTCCTGATTAGCAAGGCAAATAACAACATGCGGTCTTTTATGTAGAATTCCTTGCAGGCCGTCCTTGCCATCCACCAGACTACCCGGAAGCATAAGTTGCTTACGCTGATAAAAAATATTTTCCACTTCAGCTATTAACTCTTCCAAAGCACTTGTGCCTTCCACAAGCTTGAACAATTTTTCAAGGTACGGGATGACCCCATACGGTCCCATTAAGTTCATTGAGCCAAACCGCATGGCAAAGATGGCCAAAGCAGGGTCAGGGTCAATTTTTGCTGCTATTTTTGTCGGCAGATATACACCTAGCATGTCAAAACGCATGACAACACCAGTCGAGAACGAGCTCTGGCAATCAATGTCGGTGATATGATAATCAGTTCGCGGTGCAACCGCAGAATACGTGTTTTCCCGCATCGCTGTCTGCAAAAAGTCCTTTACTACGACTTGTTCTTCACAGGTATACACTGTCTTTTCATTGCAAGATAAATAAACATCAATACATGTCTTCAATTCAGCAAAAATCAAAACCCAACGCTCTGGGTCATTCATAAGCGTATTATCAACACTCGGGAGTTCAACATAATAGCTTTTTGTCAAGTAATTCTGGTTAAATAACATATCGTACTTACCTGCTCTTAGACGAACAATAAGTAACGCAATGCCTCTATAATAAATATGCACTTCATCCGGACGAATTTGCATATCCAGAGACGTATCTTTCCGAACAAATTCCAGAAACGGATATAGAGGGCCGTTTTCGTGCAAGTCATCCATAAATTTACTGCTCAGTTCACGGGCCATGGCAAACTCCTTTTCATAAAAAAAGCCTATTACCACTATCCCAATTACAGCAGATAAAACCTATGATAAGACAATGTATTTGTGAGCAATAAATATAAAAAAGCCCCTTGCGCCGTAACGCAGGGGGCTTTTGATTATCTATTGAATATCTCGGGAACAGGATTAGTGCATCATGAATTTCAGAACGAACAAGCCTACCAGAACGTAAGCGAGCTTAGGAATCTCGGAACGGCGACCTGTAAGGAACTTCAGTGCTACGTAGGAAGTAAGACCGAAGATAATACCTTCTGCGATGCTGAAAGTGTACGGCATCATAACGATACACAGAAATGCAGGAATTGCTTCGGTGTAGTCGTCCAGATCGATTTCACGAATCGGGCTCATCATAAACATACCTACAGTAATAAGTGCAGGTGCAGTTGCCTGAGCAGGAATTACGAGAAATACAGGAGCGATGAGAAGAGCCAGAGCAAACATACCAGCGGTTGTAACCGCTGTAAGACCTGTACGCCCGCCTTCAGCAACACCGGCTGCACTTTCTACGAAAGTAGTAACCGTGGAGGTACCAAGGCAAGCACCGGCAGTTGTTGCGATAGCGTCTGCGAACAAAGCCTGTTTTGCGTTAGGAACACGCCCCTGCTTGTCGAGCATATTTGCTTTAGCGGTAACACCGATAAGGGTACCGACAGTGTCAAACATATCCACAAACAAAAAGGTAAAGAGAACAATAACCATGTCCAGAGAGAACACCTTGGAGAAGTCCAACTGCATAAAGAGCGGAGACAGGCTTGGAACACTGAACAAATGGTCAGTATTAAAAGTGCCCAGATCAGTTACACCAAGAGGAATA
The DNA here is from genome assembly GCF_000384815.1 of Halodesulfovibrio aestuarii DSM 17919 = ATCC 29578. Taxonomy (NCBI): domain Bacteria; kingdom Pseudomonadati; phylum Thermodesulfobacteriota; class Desulfovibrionia; order Desulfovibrionales; family Desulfovibrionaceae; genus Halodesulfovibrio; species Halodesulfovibrio aestuarii. The sequence goes on from NZ_ARQF01000020.1 coordinate 533,065, forward strand.
CCAACGATGGTTGCTGCAAGCATACCAATAAGCAGTGCGCCTTTAACTTTTTTAGAAAAGAGCACGCCGATAACGATAAGGCCGATGATACAAACCAGTGGGCCAGCAGAAGCAATGTTACCAACGGTAACAAGGGTTGGTTCGTAAGGAACAACAATACCGGCACTCTTAAAGCCGATAAGCGCAATAAAGAAGCCGATACCGGCAGAAATAGCACGCTTTAAGTTTGCAGGGATACTGTTAATAATTGCTTCACGGACGTTGGTACCAGTGAGGACAACAAAAATAACACCTTCAAGGAATACTGCTGTAAGTGCAGTCTGCCAGGTGTAGCCCATGGTAAGAACTACGGTGTACGCAAAGAATGCGTTCAAACCCATGCCCGGAGCCAAAGCGAAAGGCAGGTTTGCAAAAAACCCCATGATCAATGTACCAACAACCGCGGACACTGCAGATGCAGTAAACACCGCAGCAGGGTCCATTCCAGCAGCTCCCAGAATGACAGGGTTAACAGCCAGAATGTACGCCATAGTCATAAATGTAGTCAGGCCCGCAGTCACTTCTGTGCTTACAGTAGTGCCGTGCTCGGACAGCTTGAACGTACGCTCAAGAAATCCCTTGCTCACAACAAGATCCTCCTTACGTAGCAACCATCGTATTTCCACTCCTCAACGCTCAGTACAGTCCCCGCACATAAACGCCGCACCTTGTCAGAAGATGCTCCCTAAAATACGATTTTGCTCGTTAACAACAGCAAAGCCGACCATTGGAAGTAGGTCGGCTTGGATTCCATGCACCAAAATATATAAGAGCGCAAGAAAAGAGCTCTGTCTGTCTCAACATGTTTCACGCTCAGTGTCTCAACGTGTTTCATAAACAACGTAATTAACCATTACTACTATTTTCTAACAGCTTACATGTAAAACAAGAAAGTAAATACATAACCTCAACAGAGCAACACACTATTACTTTCCGCGAACCTGCCCCCGCTGTTATTTTCCGTATTGCTAAACCTACTTCTAAAGTAAATGCGTGCCCGCCTCTATTGCTTTTCCCATGTCCTGAAGACGTTCCCCTTGAATAGCCTGACCACGTTTTTTCTGTGTGTCCGCTAATCCCGCGTATATGAGCGAATGCTCCACTCTGTCCCAGAGCTCCCCCCACATTTTTGTTAATTATCATCTCTCAAGACAAGCATCACTACACCTTTGAGCTGGTATATATAATAGAAAAACATTGTATTAATTGTATGTTACAGTATCGCGGACATTATAGGCACGTCTGCTCCAATACAAAAAGAGATGTGAAATCATGCGCTCTGGTGACTTGCTTAAAATTGCTGCCGTCGTGGGCACCCGACCTGAGGCCATAAAAATGGCGCCGGTTCTGCAAAGTCTTGCCTCAAGGGCAGACATGGCAACATATCTTATATCTACAGGGCAACATCACTCTCAACTCGATCAGGTTTTTTCTTTTTTCGAGATAACTCCAGACGTTGATCTAGAGCTTATGAAAGTAACGCACAACCTCAATGAACTTGCTGCGAAGACATTACAAGGAATGGACATTTTATTAGAGAAATCACCTCCAGACCTTCTTTTGGTACAAGGAGATACTACTACCGCATTTGCCGGGGCGCTGGCTGCTTTCCATCATCAAATCCCTGTAGGTCATATTGAGGCCGGATTACGAAGCGGCGACTTGCAGAACCCATATCCTGAAGAGGCGAACCGTAAGCTCATCAGTGTATTCGCAACTCTTAATTTCGCTCCTACATATGTAGCTCGCAGAAATCTTTTGTCTGAGGGCGTTCCTGCATCAAGTATCGTTACCACCGGCAATACGGTAGTGGACGCGCTAAACAGCATCGCCAGCAAAGTCACTAACGTTCCCGACAAGGTAGCTCAGGTTCTTAAATCCCAAAATCGTCTTATTCTGGTGACAGCACATCGTCGAGAATCCTGGGGAAAGCCTCTTGAAAACATCTGTGCAGCCATCAACAACCTTGTACGTACATATGATGATATTGAGATCATATTTCCAATACACAAAAACCCACGGGTACGGGAAATCGTCTTTAACAGCATCACAAAACACGAACGCGTGCACATCATTGAACCTCTGGATTATTTCGACTTCATTTCCACCATGAAGCATGCACATTTAATCCTAAGCGACTCCGGAGGCGTACAGGAAGAAGCGCCCGCCTTTGGAGTACCCGTTTTAGTTATGCGCAAAACTACAGAGCGCACCGAGGCTCTTGAGGCTAATCTGTCCAGACTTGTGGGCACTGACCCTGTGGAGATAGTTACACAGGCGTCCAGCATTCTTGGAGGTGATCCAGAACCAACTAAAACTGCTGCACAACTAAACCCCTTTGGAGACGGCCTCGCTTCTGAGCGCATAGTGAACGCTATTGATGCTTGGCACCATGGTAAACTTCCATATTTAAATGAGCACGACTCTTTTCACTCCACCAAGCCCGCTCCGCCACAATAAAAGGCTAGGCAGGCGGCATTTTATAGGCGTTAGAACAACCGGTTTCATGAAATTCAAATAATTATGGGACTTATATGTTAAACGAAGTAGGCATAATTTTATTTTTGGTACTTAAGATCATCTTTATTGGGGTTGCATTCATATTTGTCATCAGTGGCATAGATGAATTCTTCATCGACCTCTGCTACATCTTCCGAGGAGCTTACCGACGGCTGTTCATAACAAATCACTACAAGCGACTTACGGAAGAACAATTATTAGCCAAACCGGAACAGTCTGTTGCCATTATGATCCCCTGCTGGGATGAATCTGCTGTAATTCGGCGCATGCTGGAAAACACTATCAAGACTGTGACCTACAGTAACTACACCATTTTTGTAGGAACGTACCCGAATGATCCGGCGACCCAGCGGGAAGTAGATCTGGTGCGCGAAAAATACTGCAATGTGGAGCGCATTGTTACCCCGAATGACGGTCCTACCAGTAAAGCAGATTGTCTCAACTGGCTGTATGCGGGCATACTCGCTTTTGAAAAAGATAATAACAAAAAATATGATATCTTTCTTATGGAAGATCCTGAAGATATTCTTCATCCACTCCAGTTGAAACTGTGTAACTATATCATCCCAAAGCTCGATATGGTTCAGTTGCCAGTACATCCTATGCCACGGCATTGGACTAATTTCACAGGCAACCACTATATCGATGAATTTGCCGAAAACCATACCCGTGACCTCATCGTGCGCGAAGCCCTCACGGGCTCTCTGCCTTCAGCCGGCGTAGGTACAGCAGTCAGCCGTAATACCATAAAAACGATCGCTGAAGAAAGAGACCATCAACCTTTCGACACTAACTCGCTTACCGAGGATTACGAATTCGGTCTAAAAATTAAGGACTTTGGTTTCAAACAAGCTTTTGTACGCCAGTGGGTTTGGCGAAATAAAATGGTCAAAGACTTTTTTACACGCAAGCCAAAACAAAAACAGGTAAAAGAATTCATATCCATCCGCGAATACTTCCCTAATACATTCAAATCCTCTGTACGGCAAAAAACACGATGGGTTATGGGAATCTCTCTCCAAGGCTGGAAGAGTCTCGGGTGGCATGGCGGCTTGCCGTCACGGTACATGTTATGGCGTGACCGCAAAGCAGTTGTGACCAACCTTGCCAACTTCATAGGTAACATTTTGTTCGTCCTGATTTTGGTGCTGCTCACCTATAACATTCTGACTAACGCTTATCGACTTCCACCGTTAGTAGATGATTCCGCATGGATGACCGCCGTAATCTTCATTTGTCTCTTTTTCTTATTCTGGCGAATCATTATGCGTATTCTGTTCGTAGTGCGCACGTACGACTGGTTTCAGGGAATTCTATCTGTTCCGCGCCTGTTCTGGGGCAACATTATCAACTTTATTGCCACGATCAAAGCTATCTCAAAATACATTAAAATACGTTCCACAGGACAAAAGTTTACATGGGACAAAACAGACCATGTATACCCTTCCGAAGAAGAATTGCGCGCTTACCGCCGCAAACTGGGCGACCTGCTCCTTGATCGACGCTTCTTAACCATTGAACAATTAGACCACGCACTGGAAATAAAAGAGAAAACAAACAAAAGGCTGGGGGAAGTCCTTATCGAACTTGGGTATATTACTGAAGATCAGCTCGTTCAGACTCTAGGAGTACAATTCAAAGTAGCGACGCAGGATATTGATCCTTACAGTACTCCGCCTGAACTACTGGATTTGGTTCCTTTCAAATCAGCCGTTAAATATAATGTGTATCCGCTTGCCGTAGAAGGCGGACAACTCATTGTCGCCACAAACGAAATAATTGATGAATCGTCCCTGCGTGACCTTGAACAGGAGCTTGGTCATTTCATAGCATTGCGTCTCGCAACGCGGAGTGACATTTCCTTCGCTATTCGGAGAGGCTATGAGCGACGATTGACATTAAAAAAATCTGATTTCCTTGGCAAAAAGCTTGTTGATGAGGGACAAATTTCCTCAGAACAACTTGCTGAAGCTCTTCGCGCTCAAAGGCGTCGATACCATCCTTTAGGCGAAGTCCTGATTCGCCAACAAGCCATAACAGAAGAAACTTTTGCCAAAGCTAACAGTGAATTTTTAGCACAAGATGAATTTAAGAGAATAGGTGAATTTTTATTAGGCAAAGGCTATATCAATGCCAAACAATTGAATATTGCCCTTACCGAGCAACAAGACAGCTGCCCGTTATTGGGTGAAATACTCATCGAACAAGGAGTTATTTCACCGGATAACCTTGATCACTTCCTAAGCACTTGGGAGATCAATTAATGTATCGATTCATCTCTATCCTCAGTTTACTACTGTTACTCTCCACCGCGTGCGCGGCTTCCGCGCAAGATGCTGCAGATAAAAAAGGCTGGATAAAACAGCAAATCACCGACATCAAGGTATACCCTTACAAAGATAAGGCATACCAATATGTTAAAGAAGGCAAGCTTAAAGAGGCAGCAATAGAATTTGTGAAAGCTCTGGAAGTCGATCCCAGCGATGCAAAGGTGCGCCTAGATTACTGCCAAGTGCTGTATGATCAGGGGCAATATGCTGAAACAACGGTCCAAGCCCTGGAAGTTCTGAAAAGCCTCCCTGACAATGCTAATGCCCTTATGCTGGGAGCCAGTTCTTTGCAAAAACTTGGGCGCAATACCGAAGCGCTGGATCTTTTACTGGGGACGCTCAAGAAAGGTAATCTCACAGAAGCTGCGCGGAAAAATGCCTTTGTGAGCGCGGTCAACCTGTTGATCAAAGAGAAAGACTATGCGCTCCTGCTCAATATAATCGAGAACGAAGGCTCCATTCTTTCTCCGGCAAAACGCTCATACGTACTCGGCTTGGCTTATAAGGGTGCTAAACGTCCTGCTGAAGCCAGAGCTGCTTATGAACAGGCTCTGTCTATTACAGGAGATGCTGGTCTCTCCCGTAAAGACCGTCTAGTGGCACTAAGTGATCTGGCAGATATCCTTATGAAGGAGCGTGCATTTGGTAAGGCCCAAACAATGTTAATTGAAGCTCATGCCATTGATCCAAAAATGACGTCTATTCCCTACCGTCTGGCTGAAATTTCTTATGAAACAAAGCAATACGACAAGGCTCTGCAATGGATTGATATGTCTCTAAAACAGAAACAGGCATCAACCCATTTGCTTCTCAAGGCATTTATTCTTGAAAAACTTGGTAAAGGTGATCAGGCTATAGAAATTTTTGACAATCTTACCAAAGCTGCCACAACAAAACCTCAACAAGCTAAATTACTTACCCAAAAAGGTTTCGTGGCCATGAAATTAGGCCACCATGAAATGGCAATTAAAGCTTTTGAACAGTCATTAGCAATTCTGCCGACTGCTGAAGCTATGCGTGCATTAGCAACAGCTCAGGGGCTGAACGGCGAGTGGCCGAAGGCCGTTGAAACATACAAGTTACTTCTTACCGAGTTAGAGTCTGGTCAGGAGAAGGCGCTGACCCATATGCAGCTCGGGACAGCCTATACGAAAGTTGGTAAAACAACCGAAGCTATCTCCGAATTATCTAAGGCAGTCAGTTCCGGCCTTCTTTCACCGGAAGACCAAGAAAACGCACTGCAGGATCTGGGTTTTCTGTACTATAATGATGAGCAGTATCCTGCCGCAAGGCAAGCCTTCCTGTCAGCATTAGCTGAACAGCCCAACAATCGTAAAACCTTACTGGCTCTGGGGCGCACACAAGTCCGTGCCGGCGAATATAAAGATGCTATCAAGACGCTGAAAAGGCTCTATGCTCAGAATCAGGAGCTTGAGGTTTCAATGCTGCTTGCTAATGCGTATGAAAAAGACGGGCAGCGGGAGCAGGCTCTAACAGTCTATAATGCCCTTCTGGACAGTCGTCAGGCACGCGGTGACGATGCGATGATAATCTTGGAACGTATGGCCACTATTGAAGGTTTGCATGGCAAATTAAGCAGAGCCGGTGACCTTTATCTTAAAGCCTACGAGGCAGCCAAGGGAAAAGACACAGCCCTTCTTCTACGAGCTGGTGAATCATATTATTCAGCGAAACAGTACGATAAGGCCTTACGAGTCTTTAAGCGGTATATTGATAACTCATCCGGTACAGACAACTTTGAAGCATTAAGCATGATGGGTACCATCTTCTCTAAACGAGGCAGATTGGAAGAGGCTGCCGCGGCATACCGCAAGGCCCTTAAATCTAAGAATCTTACCCCGAAACAACGCCGCACCCTTCTCGTTAATCTTGGCTATATTTATATATCCATGGACAAAATTGACACCGGGGTAAATTACATGCGCCAAGCTATAGCCGTTGGTGGCGAAGATCCACGCCTCCGGTTGGATATAGGACAGGCTCTCTACCGTGCTAAGTATTACCCTGAAGCTATTCAGGAACTTAGACGTGCCAAAGAACTTGGAGTAGGCTATGAGGCGGATTCAGCTCTGTCCGTTTGCTACGAAAAGGCTAACAAGCCCGGTCTGGCTCTTTACTACTTGAAAGAGGTAGAACGGAACGCACCTAAGTCTGTGCTGGAAAGTTCGCCTGATTTCTATAGCCAGATGGCCTACTTGTATACGGTCGAAAAAAGTTACTCCAAAGCTATCACCTATTACGAAAAAGCATTATGCATTGCGCCTAGCCCCTTAAACACCTTCAAGCTTGGGCAGGTACAACGTCTGTCCGGTAATCTTGAAGCAGCCGGGGCGACGCTGCTCACGGTCAATCCTGAACAACTGGAGACGCAAGACACACGTGCCTTATACTACGAAGAACTTGGCCGCGTGTATAAAGGTACAAATCAGTTCGACAAGGCTCAGGAATCGTTCCGCAAAGCCATTGCTGAAAAACCAAACGCTGAAGAGTTTTACCTGCTGGGTCAGGCTCAAGAAAGTTCCGAAGACCTCGAAGGAGCCATTGAGTCCTATCAGGATGCTGTCGAGCTAAACCCTGCCGATGCCTATAGAATATCTCTTGGGTACGCATATTACAAAAGCGAAAAACTCGAAAAAGCGGCAACTATCTTTGAAGACATTCAACAGAAAGACCCTGACTATATTAACCTTACCGAAGATCTTGCATACATAAACAAACAACTCTACCGAAATGATGCTTCAGTTGAGTGGTTTAAAAAGTCTATTGATAACGCTCCGTTCTATCCTGATGAAACAGAAGCATCTCTCAGAAGAAAGATTTATGACTTCAAAGAAGAGATCCGGTACATCACCAATCGCTGGGATATCACCGGCTTTTACTCCTACTCACCGGATGACGACAACTTCATTACAGATGCGCAGGGCATTCAGGTTGGCGTGCTTGATAACACCGCTGGTGTAGAAGTCGGTTACATTCCACCAAAAATCGGTTTCCGAAACGGAAAGATCTTTGAAATCATTGGTCGAATAAGTACAAATCGCCAAAAAAATGGAATCGTAGATTTTGAGGCAGATTCAACCCAAGGTGCCGTAGGACTGCGCTACAAACCGTTTACCGAAGCAAACATTGCCTTGGGTGTAGAACGGCTGTTCAAAATTGGAGAGGACGCTGAAGATAATACTCTATTAAGAGCCATGGGTTCCTGGGACTACGGCTGGGCTATGCGAGCCGCAGAAGCGAATTGGAACTACACCTTTGTATACTCAGAATTCGATGCATATGTTCAAGATGATAAACGCACGGCCTTTTTAATCCACGGCCGTCAGGGCTGGACATGGAACATACACGATGAGCTGCTGGTTACTCCTCACCTCTATGCAACATACAAGGAAGAGTCTCCTGATAGAAATAATCTTAGCCACGTTGAAGGCGGACCGGCACTTTCCCTCCGCTGGCTCGAAGGTGAAGATGAATACGAATCCTACAAACGTGAGTGGGAAGTACTGCTTCGGTACACTATTGGCAAATACACAAAGAACATTAGTGACGACTATAACGGATTAAGCGTCATTTTAAGACTAAACTTCTAGAGAGTACACTATGATAAGCCGTCTTCGTATCTTTCTGGCCGCTAGTATTCTGATTTTGCCTTTCATTCTGCCGACATCCGGCTTTGCTATGCAGGGCATTTCAGGAACCTTTTTCCAACCGACAAACGCCATGAAAACATGGGACAACGAAACTTGGGATACTCTTTTTAATACGTATCGATGTCTGGGGCTTTCTGAAATTATTGTGCAGTGGGTAGTCTATGAAGACACCTCGGATAATTATGAAAAAAACACATATGAGTATGATCTATCTGTCATCAGTAAAATTATGGAACATGCTGAACAGAACGGTATGGATGTTACTATAGGTGGAGTGTTCCTTAACTCCTTCTGGAAGCGGATTGAAACTGATCCGGAACTGATAAAAGTTCACCTTATGCGTATCCGCAAAGGCACCGCTGAAGCAATTAAACGCATTGCACCGCAGCTACAGTGTTCCCCAGCCTTTGCTGGTTGGTATGTCTCTCAGGAAATAGATGATCGGACATGGCTGGACAAAAACTATACCGATATCCTTTGTTCCTTTATTAAAGATCTCCACGGAGACCTAAGCACTCTGGTTCCCAATAAGCCTATGTCCATCTCAGCCTTTTCCAACGGATGGGCTTCACCAGAAAGATTAGGACAATTCTGGCGAACTGTAGCTGACACCACAGGAGTGGGACGTGTATTATTTCAGGATGGAGTGGGCGTAAAGAAACTGACTGTTAAAGAAGTGCCGCTTTACCTGAAAAAAATGCAAGAAGAAATGCAAGGTGCGTGTTGCACTCTCCAACCAGTACTCGAAATATTTACGCAGCTGGAAGGAGACAAGTTCACCGCTGAACCTGCACCCCTGAAACGCATCCGTGAACAACTGCATGAAGAATTACCATTTGCTCCAAACGGCGTAATGCTATTCAGCGTTGCCGAATACATGAGTCCGATTGGCGGAGAAAAAGCCGAAGCGCTTCTTCAGGAAGTACTTCATAACAAGTAATGTGCTGGAATTTAAAACTAACGTTTCCTCCATTGGAACCATTAAATTCATGCTCATGGCATGTAGAGACATTTTACTTAGTTAGGTCAAGACCATACCCCAGAAAAAGCCCTCTCCGTTTCCACGTTGAGGGCTTTTTTTATAATAAATTGAAGGTAAGCTGCCGCATAGATGGAGGACAACAAGTAACAACTGTCTCATAAAAGTATCTTACGCAGGCCAAAAGTACTACTTGTCAATGCTCACACGATTTCTTCCATTGTCCTTACTCACGTGCATCTGATCAACAGCCCGCAGTAATACAGAATGCATATCTTCACCTTTCTCAGCAACCACTCCGCCCAATGATGCAGTGACCTTGATGATGGCTCCCTCATATTTCAACGAACTTTTTTCAATTAGCTTTCGTATATTTTCTGCAATGGTTAACAACTCTTCAGTACTAATATTAGGAAGAATGAGTAGAAACTCACCTCCACCCCAATGCGATACCGTATCAACTTCCCGCAGTTCTGAAAGAAAAGAATCGACAGCCATACGGAGTACATTATCCCCGGCAGAGTACCCCCACCTTTCATTAACATCCTTAAAATCATCAAGACCAACAAACAATACGCCATAAGTAGAGTTATCATTAATCGCCTGATAACGAACACGATCTAAAACATTTTCACCAAATTCTCTGTTACCAATTCCAGTCAGCTTGTTTTGCAACACTATTTCACGTAATTTTTTAAGATCTGATAAAAAATCATCCCGCGAAACCACCACTGAAAAAAATTGAACAGCTCCAATTATGTTTCCATTACCATCTTTTAGAGGAGAAGCTTTTAGCACCACAGGTACAAGCTGCCCATTTTTGTGATGCAAAAAAACAGAGGCCTCTGAAAACTTGTCTTCTTCAATAGCGGCGGTAAGGGGACAACCGTCGAAGCATAACGCTCTGCCTTCAGCGTCAACATGGTGCAACAAATTCTCAGGACAGCATCGGCCAAGCACTTCTTCAGCTGCATATCCTGTCAATTTTTCCGCCTCGTTGTTCCAAAATAAAACTTTACGTGTTCTATCAACAACATAGACACCACCAGCGAGAGTACGTAGGGCTTCTTTATACGAATCCTTTTCCATCAATCTCCCCCTAATCATAAGCGTTACGTTACTCACCTATTAATATCCAGCGCAGCCCCAAAAGCAATTACATCTTTCAAAGAAGCAGAGCACTCGTCATATTCTTAGCATTGAGTAACAAAGAAATCTCTACACGACTGCGGCGAAATAACATTCGGGCAGTTATATAAAAATATCCCACTATCCCTACCAATAAAGAGAGGGAAAGTGGGATATCAATTCTTAACGGAAATAATAATTTTAACGCGGCAACCAGTTATAACTGCAGACTGTAAATAACTTTATCATCACCAACATCATAAAAATCTTTCAGTAACGCTTCACTACCAAATCCACTTTTTTCATAAAAAGAACGAGCAGGCGCGTAACTGACTTTTGACGAAGTCTCAGCATACAAGGAGCGCCCGCCACAAGTCTATTAAGCATATGTTCAGCCAGAAGTGAGATATCTTCAATATGATCTCGTAATGGAGTGATTTCGATAGGAAAAACATTCAGGCGATAGAATAGGTCAGATCGAAATTTATTACTTTCGACCAAAGCAGATAAGTCTTCGTTACCGGCAGCGATAATACGAACGTCCACTGGAACATCCTCCTCCCCGCCGACTCTGTGAATTACCCGCTCCTGTAGCACTTGCAATAATCGAATTTGTACGGAGGGAGGTATGGTTGCAATCTAGTCTAAAAAGATGGTGCCACCTGCTGCTAATTCAAACTTCCCGCGCTTTCTGCGGTAAGCACCTGTAAAAGAACCTTTCTCATGACCAAAGAGTTCGCTCTCAACCAGATTTTCAGGCAACGAGCCACAGTGCACTACGACAAAAGGCCCATTACGCCGGTTGCTTTGGTTATGCACCAGACGCGCAATAACGTTTTTACCAGTGCCTGTTTCTCCTGATATTAAAACTGTGGAGCGCGTGTTCGCTACAAGTTTTATCTTTTTATAGATAGCCTGCATCGCAGGGCTGGAAAGTGTTGTTCCAACGGTAGGTTCAATTCCGGAAACAGAAATTGTGAGGCTTGCCCATGTGTCAATGAATTTGAAACCATATCTTCTGACGCATGTTCCAAGGCTCATAAAGTCGATGTCTGCCACTTGCAGTTACTCCTAAGAATGTTGCTTGCAACACATACTTAGTTTTTTTTGAGTAGCAATCATGTTTTGAGTTCATTTTAATGAACTCAAACATTTTGTTCTCGTAAAACAGAATGATAGATATTCATCCCTCTCAGGGGTTTCCCAACTAAATTCTCAGTTCTCAATACTCACCAGATTCCTTCCATTATCCTTGCTGATGTACAACTGATTATCGGCCCGCTGCAACACAGATTGTAACTCTTCGCCATTCTTGGCAATGACTCCACCAAAGGATGCAGTAACCTTAATTATCGTATCTTCATATTCATACCAGCTTGTTTCAACCAACATTCGCAAGCGCTCTCCTACTATAAGCAAGTCTTGGGCTGTAATATTTGGGAGAATAAGCAAAAACTCCTCCCCGCCCCAACGAGATATGATATCAAAAATCCGCAATCCTGAATCAAGAGACTTGGAAACCATTCTAAGGACTTCATCCCCCACAAAATGCCCCCATGTATCATTAATATGCTTAAAATAATCAATATCAACAAACAATACTCCATAAGAAGCATTCATGTTTTTTGACTGGCTGCATACGTTCTCTAAAGTAATTTCAGCGAAACGCCTGTTGCCAACGCCTGTGAGTCTATCAAGCAAAGCCTCTTTACGTAATTTTTCAAACTCTGAAAAAAAATTTTCCCGGGAAAGAGATAGAGAAAAAAATTCAACAGCTCCAATAACATTCCCAATATCGTCTCTTAAAGGTGATGTTTTAACCGTTACAGGAACACGGTGCCCATTCTTATGACGCATAAAAACAGCAGCTTCTGCAAGTTTGCCTTCCTGAATAGTTAACTCAAGAGGACAACCTCTCATACACAGCTCTTGCCCCTCAGCATTGACATGACAGAGCATGTTATCAGCACACTTCTTACCAAGTACTTCAGCCGAACCATACCCTGTAAGTCTTTCTGCTGCCTTATTCCAAAATATAATTTTCTGTTCTTTATCAACAACATATACACCGTCAGCAAGGGCATGCAAAACATCTACATAGAAAGCATGATCCATAAATTTCTCTCCTACCCATATCTGTTACGCTCTAACGCATTACATATATCAAAAAAATAATTACCTCTTCAAGATAAACAATATATAATATATAATTTGCCCCAAATTGAGCTAAAAGTAGCGTCTCCCCCCAATACGACTGCGAATAATTTCACAATCAGCCAGAGCTCTCACTTCAACAACTCACTGATTATAGAACAAAAAATCCCGCAATTTTCATTGCGGGATTAATCATATCGACATCAAATTAACTTTCTTTTTATTCACCCAAGCTGACACTTCTTTTCTAAAAAAAATCGATTCTTCAAAGTGACAACAACGATGTCAAAATTATCTCATTCTAAAACAATCAGTTACATCCAGACAATTCACGAAGACCGACTCTACGCGACATAGCCCTTGCAACTATCTTAGATAATATATCCTCTTTATTAGATCTTTCTATATTATCCACGCTTACGCATTTCATGCGCTGCCGCCACCATGTTCCGTAAGGAAGCAATACATTCCGGCCAGTCCCTTGTTTTAAGGCCGCAATCCGGATTTACCCACAAACGTTCTTTTGGGATATACGCTGTCGCATCTTCCAAAAGTTGGACCATTTCCTCTTTGGTTGGGACACGCGGGCTATGAATGTCGTAGATCCCCGGACCGATCTCATTCGGATAATCAAAGCTCTTGAACGCATCCAGTAACTCCATTTTGCTACGACTTGCTTCGATACTGATTACATCTGCATCCATTGCGGCAATTGACCCAATAATGTCATTAAACTCGCTGTAGCACATGTGAGAATGAATCTGCGTTGAATCATCAACACAAGAAGTTGATAGACGGAAACAATCCACGGCCCATGCAAGATATTTTTCACGATCTTTCTGTTTGATAGGCATACCTTCACTAAAGGCTGCTTCATCAATCTGAAGAATCTTTACCTTAGCATCTTCAAGATCCTTTACCTCATCACGAATTGCAAGAGCCAGCTGGCGGCAAACATCCGCACGCTCCATGTCATCACGCACAAAGCTCCAACAAAGAATTGTTACAGGCCCTGTAAGCATCCCTTTCATATGCTTATGAGTGAGTGATGCCGCATACGTTATCCATTTAACCGTCATCGGATTTGGTCTGCTTATATCGCCATAGATGATCGGAGGTTTCACACAACGGCTACCGTAGCTCTGCACCCAACCACTGCTGGTAAAACAGAAACCATCCATCTGCTGTCCAAAATATTCCACCATGTCATTTCGTTCCGGTTCTCCATGAACAAGAATATCCAGCCCCAGAGCTTCCTGCTCTTTCACAACGCGCTGAATCTCTTTTTTAATGAAACCTTCATAATTCTCTTCAGTCAGAATACCTTTTTTAAATGCACTACGCTTAGCACGAATTTCTGAAGTCTGAGGGAAAGAGCCAATTGTGGTAGTTGGATACTGTGGCAGGTCGAGCCATGCTTGTGTGTTCTTACGCACTTCATATGGTTGTTGGCGGCAAAACATCTTTTCATCAATAGCGCTAACACGTTCCTGCACCAACGGATTATGAACGCGCCTGCTCAGGCGGCGTGAATTAATTGCAGAAGTGTTTCGATCCAGTATCGCAACCCCCTCTGTTCGTCCTGTTCCAGAACGTTCGCTCAACAAGTTTTCTACGTCAGAAACTTCCTGACACTTCTGAACGGCAAAGGCCAACCAACTCTTCAGCTCTTCATCAAGCTTTGTTTCACTCGCAAGGTCAACCGGGCTATGCAGCAAAGAGCAACTGGACCCCACTAGCACCCTTTCAGCAGGAAGAGCATCAAGAGAGCCATTCACCTTCGTTAGCACCTTTTCGTAGTCGGTCTTCCACACGTTACGACCATCTATAAGGCCTATGGAAAGCGCCATCGAGGAAGGAAGTTTTTCAATATACGCATCTAGATTTGCACCGCCACGAGTCAAATCTACGTGTACCCCCGCACAGCCAGAGGCAAAGGCAATATCAAGATTGTCGTCCAACGCATCGAAATATGTTGTCAACAATAGGCCAGCAGAATTTACTGATGCATTCAGCACATCATACGCCTGTAAAAACGCCTCACGAGCAACTGGAGACATATCTGCACATAAAATAGGTTCATCAATCTGAATCCAACGACATAATGGATCAAGCTGGGTAACTATTTCTTTATACACACCAATAACGGCATCTAAGCTTTGCCAGCAGTCATACCCATCAACACCTTTCGCCAAAGAAAGATACGTAATAGGCCCCACCAGTACAGGCTTTGGCACATAGCCACAGGCAATAGCTCTACGAGTATCGTCAATCAATGTAGTTGAAGAAAGCGTAAACTGCTGTGAAGCGGTAATTTCCGGTACAATATAGTGGTAGTTAGTATTGAACCACTTGGTCATTTCCATTGGCGGAATATTTCGGGAAGCGTCCCCGCGTGCCATACGAAAATATGTGGATAGATCGGAAGTGGTGCTGGAGCCACCAACATCAAACCGCTCAGGAATTGCCCCGAGCATTGCTGTTGTGTCGAGCACATGGTCATAAAAAGAAAAATCGCCGGTTGAAACGTAAGAAAGACCTGCTTCATGTTGGATACGCCAGTGGCGTTCCTTTAAGTCCTGACTCACGCTCAAAAGTTCTGATGTGGAGGAAACCCCACGCCAGTAGGCTTCAAGAGCCTTTTTCAGTTCGCGGTGGGCACCTATACGAGGAAACCCGAGAATGTGTTTTTCCATCTGTGTTACTCCTTTTATTGGAAAATAAAAGGAACAACGACAACTCGAAATGCGGGCAATGCAAGTACTATTCAAGCACAAAATAACGTGCCAAACATCTTGCCGGATGCCTGTCCAATCGCGAGACAGTCGTGCTCCTGCATTTATGACGTCTCCTGGCTTCCGGTCTGTTTTTCCCTAGCCTTCCCGCATTCAACAGTGACTAGAGCAGCTTATTATCCGGTTACAGTGGCGCGACCGCGACGGATTTACACCGTCTTCCGTTTCATAAATGCTTATATCGAGATTTATTAATATATGCACTTTCTTTTTTTTGCAAGGAGTTGTTAAAAACAAAATCAACTTTTTTCTTCGCAACGTAATAATCAGCAGACTTAAAACTTAAAAAAAGCTTTCCCCTAAAAATACAAGTTGCAAAAACTTGTCACCTCAACTCGTTAAACACAAAAAAAGCCCTCACAGCTTTCACTGTAAGGGCTTAATATCATGGCGGAGAGGGAGGGAAGCACATTGTCCTCAAAAACTCTCATCAGTAAATATATTTTTCAATTCGTCTTTGCCTGTTACTCACAAAGTTACTCATAAATAGGCGAGTAAACAACTTTGGAAAAATTAGTCATGAACGTCAAGCCATGACACTACTTCCTCTCCAAAGTGAATAAAGTCATCAAGATGATGCAAAGCAACAGCGTGTACCACATCCCAATCTAGATTTGTATATTCGTGAACAGCTACATTCCGAAGCCCAACACTACGAGACATGCTCTTTGCCACATCTTTGCTGAGAACTCCTTCACGATGAAGTAAAAGGAACGCTTCCGCCATCGTCGATGGCACAGACAAAGTATCCGCAAGAATATGAGTCGAAATGTCGATACTTATCTGCACGGCACGTTGCAGATTGAGTACAACGATATCTTGTAAGTCAAAATCTGCTTCTAGTATCTCAGCTTCAGCAGGAGTTTTCTCCTTAACTCGCTGGATACAGCGCTGCAACAAAAGCAATTTTTGCTGAACAACTTCTTTATCCATTAAATCCTCTCTGCAGTCGGCTTTCAACAATTCGACAGCGTAGCGGTTCCATGTCTGCTTGATCAAAAAGCATTCGTTTAATCAACATAGCGTGAATTAAATCAGAACGCTTTAGAACAACTTCACCTTTTGTAAGAACTTGGTGCAAAATTACTCCTTCGGCCGAATATAAATCCACAACATCAACCTCGCGGCCAAGAGCCAAGCTCAACTCTGCAATCAAATCTAGGCGCAACGAAACAGATAACGGTTTAGAGGCAAACACAGCCACATCTACGTCACTATCTGCACGCATCGTCCCCGCAGCAGCAGAGCCAAAGACAATGCCTAGTTGAATTTCTTTATGTGCAGCCAGCACGCCAGCTATATTCTTTTTAAGTGTAATCTTATCCATTGTTACGCCTGAGTTAATAATTTCCCTATGCTTCGCGCAAGAATAGCAGGCAATAAAGATCGAGGCTAGCCTTTTGCCTTCATACGTTGCCAACAAATTCCAAAGCGGCCTCAAACATTATAGTAAGTTCGATTCGTAATCTGCAAAAAACAACAAGGAACAGAGCCCAGAGTATAATATATTAACGTGTAAGAATTTCGACTTGATCTGACATTTCCTCTTGAAAAATAAGAGGTTCTCCCTTTTGATGAATAATCAGAAGACCACCAAAACGGGTACCATGCCCAAAGGAGAACCTTATGACAACGTACAACCAAAACGTTATTAAGCACAAGGTCGGACTTCTTAACCTAGCAGAAGAACTTGGAAACATATCCAAGGCATGCAAGATGATGGGGTATTCCCGCGACACCTTCTACCGGTATCAGGCTGCCAAGGAAGAAGGCGGAGTTGAAGCACTTTTTGATAAAATTCGGCGTAAGCCGAATCTGAAGAACCGTGTTGAAAAAGAAGTTGAGGACGCAGTAGTAGCCTTCGCAACCTCCTATCCAGCGCATGGACAGACAAGAACAAGCAACGAGCTGCGTAAGAAAGGGATTTTTGTTTCTCCTTCTGGAGTTCGTTCTATTTGGGTCAGGCATGACTTGCATAATTTTAAACTGCGACTCACAGCGCTTGAGAAGCTCTCTGCGGAAAAAGGAATAGTGCTCACTGAGGCACAGGTGCAAGTGCTCGAACGCAAGAAAGATGATGATGTTGCCCATGGCGAAATCGAAACTGCTCACCCAGGCTATCTTGGAAGTCAGGATACGTTTTATGTGGGCACAATTAAAGGCGCTGGTCGTATCTACCAGCAGACTTTTGTGGATACTTACTCAAAATGGGCCGCAGCGAAGCTATATACAACAAAGACACCTATTACAGCCGTAGACATGCTCAACGACAAGGTTCTTCCATCCTTTGAAGAGCAAGAAATGGGTATGTTACGTATCCTAACAGATCGTGGCACAGAGTATTGTGGAATCTAAAGCAGCACGACTACCAGCTATTTTTAGGCATACGAAAACAAAAGCAAGACACCCGCAAACCAATGGGATCTGCGAGCGCTTTCACAAAACTATTTTGAACGAGTTTTATCAGGTTGCCTTCAGACGAAAAGTATACTCAAGCCTTGATGAATTGCAGATAGATCTTGATCTGTGGCTACTTGAATATAACACCGAGAGAACGCATCAAGGCAAAATGTGTTGCGGTAGAACGCCATTTGGACCTATGATGGATGCAAAGCATCTTTGGACGCAACATGTTGTAAATCTCAATTAAACTGACAGGTGGTCGGTCAAAAGGGCTATGTGTCAGATCAAGTATGAACCACTACACGTTATAAATAAAAGCCCCGAAATCCTATGGTTCAAACCATACAAAACTTCGGGGCTTCTTAGTTATAATTAGTCAATATTACTATGAGGCAGTGTTCGCGTGGAGACGCAACTCTTCTGTAACCGTTGTAATCCGATTGGTTGTTTCTTCCAGATTTGTAATTACCTGTGTTGCCCCTTCAACTTCTTCTCCGGAAGCTGCCACTATTTTTTCCATCTTCACTAACGCAGATGAAACCTGTGCATATTCATTAGCTTGCCTGTCTGCAGCTTCAGAAATTTGCAATGAGCGATCATATGTTGTTTCTGCACCATCAGCTATTCGCTTAAAGCGCTCCCCTGAATCCTCAGCAAGGGTTGCTGTTTCAGTAATATCTTGTGCAATGCCATCCATTGATTGCGCATTAACCTGAGTTGCCTGCTGGATGCCGGAGATCGTGTGATCCACCTTTTTAGTGGCTTCCATTGTTTTTTCAGCCAGTTTGCGCACCTCATCAGCAACAACGGCGAACCCTCTGCCAGCTTCGCCCGCTCTTGCTGCTTCAATTGCGGCGTTGAGTGCAAGCAAGTTTGTCTGGTCAGCGATATCAGAAATAACCACCATGACTTGGTTGATGGATTCTGCCTGACGATCAAGCTGACTCATTTGCTCCTGCAACATGTTAGCTTTTTTGTGGACAGCTTTGATGGATGAAAGAGACTTTTCAATCATTTGGGAACCTTCACGAACAGTTTCTAGCTCTGTTTTGCCCTGTGACATGGCTTGATTAGCAAGTTCTTTAATAAGAATTGCTGCTTGGTGGAGGTTATCCATTGCGTGATCAACTTCACTCATCTGATTGATTTGATCATACGATTTTTCGCCTACAGTACTCATGTGACCGGTAAGAGTATCCATCATTGATTTACTCTCGACAGCAGCTTGCTCTAACGTATGAGCTGTACGCAAAATTTCATCATATGAAGTTTGAAGATCCTGTCTACTTTTCTCTGCTTCATTTTGAGCTAATGCTGCGGCCTGTGCTTTATCCCGTGCATCTAAAGTTGCTCTATGCAAATCGTTATGACCGGTTACAAGTTCTTTCGACATCAAGTTCATTGCTACAGCTAATTCTGATAGTTCATCAGTTCCGTCTGTAGGTATATGCAAATCAAGCTGACCAGCTGCGATGTCTTTTGCCCCTTTCGTAACAGTCGAGAGTGGTCTTAAGATACTGCGGATAATAAAGGCACAAAGGAACATGATACCTATAAGAAAAATACCAAATAGTGTTGCGACAAAAATGATTCTTGGACGGGCAAGACTCATCAGATTTTTTTTAAACGCTATCTGGTTCTTCAATATATTAGACATGTAGATGCCAGTACCAATCCAAATGTCTGTTCCATCAATAAACTGCGCTGAGCCAATTTTAGGTTGCAGTCCTTCCCCCGGTTTATTCCAGTCAAACTCTGTAATGCCACCACCGGCCTTAGCCAGCTTGAATAATTCCTGAATAATATAGGTTCCGTCTGGTCCTTTCAGTTGACTAAGGTCTTTGTTTATCAAAGATGTATTAGCTCCATGAGCTACACAAGTAGTCCCCCTGTATGCATAAAAATAACCAGACTTATCTTTTTCAAAACGAATTCTGGTAAAGGCATTTTGAATGATCTTCTCCTGCTCTGCTGGATCCGATACATTTTGTAGTGAAGCAGCAAGCGCGCTGGAAAGGATTGTTGTTGCTGCAGTTATTTTTTCTTTTTCCTGAATGGCCATTCTTTTATTTACTTCAACCGAGCTCGTATCCATGAGCATGTTGGACGCTTGCCAGTATTCAAAAAGCAATCCCCCAAGTGAAAGTAGAAGCAAGGCGAAAAGTAGTTGAATTCTAGTAGCGATTTTAAATTTTCGTAACATCGTAGTTTACTTCTATATTCTGTTAAAGATTGACCAATAATTTTGCCAAATTAAATACTACAACGAGTAGTCCCCCTAAGACATTCGACCATTGTTGTATATTTATCACGATAACCCAGTGCTTATATCATATGGCAATGGAAAATATTGCAAAGCACGTCCCAATAGGACTTTACCCTTAATTTTGTAGCAGAATCACCCCCCATAGTTACTATTTTCCCCAGCTAACCCTCACCAATATAAAATCGACTATCCAAGCCCAACTACAGGCCAACAAGTTAAAGACGTACTTATCCAAGACCATTCAACTATAGCAGAGAGTGTTATGGACAAACTCACACCGAGCCAAAATATCGTCTTCAATAATATTGGGGTGGTAGATAAGGTTGGTAGTAGATTTGCTAAACGCGTTACGATAATTTCGGAAGAAAATGCATTTTTCATTAATCTAACAATTCAAGATAGTCATGACTTATCCGCTGAAACTCAAAAAGATAACGAGCACTCCCGAAAGATTTTTCTAGGACTCGAAAATTTCAACGTTGTAACTAATGCACTTAATTATGGTAAACCTGAAGTATCAGTTGCTTATTCTCGCAACAGCTCCGAAATTGATCTAAAAGACTTTAAAAGCAATCAGTCAAGTCACTGATTACAATATTTCACTTTACCACTTCGAATAATTACCTCTTCCAATATTCTCTTAGCATTTTCCTGTACACTTTCTTTAGCCTTAGCAGCATTCAAGGTACGTAAGAAAATTGTACTAATCTACAAAACCATTCTTGAAACTCTGATTAAAAAAGAAAATCAAAAGTTCACTAAGGGAAAAACAAGATTGCCCTCAGTAGATTTTTAGACTCTTTGTAAAAAGATTAACAAGAATAGGGTATAAAAAGACTAGTTGCAGACTTGATGAAAAAGCACAAGGAAGAAGATAAAGGGCTCAAAAAAGAATTCAAAGGATTCCTTGAACTCTTTCTAGAAAAATTAGCTTGAAAATCAGACAAGGTTTTCAATTTTGAAGCTGACACAGCAAAACCTGAGAGTCCAAGTATAGATAGAACTGAAAACAAAGGCCAACAACAAGCTGGTATTATTAAACAACAAACCAATATTATTAATTAAAAATATGGACAACCGATGTTATACGAAGCCTTAAAAAGCGTACTGAGTCTATTTTAACACTTGGTTCAAATGATCTCTTTGGAGACGAAAATAACGCAGGAGCTGTTCAGCAGCACTCCACAGGAAAGATCCTTCACAAGGGCTACGCCTCAGAACCTCAGGAAAATTGACACGACATGACAAAAAAATGCGGGGCAGATGTGGGGCACAAACCTTATTCCTGAACAGAAGACACAAAAAAAGCCCTCACAGTTTTCACTGTAAGGGCTTAATATCATGGCGGAGAGGGAGGGATTCGAACCCCCGGAAGGCGCAAACCTTCAACGGTTTTCAAGACCGCCGCGTTCAACCGAGCTCTGCCACCTCTCCGTGTTATGTTCTCTGCGAAGCAGAGGTGGTCTGTATAGAGAATTACGATTCAAAGTGCAAGCACTTATCGCATTCTTTTTAAATTTTTATCCAACCACTAATACGTTACTGAATCTGAGCATTGAAGCAAACCAAACAAAATTCTCAATAAGTTATCGGGATTAATAGGTTTTCCAACATACTCATTCATTCCTGCGGCAAGAAAAGCTTCTCTGTCACCTTTTAAGGCATGTGCTGTCATAGCCACTACAGGTACGTCTGATCGCACACAAAAAGACGTTGATTCACGAATCCTGCGTGTTGCTTCAAGACCATCCATCTGCGGCATGGCGATATCCATTAGCACCACATCGTATGCCTCTTTCTTTACCGCTTCCAGTGCCTCAATACCATTCGTCGCAAGATCAACTTCAAAGCCCTGTTTTTTTAAAAAAATATCCATATATTTTAGGTTCACGGCATTATCATCCACGACAAGAACTTTCTTAGAGCTGCCAAGTTCTGGTTTAGCCAGAGCATTTTCCCGAGTTGCCACCTCGCCTCGCTCATTTAGCTTACCAAGCTGAAACGGGAGCGTAAAAAAGAACTCTGCACCTTCTCCCGGTGCGCTGGTAACCTCAAGCTTGCCTCCCATTAATTCAACAAGCTTGCGACAAATGGCTAACCCAAGTCCAGTTCCTTGATATTGCCGCGACACGGAGCTATCAGACTGGACAAAACGCTCAAAAATTGCCTCCTGATGCTCCTTGAGAATACCAATTCCGCTATCCTTAATGGAAAACCGTAACTGAGCCCACTCATGTTTTAACTCTACCAGTTCAACAGCTAGATGAACAGTTCCGGCATCAGTGAACTTCAAAGCATTATCAAGCAAATTAACTATCACTTGTCTGATTCGAGAAAAATCACCTACGATTACATCTGGCACATCATCAGGAACAGTAAAAACTAAATTCAAGCAACGCTCTTCTGCACGATGGAAAAACATTGTACGTAGGGCAGAAAGACGCTTTCGGAGCCTGAATGCTTGCCTGTCTACCTCCATAACTCCCGCTTCAATCTTTGAAAAATCCAAAATCTGGTTGATTAGAACAAGCAGCGACTCTGCTGAATTTTCAACAGCTTCAAGATATTCCCGCTGCTCTGCATCAAGTTCTGTATCAAGCGCCAGATCAAGCATACCAAGCAAGCCATTCATTGGAGTGCGTATCTCATGACTCATTGTTGTCAGAAACTCACTTTTGGCTTTATCTGCCGCCTCAGCGGAATCTTTAGCAGCTCTTAGCTCATGCGTCATTTCTACTTCACGCGGTATTTCACTAGTACATTCCAGTAGTAATGGTGCACCTTGCTCCGACGACAAAGGAATATATTGAATACTGCGGTGCACACCTGTAGTGGGATGCCGTTCCGTAATTATCTGACTTTCGCCTTCAGCAAGAGCTGTTTGAAGTGAATGTATGCGTCTGCCATTGTGCAAACACGATTCAGTCTTCATCTCTCCCCAGACTGGATCGCCCGATGCAGCAGTGGAGTACGCAATACTTCCGTCGTCCGTATAAGCGGTTACACCAACGGGGACAGCGCGCAATATATCCCTCAGCAACGATGCTTCACGCTTCGCTGCCGCTGCTTCCTGCTCCAGACTAGCAGAATATGCTTCAAGCTCGACAATTTTTTCAATTGCTGTCGTCAAATCAACCGGATCAAACATACATCGGTCTTTGCCCGTTATAGGACTCAACAACATGCAATTATCTATATCTTTATCCACATGCGCCCCCACTTCTTGCACATATACATGAAATCACTCTATCCAGTATCATACCTTCAAAAAAAAATCTTCATATTATACGACATTCACAGACATAATTAGCAACCAGTCTTCTGGTAAGAAGTTTAGTCGATAACGTACTGCTAATTCCAGTGTTCTCTACAATAAAAGAACAAACTAAATATTTTTTGCACAAGCCTTAAAAAACTACTATTTTACTCTATTTCACCTCATAACAATCTATTTTATATAATTATTCCACACTGTTTGCACTTTCAAACAGTAAGATTCCAGTGGTTTTTTTTGTATCAAAAACTTTATTTTTATGTTTTAGAAACAGAGTTAATGGGTATGTCACACTCGCTAAATGTGTACATTTCAGAAGGGTTAGTTACCGCTCGTGAAAAATTTCACCTTGACGCAATTGCCCCTAAGAAGTAGACACAGCGGTGTGGTAATGTGGGCTTTTTTTCAATATTTTAAACCAGCTATGAGGCGAAGGGTTATGGAGGAGAGGCTTTTACATCCTGCCGACGGGAACAGTACGTCACGCCAATTTGGCGGCGCGGCCCCGTTCTTCGTAGGTCTGGTAGTGGCACTCATCTTTGGTTGGTGGGCTTTCCCTGGACTGCTTTTTTCAGAACAGGAACAGCCTATTAATTTCAGCCATAAGGTGCATATTCAAGACGCAGAAATGGAATGTTCTGCGTGCCATTCTTTCCGTGAAGACGGCACTTTTGCCGGCCTTCCGACAACTGAAAGCTGTGCCGAATGTCACAGCGACGAACCACTCGGGGAAGATCCGGAAGAAGCACGCTTCATTAAGGAGTATGTTCAGACCGGTAAAGAAGTTAAATGGCATGTGTATCAAGCACAGCCAGATAACGTCTTCTTCAGTCATGCTGCTCACTCTTTGGAATCATGCAACTCTTGTCATGACTTCAAAGAAACCGAGCTCTGCTCCCAGTGTCACATTGATGTGGCCAATATGGACAAGGCCCCGACTTACTATGAAAACAAGCTGACCAAGTACAGCAAACAGACCATGAAGATGTGGCAATGTGAACGCTGCCATGCTCATCCAGAGCACTTTGGCGTTACTCGTTCCAACAACGCATGCTTCGTCTGTCATAAGTAAAAGGGGAGTATCCAATGGCAGTAGATAGACGAGGATTCCTTAAGTTTGTTGCAGGCGCCACCACTGGTGTTCTGGCTACTCCCGTACCTTGGAAGCTCCTTGATGACGCGAGTATCTGGACTCAGAACTGGTCCTGGATTCCACGAAATGTAGATGGTGCAAACTCCTACGTTTCAACAATCAGTAAATTGTGTCCTTCCGCTGCGGGCATGAAAGTTCGTCTGGTTGGAGAGCGTCCTGTACGCGTACTTCCAGATGATAACCACCCGCTTTCCATGGGTGGCATCACAGCCCTCGCTGTAGCAGAAGTTCAGCTTATGTACTCTCCTTCCCGTGTTAAACGTCCACTTAAGCATGCCGGTGATGGCGCTTATGTTGCGATTTCATGGGAAGAAGCAGAGAAAATGCTCAAAGAAAACCTCAGAAGAGCAGGTTCCAAAGTTGCTTATGTATCTGGTGACGAAACCGGTACAATCAACGAACTTCTTTCCGGTATGGCGAAAGAAAGTGGTTCCGAAGACTTCTATGTTATGCCTTCAGAGGTTCAGCCAGCAGCACTTGCTTTTGCTAGCATGAATGGCAAAGGCCAGCTTGGCTACGACATCGAAAATAGCGACTACGTGTTTGCTATCGGTGCTAACATTCTTGAGTCTTGGGGCACAGTGCTTCGCAACCGCGCAGCATTTAAAAAGTCCCACCCCGCTGCAAAAAAACCAACTGTTAAGTTTGTCTACGCAGGCCCAGTGCAGAACAACACTGCTGCAGGCGCAGACGAATGGTTACCAGCAAAATCCGGTGCTGAAGCAATCGTAGCAATGGGCATTGCAAATCTGCTTATCAAATCCGGTGCTACAATTAACGCACCAGACTTTGCAGAGTTCAAAGCGCTTGCCGCTCAGTACACTCCGCAAAAGGTTGCTGCGCTCGCTGGAGTTGCTCCTGCTAAGCTTAAAGCAATCGCAGCAGAGCTTTCAAAAGCTCAGCGTCCTGTTGTTCTTACCGGTTCTGAATTCGGTCAGGGTACAGGCGTTGCAACTGTTCTTGCTGGAACCGCAGTTAACATGCTGCTCGGTAGCTTTGGTCGCGAAGGCGGCGTAAAAGCTCTTCCTTTGGCACCGAAAGTTATTGCTTCCGGCATGGATCGTTCTGAAAGCGCTCAAAAAGACCTCGTGGCCTACCTTTCCCGCATCAGTGCAGGAAAAGTTTCCAAGCCGCGTGCAATGGTCTTCTACGAAGCAAACCCAGTATACGGTCTGCCTCAGCCTGCAGCTATGGCTAAAGTAATGGATAAGGTTCCATTTAAAGTTGCTTTCACCAGCTTCCTTGATGAAACTGCGAAAGCCTGTGACCTTATTCTGCCTACTCCGCTCGGTCTTGAACGCTTCGATGACGTGGAAACACCATATGGAATCGGTCAGGCATTCTACAGTCTCGCTCGTCCTGTTGCGCCTTGCGTAATTGACGGCAAGCCTGCTGCTGACGTGCTTCTGAGTGTTGCTACTCAGCTCAACATGGATCTTGGTTTCGCTACGTTTGAAGAAATTCTTCAGGCGAAAGCAGAAGCTGCAGGTGCTGATTGGGACAGCCTGATGGAAGGCGAATTCTTTACAAGTGATGCTGTTGCAGAACAGTCTAATCTGCGCATTGCCGCAGACGTAATAGGTAAAGCACTTGCTGCTGCACCTAAGGCTGCAAAGCTAAGCATTGCCCCTGTGCAGAAACTGAGCCTCGGCACCCCGAACACCGCTATTCCACCGTACAACAACAAAACAATTCGTCGTTGGGAACTCCAGAAAAACGAAATGTATGTTGCGATGAACGGAGCAACAGCGCGTGAGCTCGGCGTGGTAAAACACGACCGTATTAAGCTCAGTAATTCCAGCGGCAGCATCCAGGCCCGTGTGAACATTTTTGAAGGCGTTATGCCAAATACCATTGCAGTGCTGATGGGCTTTGGCCACACCGCGTTCGATGAGTTCAGCAAAGGCAAAGGCGAAAACGTCATGGAGCTGCTGACTGTTGGTTATGAAGCCGGCACCGGACAATCTGTCTGGAACGTTGCTGGTGTAAACGTCAGCAAGGCATAAGGGACGAGCGTCATGCAAACTAAAGAATTCACTATAAAATGGGGCATGGCAATTGACCTCGACAAATGCACCGGTTGTGGTGCCTGCATGGTTGCATGTCAGGCAGAAAACAACCTTGCACCAATTGCCGATGCTTCCAATAAAATCAAAGTAATGAACTGGATCACAGTCTACGAACTGTCCAACGGTAAACCTTACCCTGAACACGACGTAGCCTACCTGCCTCGCCCTTGTCAGCAGTGTGGTCATCCGCCTTGCGTTTCTGTTTGTCCGGTTATCGCGACTGACAAAAACGAAGAAGGCGGAATCGTCAGCCAGGTAACTCCTCGTTGCATCGGCTGTCGTTACTGCATGGCTGCCTGCCCTTACCACGCACGCTACTTTAACTGGCGTGATCCGGTATGGCCTGGTGGACTTGAAAAAGCTCTTACTCCTGACGTATCTGTACGTCCTCGCGGTGTTGTAGAAAAATGTACTTTCTGTCACCACCGCTGGATGGCTGCAAAAGATAAAGCTATCGTTGAAGGTCGTGATCCTATGGATCTGGCTGAAGGCGAATACGTTACTTCCTGTACCGAGGCATGTCCTAACGGTGCAATCACCTTCGGCGACCTAAACAACGAAGAACATGAAGTAGCTAAGCTTGCTAGCTCCAAACACGCTCACAGATTGCTCGAACGTCTTGGTGCCCACACTCAGGTTTACTACGTAAGCCGCCGTGAATGGGTTCTGCGTCAGCTCGATAACTATCTGGAAGACGAAAAGGTTAAGGGGTAACAGTCATGGGAAAGAACTACTCTCTTCCTGCAGATCATGAACTCTTCCCGGAAGGCACATCACGCTGCTCTCTGACGAAGTTTTCAATCTGGATGGGACTTGTCGGTGCTGTAGCTCTTTGGGGTCTTTACGCTGCATTCAGAGTGCTCGCGGAAGGACTTGGCGTTACAGCCCTTGATGACTACTTCGGCTTTGGTCTCTGGATCACCTTTGACCTTGCCGTTATTGCTCTCGGTGCTGGTGCGTTCTTCACTGGTCTGCTCAGATACATTCTGAATATTGATCCGTTGAAAAACATCATCAACCTCACCGTTATTATCGGCTTTATTTGCTACTCCGGTGCTATGCTCATTCTCGTGCTCGACGTTGGTCAGCCGATTCGTGCATGGTTCGGTTACTGGCATGCGAACGTACACTCCATGCTTACAGAAGTTATTTTCTGTATTACTTGTTACTTGATTGTTCTGATCATCGAGTATGTACCGCTGATCCTCGAACAAAAACAACTTAACAAGATTCCAGTGTTGCATCACATCGCGCATAACCTGCACGTTTGGATGCCTCTGTTTGCTGGTATCGGTGCGTTCCTTTCCACTTTCCACCAGGGTTCACTCGGTGGTATGTACGGCGTTCTTTTTGGCCGTCCTTACGTACTCCGTGATGGTTTCTTCATCTGGCCTTGGACTTTCTTCCTCTTTGTTATTTCCGCAGTTGGTTCCGGTCCGGTATTTACCGTGCTTATCGCAACTATCATGGAAAAAATGACTGGCAAGAAACTGGTTAGCTGGGAAATTAAAACCCTTATGGGTAAAATTGCTGGTGCAATGCTGCTTGTATACCTTGTATTCAAGTTTGCAGACACCTACGCATGGGCAATAGATGTATTGCCACGTTCCGGTCTCACTTTTGACCAGAACTTCTACCAGACAATCTACGGCAAGTGGCTCCTGTGGTCAGAGCTGTTCCTTTGTGGCGTTATTCCGTGTGTTATTTTACTCACACCGAAACTTCGCAACAACCCGGTTCTCTTCTACTCCGCTGCTTTCCTCGATTGTGCAGGCATTACTATCAACCGTTACGTATTTACGGTTCAGGCTCTCGCGATGCCGGTATTGCCTTTCGACACCTGGGAAACATACGCACCAAACTGGGCAGAATGGGGTGCAAGCGCACTCGTACTTGCCTACGGTGCTATTATTCTCAGCCTGTCATACCGTTACCTGCCGGTGTTCCCGCAGGAACGTAGTTTGAATGCGACTAAGTCCAACTAGGGCTTAGTTTCAGATAGGTAAGCTTAAAGTCAGTTGAGCCCCGGCCGGTCCCCACCCGTGCCGGGGTTCTTCGTTTTGAATCTGCAAGTTTTATCTACAAAAAAAATCGTCAAAAACTTGCCGAAGACATATCCTAATGCGAAAAACTATACCCAGAAATAGTAGGCAAGTGTGAACAAAACAAGCGAGACAACGCGCACACTCTGATTGCAGAAAATAAGCCATAGGGCGAGGCGTGACGGAAATATCCCCATATAAGTTGCAAGTTGATGCCTCAGCGCGCGCATTGGCGACGAAAGTATATTGCCGGCAAGTAAAGCCAGCACAACATCTTTTGCTTGAATCGATCCGTCAGTTAAAAGCGCACCTGCAGCAGCCATAGAAGCTGTTATTTCTGCTGCTAAGCTAAGAATAAGTACACCCGCAGCTTCTGGATTAATAAACGGCAAAAAACCGTTATCTCCGCCAATAACATCATTTAACGCCTCAAACACTCCGAAGCGATTTAACATAAAAACAATTGTGTACACAGGAATTGTTACAAGCAACACTCGCCTGATTCTGCGCATAAATCGTGAGACTACTCTTTGAAACACCTCTTTGGCATCCTTTGGAGCATTATCATCAAGCTCACAGGTTACGCAGCCCTCAGGTGTTGGAGGAAGGATGAAACGTCCCGCAATAACGGTTCCGATTGTACGGAACAACGCTGCAGAAACAATTATCCCTACATACCAGAACGCGGCTTTACCAAGAAAAGGTACCGCAAGAAAGAAAAGTGACGGAAGGTGCAGAAAAAGCACCGGAGTGCTGTTCAGCAAGTTTGAGAAATACAGTTCCTTACGAACAATTTTTCCTTGCTCATACTGCTCAGCAAGATACGAGTTTGCCGAAATGCTCGAAAAGAAAGCCATAGTAAATGCTGCACCGGAGACATCCTGCAAATGCGCCATGCGTACCAATGGTGATGACACCTTTGCGAGAAAACGGCCCCAATGCAACGCTTCAATAATGTTGCCTATAGCCAGACCAAGCGAAATAGAAAGAATAAGTCTCAGTAACGGGCGGCAAAGCCCATTCCAAAGTACATCGAAGTCCATAAAAGAAAAGAGTTCAGTGTGCATACTGAACTCTTTACCATAATTTACTTCAATCACAAATCCAATCACAAGCTAGCTCAGCCCAAATGGCTGACCTTATCGACGAACGAATTGCCGACAGAGCTTATCTGCGAGCCTTTATGAACTTTTTTTACTGTTCTGCTCCAACGGCCCTAAAAACAAGCAAAACTCTGTAGAAAGTTTCGTAACCCGCCCATGGAAACCACTCGAGTCATCAAAAACTAAGACTCTTCGTGCCCCTCATCGCGAGGCAGATCAGACTTGGACGCTTCTGCGCGAGCGAGATCATCACAGCGTTCGTTTTCAGGATGCCCGCTGTGTCCGCGCACCCAGTGCAGGGTAACATCGTGCTTTTCAAGATACGGGAGCAAACGCAGCCATAGGTCTTTATTCTTCACCGGCTTTTTTGAAGCGTTTTTCCAACCATTCTTTTGCCAGTTTACAAGCCATTTTTTCTCTACAGCGTTACGAACGTACTGAGAATCTGTATATAGATCGACTTTGCACGGCTCTTTAAGCGCAGCTAGCCCTTCGATTACAGCAAGAATTTCCATTCTGTTGTTGGTGGTCAGGGCAAAACCGCCTGAAAGTTCTTTTTCTGTATCACCAAACCGAAGAATACTTCCCCAGCCACCGGGGCCCGGATTTCCAAGGCAGGAGCCGTCTGTATAAAGCAAAATATGTTTCATATACCAAGTTCTCACATATTATGTTGATTGAAAAATTTGTACGTAACGACCATGCCTTTTAAAAACATGAATCAACGTATGCTCAGTATGAAACATAAAAAATGACGCACGGCTAGCTTTTTTCAGAGCCTCTCATTACACATCCCGTAATGCACTTTGAAAATGCAGTATGAAAAACATGCATACACCAACCCCTGTTCCGGATATACTCAGGACAAGGTGCATTACTTCGGCTATAATATGCGCCAGTGATTACAATCACGCACTCTATGAACAGCAATATCATGAGGAATAGAATGCTTCATACCACAGGACTCATTAAATGGATATTCATCATCTTCTGTGCCTTGCTGCTTGCAAGCCTTCTCTTTTTCAGAGAACTCGGAACGCGTTCTGCTGATATTACTGAGAAGCTTGGTGTTACAAACGGAAAACTTGCCTCCATGCCTGAGACACCGAATGCTGTTTCCAGCCAGACTGATATCGAATCAAAGTATGTCTCCCCACTACCTATGACCGGTTCTGTGCAGGAAACTAAAAAAAAAATATTACAGTGCCTGCAGGAAATGGGAAACAACTCGATTGTGACGCAAAATGATACCTATATCCATGCAGTCTTCGTTACACCCATTATGCAATATCATGATGATGTTGAGTTCTATATTGATACAAAAACACAAAACGTGCAGTTCCGGTCTGCTTCCCGCGTCGGAAAGTCTGACTTTGGAGCCAATAGAGCACGCTACAATTCTTTTAAAAAACTATATTTACAGTAACCGGTCTGCACAGAATGAAAAAAGCGGCAAGCCATGTGGCCTGCCGCTTTTTATGTCTGATCAATTAGCAGTATGATCTGGCAGGCTATTTCCCGCCCATGTCATCCCATAATTTTTGAAGCGCTGTAGCTAATCCCAGTTGCCATTGGTTCTTTTCAAAATACGGTATGAAGTATTCATTTTGCAGATGGTACATGTAATCTGCTCCCAACGCCTTACGCAGCAGCGGAGGAAATTCTACAAGCACCTGACGGGTATACGGATTAATGCCGATAAATACAGTCTTCGTGTCCAGCTTAGCCGGCAGAACCACCGGAGTATTGCGCACCTGAACACGTAACTTTAACCCATGTGTTTCCCGAAGCGCCGAGGCAAACTCACGCAATGCCGTTTTTTGGGCTGCCGTCAGCGTTTCTGTCTGATCATACACAGTTCCCCGAGAGCGAATCTCCTTGAAACTATACTCAGTCTGAAACCAAAATGCTGCGGCTACTACTACGAAGACTGCAACCAGCAACATCGCACGCAAAAAAAATTCACCAGAAGAGTTGGCGCGGACTAACGGGCCGCGTTTATTTCTAAAAAACCCCATCTGCTCTCCGGTTCTACTGCAGCGCTATCCGCTCCGCAGGCTGTTATCTACTCTTTGCCATAAGCCATCTCTTTAATGGCCGTGGCATACAGTGTTGCTACTTCGTCCATGTACCCGGTGTCAATTCCACCCTTCCATGTAACTACTTCGGTAAAACGCTTCGGAATCTTAACTGCATCCACATCAAATCCAGTTTTACACTTTAACTGCCACCGCAACTTTTGAATATACTTACCAGCAGCTTCAAGGTTATCGGCAATGTTGCCAAAACCTGCGGCAGTCAACGCATCTTTCAACTTTTCCGGCCCGTAAGTACCACGGGCAAAAAGACACCCCATCATACTGTTAATATAAATTCGGCCACGCTCATCTTCAAGCATAAACTCAACAGCTTTTCCGGCATTCTTTTCTGTGTTGTTCTGGTCAAATGCATACCCGCCAGTGTCGAGATGCGAATGACGGAAGCCATAGGCAGAGGCAACAAAGAAAACTTCACCAGTTGCATAACCTGCCATTTCCTGCCCGAGAACGCAGGCAA
This sequence comes from Halodesulfovibrio aestuarii DSM 17919 = ATCC 29578, assembly GCF_000384815.1. Lineage (NCBI taxonomy): Bacteria > Pseudomonadati > Thermodesulfobacteriota > Desulfovibrionia > Desulfovibrionales > Desulfovibrionaceae > Halodesulfovibrio > Halodesulfovibrio aestuarii. The sequence continues at coordinate 565,547 of NZ_ARQF01000020.1, forward strand.
ATTCTTCACCACCATATAGCTTTGCAGCAGCCATAGAACCACGGGAAAGCGCCTGATAGAATGCATTCTCACCAGTAGCAATAAATTTAAGCCCGTTGAGGAAGCCTTTCATCTCTCCGAACTTGAGATCAACAATGGTTTCTTCTTTAGAAACAATACCTTTTTCTGTAGCTTCTGCTGCCCATGCAAGAGCAACACCTGCGCTCATACAGTCAAGACCAAGTTTTTCTGTTTCATCTAACAAGGCAAGTACATCAGCGGCACTGGTAATACCAAGCATGCTACCCTGCGCAAATATCGGTTCGTAGTCATAGGACACTTGTTTGTAGAGAAACTCATGCTCATTTGCAAACTGCTGTCGCAACAGCCCAATATGAATACACCCTACAGGACACCCTGCGCATGCAACCTGCCGGAGCAGAAGCTGCTTTGCAAAGGTTTCACCGGAAATATTGTCCACACGGTCGTCGTGCGTTTTCTGTAAGTTGTTCCATGGGAGCGCTTGTAATTCGTTCAACGGAATCAAGTTTTGTGGAGTACCTAAGTCATGGTACTTCTTCATTTTACCTGTTTCAGTGATATCTTGATAAATATCTTTCATCATATCGGCATAGGCTTTTCCCTCAGGAAGGTCGAAAGCCCCGTCTCCGGAAACGACAATACCTTTAAGGTTCTTAAAGCCCATGGCTGCACCGGAACCCAGACGGCCAAAATGACGAAATGAATCTACATTGATACAAGCGTAGGCAACACCACGCTCTCCTGCTTGACCTATGCGGATAGCAGAACGATGTCCTGAATTTTTTTTACCAAAACGACGCAAGAACTTACCCGTAGCAAAGACATCTTTTCCACGAAGGTATGTCACACCTTCCACTTCACAGGAACGTGAACCAATAATAAGGGCACTTAACTGCTTTGCCTTACCGGTAATCATCAAAGCATCGTATCCCGCAAAACGAATAGACAAAGCAAGACGGCCACCGGCATGGCTTTCTGCCCACTCTCCGGAGTACGGAGAACGAAAACCACACACGACTTTACTCATTAACGGGTAAAACCCTGTAAGGGGGCCAATTGCGAAAATAAGCGGTTGGCGCGGGTCATCTGCAGGGGCGTCGAGTACTCCGTATCTTTCATATAAAACAGCCGCAAGGCCACTGCCACCAATGTGCATATGGCGGTCTTCAATCATTAACACGCTGCTTTTGCCTGTAGTAAGCTCTACATGCAATACACGGGAAAAGTTTGGATCCATTTTCATATATCAGGCTCCCTTACCCTTCTTCGCGTGCTGGAATGTCACGCAGCTCTATACAATTATGCGGACAGAAAGGCACACAACGCCCGCAATGAATACACAGATATGGCAAATCGCTTTCCGTTTCATAATAAATAGCATCCACAGGGCAGACTTCTGCGCATTTGCCACATTTAATACACTTATCATGCGTTACAATAACTCCGCCGCCCTTTCGTTGCTTTAGGGCTTCTGTCGGGCACACTTCAGCACAGGGTGCGGGGTCACATGCCACACAAATATGAGCTTCAAAACCGGTTGTTAATCCTCCGGCAGAAGAGATACGAATTCCAGCCGTATTCCATGACAATTTTTTATGGACTAGCCGTGCGCAGGCCAATGAACAGGAATGGCATCCGATGCATTGCTCCATACGAACTGCTTCAAGTCTTTTCATGCTGATTACCTACTTTATTCTTCAGATGGGGTACCATATCCACCTATTACTGCCGGTTCGATTCATTCAAGCCTTCATATTCTCACAACCGGACCCCGACGTATTCACATGTTATTCTCACATAGTTTTCAAAAGAACATGCCAGTGCATACTGTGCAGTGTAATGTTGTCTGTTAAACGAAACGGCTTGAAACCAGATATGCAGGTTACCACATTTTTACCATACTATGGTATCTACGCACCGAGATCTGTCTGTTTTATGTATACACAACTTTCATACAATTTTTTCTTCTACTTTCAGCAACTTATTCTCCTATAACCACACCAACGTAAATCCTATAGTGAAATTTATACAGTGAGTTATCACTGTTTAGAGGAATGCTGCTTGACCTATTAAGACAACTACCCTAAATTTCAAATATTATGAATTGGGATTGGGAAAAACTGCAAGAAAAGCGGCAGAGGCAATCGGGTCATGGCCCAAACTGGGGTGGAACACCTCCAGAGGGAAATGATTCTGACCCGATAGGTGATGGCCTAAAGAAACTCCGGGGAATTAACTTTCCTGCGGGCAAGTTCGTTCTTGCCTTAGTAGTTCTTCTTTGGCTCGCATCAGGCATTTACATTGTGCAACCTGACGAAGAAGGTGTTGTGCTCCAGTTCGGCAAATATGTTGCCACAACAGGACCTGGACCACATTACCATCTTCCTTACCCTGTTGAGACAGTTTATAAACCTAAAGTGTCTCAAATTCGTCGTGTTGAGGTCGGGTTCCGCTCTACTGGCAAAGCATCATCTTTCCAGCAAGGACAGTCCCGTACCGTCAAGGCGGAGTCACTCATGCTTACTGGTGATGAGAACATCGTCGATGTTCAGTTCATTATTCAGTACCGCATCAGCAATGCTGTGGATTACCTTTTCAACGTTACTCAACAGTCCGTCACTGTCAAAAGCGCCGCTGAAGCCGCAATGCGCGAAATTATCGGCCACAACAAAATTGACAACGCTTTGACTGAAGGGAAACTGAAAATTCAGAACGATTGCCGCCAACTGCTGCAGGATATTCTGAATCGTTACAAAGCAGGTATCCAGATTGTTGCTGTGCAAATGCAGGACGTACATCCACCAAAAGAAGTTGTTGACGCATTCAAAGACGTTGCCAGCGCCCGTGAAGACCGCAGCCGCATTATTAATGAAGCTGAGGCCTACAGTAACGACATTCTGCCAAAAGCACACGGTGCCGCAGCAGAGATTGTTAACCAGGCACAGGCATACAAAGAGTCTACCGTTAACAAAGCTCAGGGTGATGCATCACGATTCCTTGCAATCCTTGCTGAGTATAATCAGGCTAAATCTATCACCAGAAAAAGAATGTACTTAGAAGCCATGGAAAGCGTTTTCAGCGGTTCCGGAGTCAACAAAGTCATTGTTCCTAACAAAGGCGTCACTCCAACTATTCCATTTTTACCACTCAGCGACGGCAGTACGAAGGGGAGTAAGTAATGAATAAAACAACTACTCCAATTCTAATTCTGCTGGTTCTCCTTATCGCTGTAGTATTTCAATCTGCTTTCATTGTTCAGCAGACTGAAAAGGCGATTGTTCTCCAGCTTGGTAAGCCGGACAACAATGTTTATGCACCGGGTCTGCATTTCAAAATTCCGTTCATTCAGAACGTCATCTACTTTGATTCGCGCCTTCTGGAATACGATGCACAGCCTGCAGAAGCCCTCACAAAAGACAAAAAAGCTCTTGTGCTGGACAACTACGCTCGCTGGCGCATCGTGAACCCTCTTCTCTTCTACCAGACCGTGCGAACTATTCCGGGTGCACAGGCACGACTAGACGATATTGTATACTCCCAGTTACGTGCAGCACTTGGTCGTTACACATTGACTGAAATCGTTTCGACTGAACGTGACACAATCATGCAAATGGTTACCAAGCGTTCATCCAGTTTGATTAAAGCATACGGTATCGAAATTGTTGATGTGCGAATTAAACGTACCGACCTTCCACCAGAAAACCAGCGTGCTATTTTCGGACGTATGCGTGCAGAACGTGAACGTCAGGCAAAGCAGTACCGTTCTGAAGGTCAACAGGAATCAATCACCATTAAATCTCTTGCAAACAGACAGCGTACAGTCATTATTGCGAAGGCAAACAAAGAAGCCGAGATCATCCGAGGTCAAGGCGATGCAATCGCAACAAAAATCTACGCGGAATCGCTTGGCAAAGATGAAGAGTTCTACAACTTCCAGCGATCACTTGAAGCTTACAAAGACAGCTTTAAAAACAACACTCGCATTATCGTGACACCGGACAATAAGTTCCTTCAAGAAATGCAGTAAAAAACAACAAAAAAAGAGTGTAACAGCAAGGCTTAACCATGCAGTTACACTCTTTTTTATTATTGTTTTTAGTTGAATATAATTTACACATCTTCTTCTCAGCTGCTCTCAAAATACTTACGTCTTCTTTTTTTCGTAACACAAAGCAAAGCATATTGATAATTCATTGTTAATACGCACCGCATTAATTTACAATTTTTAATGATTATCCATAGTCAACCACATTGACAAATCGGTACAAATCCGTCCACAAAGAATGTTTGCATCTACTAAGAGCTATTAATATCTCTTAGCCATCTAGAAATTTGCTATCGAGATTTTTAGATACTTTTGCATGAAAACAATGTTTCAATTGTTTCGCACACTGCCTTGTTTGTTGTTAACAACCATGCTGCAGAGTTTACACACAATACCCAGCAATTTTCAACGACAAGACCTAGCCCCCATAAGCTTAATGCTTATTCTAACGTCTTGGCGGGAGAGACACCGTGTCCACCTTTGATGAAGTTTTTGAACGTATAAAACTGGCTACAAACACCAGAACTCAGGTTGAACTGGCTGAAGTACTTGATATTCGTCAATCAAGCATCTCGGACGCCAAGCGTCGAGACTCTGTTCCTTCTGACTGGTACATGAAACTATTTGAAAAGTTTGGCCTTAATCCAGATTGGCTTAAGAAAGGCGTCGGCCCTATGTACCTGCGTACAGAAGAAGACGGCTACCAGCCAGTTGAAGGCCCTGCTGCAGGACGGGTTTTTGAAAACCCGGCTAAATTTGGTGATCCAGATGCACGCAGCGCTGTTGTAACAATTCACTCCATGCAAGATGTTGAAGTTTCTGACGAAGCTGATGAAGCTCGCCGCTTTACCAGTGTTGGCAAACTTTCCATCCCACAATCTTTTGCTGGTGCGACCATTCAAATTTTCCGAGTTGATGCGTGCAGCATGGAACCTCTCATAAAAAAAGGTGCCTACGTTGGTCTTGATACAGCTCAAACCAACATCCTTTCCGGAGAGATCTATGGTGTATACGTCCCATACGAAGGAATCTCCATCAAACGTATTTTCCTTGATGCAGCAAACCAGCGTTTTATTCTACGCAGTGAAAACCCTGTTCACCCTGAGCAGTACCTGCCAATGGATCGTTGTAAAAAAGACGTTGTTGGACGTGTCGTCTGGAACCTTCAGACAATGTAGTCACACAGAATTCTACGTTAAAAGGCGGTCATTATGACCGCCTTTTTTTGTATTGTCATATAAAAATTTCCCCCCTCCCGCCTAGACAACCCCGTGCATTTATTGCATATAAATCAAGATCTTTACTTAGTTATACTTTCATAACTCTGACAACCTGCTGTTTGAAATCTCATACGCCGCATGCGTTTAACTTGGTACGGCACGCTAACACGTGCGGCAGAACGGGGAATAATATGGCCTCTATCAGTATTCTTGTGGTTGATGATGAACGCATTGTGGCACTTGACATAAAGGGCACTCTTGAGACTCTCGGATACAATGTCTGTGCTGTCGCCAATACTGCTGAAAGCGCGCTAAAAGCGACTGAAAAAAACTCGCCGGATTTAGTCCTGATGGACATCAACCTCAAAGGTGAAATGGATGGCATTGCTATTGCGCATGTTATCAACGCAAAACATTCCATCCCTGTTGTATTCCTCACCGCATATTCAGACAGAGACACTTTTGATCGCGCTAAATCTTCCAACCCGTACGGATTCATTCTTAAGCCCTTTGATGCAAGAAAATTACACTCTGCCATCGAAATTGCACTCATTAAACACTCTGAGGAAGCACGCCTGACAGAAGCACGACACAAGGCTGAACTGGAAAATAGCGCAAAATCCAGTTTTTTTGCAAATATGAGTCATGAAATACGTAATTCTCTCAACGGCATTGTCGGCATGACGGACCTTGCTCTTGAAACAGATCTTGACCACGATCAAAAAGAATACATGACAACGGTGCTGGATTCAGCAGAAAATTTACTCGATATTTTAAATGATATTCTAGACTTATCCCGTATTGAAGCTCGTCAAATGCCGTTGACTCCGAAACGATTCAATCTTGAAAACCTGATCAGCAAAATTGTCCGTACCCATACACCGAAGGCGCATAAAAAAAAGCTTACGCTGTCCTATGATATTCCGGCATTTGTTCCCACACTATTAAAAGGCGACCCAACGCGCCTATCGCAAATTATTACCAATCTGCTTTCCAACGCCATAAAGTTTACAGAACAAGGCGGTATCTCACTTGAGATCTCCGACCTCGCAACACTCGGTGCATATTCAGAACAGCAGCATGAACCTGCACCTAAATACCGTATGCTTCTTTTTTCCATTCGCGACACAGGAGTAGGACTCACAGAAGAAGAACAAAATTATATTTTTGAACCATATAAACAAGTCCTTGCGGAGGGCAAAACGCCTATTCGCGGAACAGGCTTAGGTCTAGCAATTTGCCGTGATCTTGTGGAGCTAATGAACGGAACAATCTGGGTACGCAGCAAACCGGGAGCAGGCAGCACATTCCATTTTACAGCCCAGTTTGAACATGGTGAACTTGAAGAGAATCTCTCCAAGCCGGAGATGACTCCCGAATTTCCTCCGGGGTTGCATGTCGCCATTGCGGATAACAACGTTGTCGGCCAAAAGCTTCTTCTTGAATTACTCGAAAAAAAAGGATTTACATGCCACGTTACATCAAACGGGGCTGAATTGCTTGAACTATTGGCCTCAGAGCCCATAGACATGGTTGTGACAGAAATAAAACTGCCCTTCCTTACAGGACTGGAAGCGATGAGACATATCCGCTCCGGCACCATTCCCGGTACTCCCACAAACCTCCCTATTATTGCGGTCACAGCTTTTGCCCTAAAGGGAGATAAGGAACGCTTTATTGAAGCAGGCATGGACGGCTATGTCGCAAAACCAATACATACATCTGAATTTTACAGAGAAATCGCAAAAGTACTTCAACCAGAAGAACTACTCGCACAACCGGAAAATGAACTTGAAGAAACAGACATGTCCCAGCTGCTGGATGTTGAAGGAACTCTCCTGCGCCTTGAGGAAGACACAGACCTTATCTGTAGGCTGTACTCTCTCTTTATAGACGAACTTGCAGAACGTCTGTATGGATTAAGACTCTTTCTTCAAGAAAACGCGTACAGCAACACAGCTCTGCATAGCCAGTCATTTGCAGCTGCTGCATTCAATATCGGTGCAAATAGTCTGGGCAACGCACTCATGCAGATATACACGGCCGCAACGCATAGGGAACAGCCCACCGCAGATCAATTGCAAGAGCTTGAAACGCTCAGCATTAAGACCAAAAACGAAATTATGCGCAATATGGAGAAGCTTTCTTAATATTGCCTTTGTCCGGAGACTCCATGGCGCAGCTACTGCCGATCATTACTTCAGTACATTCAACCCATCGGTTACCAGAAGCAGTTTCCACCTTGTTGCGGCAACTTAGTGACACCTGTTCTTCAGACCAAAGCCTTGACCTTGATTATGTACGTAGTTTTCTGTCATCATCGTTAGGGTGGGAACGCAAAGATGTTCTTCATAAGTTCAAAAAACAACTTCTTGAGCCGGAAAATCTGTCCACAATCACTCACCACATTCAATTACAGACGATGGGAAAAGTGAATTCATTCCCCTTATTTTTTCATGATACCTACGACCAACAGGTAACAATCCTTGTACACCCACGTCCGCTGCGCCTGTCTGATGGCAGTAAGCAGATAAGCAGCACACTTTCTTTAGGGTCAGACGGGTACCCCCTCAAAAAACAATCTGATCGTCAACGGCTTAATCTGTTGGCGATTCTGGATAAGCTTCCGGAATTTATAGCATTAGTAACCCCGCAATTTACACTACGGTACATCAACAAACCTTTTCGGGATCAAGTACAATTAAAAGCAGGTGATTCCTGCTACTATGCGTTCACAGGGGACACAGAAGCAGCCGAAAAACCCTCGCATCCATACTTACCGCCGTTTGATGTCTTTGAAACAGGTTCCCCATCTTTTTCTGCATGGAAAAGCCCTTGTTCAGGGCGATCATATCGTTTTCTAAGTTATCCATTTACAGATACAGACGGAGAACCGCTCATTCTACTTATGGGCCTTGATATCACCCAGCTTACCCGCTTTCAGGAAAAACTTGCGATTACAGAACGCCAGTACCACTTAATCACTAACAACCTTTCATTGGGCATCGCGGTTGTGGATGGTCAACGGAACATTACGGCGGCTAACCGTCAATTCCGCAACTGGTTTAAATTGCAGAATGAATCATACCCTGTCAGCTGTCCTTTTGTCCTTATCGAACAGGATGAAAACGGTGAATGCCTGCTCGACAAAACCACCAGCCTTACTCTTCAGGATGGTAAAGAACATGAATACGAGTTTTCTACCCCACTAAATGGAGCAGAAATCACTTTTCGGATCACTGCATGTCCTTTACATCAAACCAAACTATTTTCATCAGCGATTATTCTTCTGGAAGATATAACCGAAAAGAAAAAGATAGAGCAACGCACTCAGCAGATGCGTAAGCTGGAGGCCATGAGCACTCTCGCCGCCGGCATTGCACATGAGATTAACCAACCGTTATCGGCTCTGCGTCTTTATGCCAGCGGACTAGATTTATTGGTTGAGCAACGCGGTTCAGTTCCGACCAAGATTTTGCAGGAACGTCTGGGACTAATTCTACGTGAGACCGGCACCATCGAAGACATCATCACACACATGCGATCACTTGTGCGTCATCAAGGGGCATTTCCGCTTGAACGGTCCGATGTAAACTATGCAGTCGAGCAAGCAGTCAGCCTACTGCAAAACAAGCTGGCCACCCGGAACATCAACGTACACAATCAGCTGCAAAATGAACTTCCGCCAGCACTTGCGCTCCCTATTCAACTAGAGCAGATCGTAATCAACATCATGATGAATGCTGCTCATGCTCTTGAACATACCGAAGGACAGCGGTGTATTACTATTACAACCTGCGAAACCAATGACCACTACATTCAGCTCTGCATTGAGGATAACGGTCCCGGTTTACAAGGACTTGGTGATAAAATATTTGATCCTTTCTTTACCACAAAAGAATCAGGAAAGAGCATGGGGCTTGGGCTTGCCCTCGTACACACCTTTGTTACCAGCTGGGAGGGTACCATTACTGCTGACTCCCCAAGAGCAGACAACAAAGGCACACTAATTAAAATTCTACTTCCACAAGCTCCGACGACTTAAGAGATCTGTATGCGAATACTCATTGTTGACGACAATTCTACCAGCCTGCAAAGTCTAAGTGTTGTACTTACAGACTTAGGACACCAGCCAAGTACATTCAGCGATCCGCACGCAGCACTCAACCATGCGAAGGAAAGCTATTACCCTCTTATTATTACAGATATAAAAATGCCGACACTGGACGGCCTTTCCCTGCTTGCAGAACTGAAGGCGTGTGAAACAAGCAAACGCAGTGATGTAATCATCATCACCGGTCATGGAGACATGGAAACAGCTATTACGGCGCTGCGTAACGGTGCTTACGACTACTTAAATAAACCAATTAATGCCCGTGAGCTTGCCGCTGCTGTTGAGCGCAGTGCTGAACATCAAACCCTGCTTTTTGAAAATACTGACCTGAAACAGAATATGAAGGAACGCGTTGCAGAGGCTCAAGAGTCTTTGCAGGGAGATTTAGAAAAGATGCGTTCCCAGCTTCGTAATGTCTCGGGCATTGGAGAAATAATTTCGGGTTCACCCCGAATGCAGGAAATAATCCGCGATGCGACCATTTTTCATCATGAACCGGACGTCCCTGTCCTCATTGAAGGGGAAACAGGCACAGGTAAAGAAGTTATCGCGCGTCTGGTACATCATGGAGAAACCCATTGTGACACTCCGTTTGTTGCCCTCAACTGCTCTGCTATTGCTGAATCTCTTTTTGAAAGCGAACTGTTCGGATATGAAGCAGGGGCCTACACCGGATCACGCACTGGCGGCTCTGCCGGCAAGCTTGAGTTAGCAGGGAACGGGACACTTTTTTTGGATGAAATTGCCGAGATGCCCCTGCACTTACAGCCAAAGCTACTTCGAGTACTGGAAGAAAGAACCTTCTACCGTGTCGGTGGATTGCAAAAAAAGCACTTCACTGCCCGCATTATCGGAGCCGGTAACAAGAACCTTGAATTAATGGTGGAAGAAGGTCTGTTCCGTCGCGATTTGTATCACAGGCTTACAGTAGGGCATCTACGCCTTCCCCCGTTACGTGAACGCCAAAATGACATCGCCAAAATGGCATCGTTATTTCTGCGAAAACAGGTAAAACGGAAAGGAAAACGATTTTCATCAATCGCTCCCGAAACCCTTACGATGCTCAAAGAGCATTCGTGGCCTGGGAACGTCCGCGAATTAGAAAACATCATTGAGCGCGCCGTACTTATCCACGACGACATAATACTTCGCCCTGAGCATATTGAATTTACCACTCTTTCTTATTCAACAAATAGAGTTCAGGCAGCAGCTCCGCGACTCGACACAATGCCATTGCCTTCAATTGATATTGCATCATCCACTATTGTTTTACCGGATGAGCCTTTCAAACTGGAAGACGTGACACAATCTGTTATCCGCAAGGCACTAAGCAAGTTTGATGGTAACAAAACAAAGGCTGCAGCGTATCTTGGTATTTCCCGATATGCACTTTATCGCAAAATATCCTAACGTGCGGTTCCGCACGTCGTGCGAAATCGCACGTGCGTTTTCGCACTTTTTTTCTTCTTTTAATAAAATTCTAGAATAGCCCAAAATAATAAAAACATAACATACTGTTTTAAAGATCTTTTTTTTATAAAGCAGTTCTTAACATTTTGGCATGATAGATGCTATAAGTCTGACTGACGGTTGGATTGCCAGCGATTAGGCGTCCCCCCCCCCAACGTACCAACCGTCGTGCTTAGGCTCTGAATACGGTGCGAACTATAACTGACTTCCCCCCCCTACAGTTATGGTTCTATTTCCGAGGCGTAGATTCAGACCAACCTATCTTTGCCCCCTGTAATCACCCCCCCCCCGATTACAGGGGGCCATTTTTTGGACACAACAAAGCGCTCAACACCAATGGCGAGAGTCACATTCAGCCGGCTGTTCAATAAATTTAAGTTCCGTAGAGGCTACAAACGTCTGCTTTAACCACTTCGGAAATATCAAGGCGGGATTCAATGGCAGCGGTAAGCTGACCCATTGCATCAAAAACAGGGGAAACACTCACAAGCCATAGCGCAGCCGTACCATCAGGGTACATCCCTTCTTCAGTTACGACCACAGGTTCCTGCGAAATAAAGACCTTAGCGACAGGGCAATTACCACCGGGAAATTCACGGGTGCAGACATGTCTACAGGAACGCCCTTCTGCAATAGCAAATGTTTCCATAAATGCATTGTTAGCATGAACAATGGTGAAAGAAGTATCAACAACTGACACATACCCCGGCATACCCTTAAATAACGATTCAAAATAGGAACGACGTTCTGTCGCATTTTGCATTCGCCTGCTAAAGACTTCACCAGAGCGAACAAGCGCCATTGTCAACGCATCAAGCTCAAACTCTTTAGGGATCTCTGTAGGAAGAGGAGCACTTCCAAGCTCTGTGGCGGTATATGTAAGAGCCTCAAGAGGACGACACACCATTCCTCTACATAACTTGTTAAACAAGTAATAAAAGCAAGGAACGGTAATAGCGGCACAACAAGCCATGAGCCATAGAATGTCCATAGGCGTGAGTGGAGAGCTGGCAGCAAGCGTAAGCAGAGCACAAAGCACTACCAGACCGGAACAACTAAAAAATATAGCTGCGGCAACGGCAAACTTTGTTGCTATAGAAAATTTGGCATTACGAAATAATAACAAGAAGTACCCCCCTGTGTGTTCGTTGCGGCACAGTAGCACACAGCGGTTCATGTTCAAAATCATTATTATAGTACTGTAATACCAGTGTATTAAAAAAGCGATCCTATTCTACAAAGAGAACAAAACCGCTTTTTTACCTTTTGAATAATCTACTCGACTGGTTCAAAAAATTCTTTTTCTGCTCCGCAAAGTGGGCAAACCCAGTCTTCCGGCAAATCTTCGAAAGATGTCTCTGGTGGAATATTATTTTCAATATCACCAAGCTCCGGGTCATAGATATATCCACACGGACATTCATACTTTTTCATTTGTTCCTCCAGTAACTTTTTTTAGATCATGGAGATACTATGCACATAACAAATTAGCTTAGCAAGAGAATTATCCACCGAACTTACAGGCATTTTCTGTGCATATTAATTTAATCTGCTTTACTACATAAGGAAGAATATTGTGCACAAGCACTCGTACACCGGCGCCATTGGGATGATGTCCATCCTTCTGATTTAATGAATGATCAAGTGCAACACCCTCAAGAAAAAAGGGATAAAAGGACACATTATATTTTGCAGCAAGGTCAGGAAAAACCGCATCAAACATCTCAGCATATTTTTTGCCGAAATGCGGAAGCGAATACATACCAGTCAGTAATAAACGAATGTCCATGTCCTGAATCTCACGGATCATTGCTGCAAGGTCACTCTTCATTCGCACCACATTACGGCGCTGCAACATATCATTCGCACCCAGCTCCATAATAATGATATCCGGCTTGGTCAGCAGAATCTTAGACAGACGAACACGCCCTTGTGCTGTTGTATTTCCGGCAATGCCGTCATTATCCACTACAACAGAATACCCCAGTTCCCGCAGAGAGTCTTGCAAAACCACAGGAAATGCGTCCATTGCATTATCAAGTCCGTAACCGGAAATGAGGCTGTCACCAAAGGCTGAAATAAAAAAGATTTTTCCGGGGGGCGGCACGAAACCTTGTGCTTCAGGAGTCAAGTGCGCAAGCTCTGTTCCCGGATGCGCAAACTGTATTCTTGAACGAGGCGTATATGCTGCTTGTCGTACATGAAGCGGAGAGGCGTTTTCTTGAACCGCGACGGCAACAAGCTGTGATGAATGCTGAGCACAGTTTCCCCAACTACACACAACAAAAAACAACAGAACCAGCACACCTGCATAGATGCGACTGCACCGCATCAGCCGACTATGTTTCATCATCTTCTCCACAAGCTGTTTTGAGTGTTATCTATGAGTATATTACTCAGTATACACCTGAAGCTATATAAAAAAATGATATGAACGTACGACACTGTCTTTAAAAAAAAAGAAGGAGGAAGAAGAAGCAACAGACTGAAAAGGCACTTCGTTGACGCGTTATAACTGCTCTCAACTTATTACAATCAACAAGGCGCGACAGAGAAAAGTACCCCTTCAGCCCTAAAAGGATAGGATGCGCTACTGAATTACAGATCAACCAATTCTACGTCATTGACTTCAATAGGTAATCCAAGGAACCAGCTGCCGGTTCTTGCAAAACGTGAGATATCATCTGTAGTAAGAAAATGAGTTCTACCACAAGACGCTTCTTTACGAAGCAACCCGCGAACTGACAGCATTTTTTTTACTTCCTGTGCTGTAGTTTCAGCAGAATCAACAATATGGACGGAGTCTCCAACCACATTGCGGATAGATGACGCAAGCAAAGGGAAATGAGTACAACCAAGGACGATTGTGTCCGGTGCTTTTTTCTGTGCAGAGTCAAGGGGGGAAGCAAAAAATGGGTTCAGGTAACGTGCGACAATACCTTCAACAAGTTCGCCATCTGTCCAGCCTTCTTCTGCAAGCGGAACAAAAAGCGGACACGGCACCCCTGTTACTTGAATATCAGGGCGCAATGCATAAATTTCACGTTGATAAGCATTGCCACGAATAGTTGATTCTGTGGCGAGCACAACAACACTGCCATTCTCAGTTACTGCACAACTTGCAGCAGCACCGGGTTTCACAACTCCAAGCACTGGAATATCTGGAAACGCCTTTTGCAAAGGCTCAATAGCCACGGAACTCGCTGTATTACACGCAATAACAAGCATCTTAACACCACGTTCCACTAACTTTCCTGCAGCCTGCACTGCATAGCGGACAATAGTTTCCTGACTCTTAGTTCCGTAGGGTAACCGCGCAGTATCACCAAGATACAATATTTCTTCGCACGGCAAAGTTGAACGCAATGCTTTAAGCACAGTCAGCCCGCCAACACCGGAATCAAACAGTCCAATAGGAAGAGAAATCATTCTGGTATCTCCAACATCAATCCTTCAATTGATGGTTATATCTGGCCACCAAGGATGGCTGCGCTAAAATTACTCCTGCGGCCCAAAAAAGCAAGTATGGTTACAGCACCCAGCATAGAAACACTATTTCCTTTATTATCAACTACTACCAGCCCAATATATACCATAGCTACATAGAATCGGAGAGCAAAATAGCGCATACTAAAAAATCTACTACTCACTAATATTCTTGCTTTTTTAGCAAAATGCCTGCGGACAGGAGAACAGTATGATGCAACACAACAAACCCTCTTTAGCTGAAGAAGAATCCATCTTCTCGCGATATATAGAACTTTCCGGAAATCCCATGATGCCTGTAACTCCAGGATCCTGCATAGGCAGAGCGTTGCGCTTAAGCCACTTTTTCCTCACCTCGGAAGTCGGAGACGAGAAAGAACAAGATCAGTTGCACAACTATTCCATTGATACTGCCACAGACAAAATTTATGCAACAACGCTGGGCGTACTGCATATCCATAATAACAAGATTGTTGTACGCCCCATCCTATATCCTGCAAATGATGGTATGACCGTTTATGGTGACATCTACCATAAAGACTTTTCCGGAAACTCACTTTTGCTCAGCCACTATGCAGCAGCCCTCTGGCATCTGAACGTAAATGCCCCCATAGACACAGCACGCTTCAACGCTGCAATCCGTAAAGCAGAATCGCAAAACACCCCTGTGCGTATGGTTCCAATTTGTAAGGGAAGACCTGCCATACATGAAGAGCCTCCCGTCATTATCCCGTTGTTACCGCAACGGAGACGACACACTGTAGAAAAATCATCAACAACCGTTGATTTTAAGGATCAGGGTTTTTTTGCGGAAGTTCCTGCTAACACACCAGTTGCCGTTAAAATACCATCCGCTGAACCATCTAACGGATTTGACGTATATGGAAATGCTCTTCCTGTAATGGAGCAGCCAACCCCAGTTGGAGAAAACAAAACGACGACTTTGAATATCGGAAAAAATCTATACGGAATCCTCCAACAGAGCGGGCACACAATTTATTACTCATCGTGCAAAGGATTGATGAGTATCCGTGATGACACCTTATCGATCACAGATGTGCTGCGCATTGATGGAGATGTAAACATAAAAACAGGCAATATTATTGTGGAACAAGGCTCGGTACATATTACCGGATCGATTACTCCGGGTTTCACAGTCAAAGCCCCACAGCACGTTATTGTAGATGCCAGCGTGGATCAGGGTACTATTTCCTGCGGTGGAGATGTGTTTATTTCCGGCGCCATTATCATGAATAAACTAAATACGATACTATCTAAAGGCTCAGTCTACGCAAACCATATGCATAATGCAGAAGTTATCGCGGCACACAGCATTGTAACCTCCGGATCTATTGTGAATTCAAAACTCACAGCAGGAAATGCTATCCGCACCTGTACAGAAAAAGGCACAGTACTGGGCAGCACGTTAGTAGCAGGAAGCGAAATCAACATTGCCGGAGCCGGCGGCGAAAACGGTAGCCCACCTATACTCATTATTAGGAATAATGAAGGCACCCAGAATACATTACGCAGAATAACGTCAGAAGCTGAAATGGTCTTATCACAATCAATTTCAAAGCTTGATGACTGGATCAAAAAAAGTCAGGAAAAAAAACTCACAGGATCAATGTGCCAACATGCAGACACGTTACTTAAGAAAGCCAAGCGGATTCGAAAAAACATCTCCAACAGAGTCACACCGTGCATTGCGCATCCACTTCACCGCGTAATTATCCGCGGTACTGTAGCAGAAGGTACACAGGTTACCATGCACAGACAAACACTGACTATCAAACACCCGTTACCCAAATTATCTATGGAGTTAGAAAACCATCATCGAGCTGTCAGATCACAAACTACGGGCACAGGTACCGCTTCCACAGTCGCTTTAAGCCACTATGCATCAACCGGACGGGGTGAAATGTTTCCGGCGCAAGCTGAAACGGAAGGATAAAACCGTTCCCATCAAACTCTTGTGGAGTAGCCAGAACGTACTCAAGTTGCTTCTCGAAAGCCCCGGGCACATTTTTTCGTTGCAACTCACCCCACAGTGGTATTTCATCAACGCTACAGTCCAGCACTGAGTACAAAGCTGTATCAAGCGATACGGGGTCACCAGCTGCGCCTATAAGTCCTAAGGAATATGGCTCACCGTCGCTCGGCCCTGTCTTATGCATACAGGTAATGCCGTCCACTACGCTTACGGATTCAGGTAACGCTAACGCTACATCTACCAACAACTCCCTGAAGGCGTTTGCTTTATCACCATGTGTAGAATGCGCAATAGCTTTTCGAACCCCACTCACACACCCAAACAAATTTTTAACAGCAAAAGTAGCCCGCATCTGCGTATGCGCTTTCATTCGTGGAACATTCAGCAGCATATCGCACTCCAGAGCAATGCGTGATATGCCGATAGATGTACCACTTTCAAATCTCACACATTTCGGAGAATCCAGAGTGACAAGCGGAACATTTAGGCGCTCAAGTCCTTCCAGCAGTCCGATACTCCGTGCAACAGAAACAGCTGAACCGAATGCAGGAGAATCGCCTACAACAACAGAGCAGCCATAGTCCAAAAGGTTCTCGCACACAGCTTCCACAACAATAGGGTTTGTACAACAAAGCCCATTGCTATCAGCCTTCAGCAAATTAGGTTTCACTAATACTTTTGCCCCTGTTGAAGGTGCAAAATGAATGGCCTGCAAACAATCCCTTACCGCCTTATGCACAGCCTTGTACTCATACTCAACACAATGCGTCAGCGCCACAGGGATCAATCCGCCAGAAATTTTCTGCTCAGGTTTCGTCAATAGTTACTCCGTTTCCTCATCCCACTCGGTCTATCTCCAGCAATGGGTGCATGTACACATTCACCAGATCCTCCCTGCAGTAACATTGTCAGCCCGAATAATGTTCGCTCTACGTAGGGTACAAAAAATATTATTATCCTCCGCTCCTATTCCTTGTCATCAAAAAATACACATAAACGCTTCTGAATACTTCCGCCCCCATCTCACCAGTATACCCATTTCATCATAACAAACTAAACATATTACAGATACTGACATTGACTTCAATATTAGCTGCTGCTAACTGGATATAAAATATAATTTAGTGTTACTAAAGGATGACGACATGAAAAAAAGTATTATTCTGATGTGCCTTGCTTTACTGCTTGCAACAACTTCTCTCGCATTTGGTCATGAATTCATATTCGTCCCGCAACAATGGCAATCCTACCATGCAGGGCAACAACTTCCTTTCAGTCTCGCTTCCTCACATGCTTTTATGCACAGTGAGGAACTGGAAGCAAAAGAAACCGTTGAAGCTTCCTATGACGGAAACAACATAACTCTTTTCCCTAACAAACCATATTTCACATGGGACGGCAGTGTAAAACTCAAAGGTGGACAAGCTGCAGTTCTCTCGGCACACCGCAAAGGTGTCGTATGGAGCAAAACAACAAAAGGGTGGCAAGAAGGAGATCGTTCCACATTAAAGGGAGTTATGCTTTCAACAAAATATGAAAAATTTGCAAAATGCATTCTTCCGGTGGACGGAGAAACCGCGAATTTTGACCGCAAACTTGGCGACTTGCTTGAAATCGTTCCTGTGGACAACCCGCTCACAGCACGTGTCGGTGACGATATCCGCGTAAAATTTCTGTTCAAGGGCAAAACAGTGGCACCGGAACATGTTTTCGCAACTTACAACGGTTTTACCGACGTTGAAAACGCCTATGCGTACACAACCGAACCATACGGTGACGGCATGGCAAAAATTCATATTTCCCATCCAGGCCTGTGGATGATCCGCGTACAGCACGTAATAAATGAAAAAAGTGATAACTATGAAAGTCACGCAATCCGTGCTACTCTAACATTCCCGGTTGCGAAGTAACATGCGTAGATACCTGTTTATATTTGCATTAATACTAGCAACAACATGTGCATTAACAACTAGTTCTGCATTTGCCCATGGGGTAGTTGCCAACAGTATTTCAAGTAAATCAGTTGCGGTACATTTTGGATACGCAGGTGGCGACCCTATGTCATACGCTGAGGTGCTTGTGTACGCTCCGGAAGCAAAAGACGGAGACCCTGAGTTTCAAAATGGACGTACTGATGCATCAGGCAACTTTGCCTTTATTCCTAATACTCCAGGGACATGGAGCATTTCGGCTTCCGACATGGGGCACAGAGCGGAAATGCAGATTAATGTTACAGGAGAGGGTATTGCAAAGGCTCAAGTCTCTGCAGGACTTTCTTCCCAAACACTGCGTATCGTGCTTGGATTAAGCCTTATTCTTAACCTCCTTGCTGCATGTCTCTTTCTGAAACGTTCGCAACGGAACAAGCGAGCTAGCTAAGCACGTGCAGACGTGGAAAGGGTCACGGCAAGACTGATGCTTGTCCATGATCCATGAAAACATAACGTGTGTCCTACTAAATATTCCCAAAAGAGTAGCGGTACATATTAGAATAACAGATGTAACAACATAACGTTATTGACGAAGTTGTACCTCCACGTTATTTTACCCCTTCACATCGGGATGTAGCGCAGCTTGGTAGCGCACTTGAATGGGGTTCAAGGGGTCGTGAGTTCAAATCTCGTCATCCCGACCAGAGAATACAAGGGTTTGCAGCGATTCGCTGTAAACCCTTTTTTCGTGCGGCTGAACACCGGCTGAACACCTGAAACTCACTCAAGTCGAAAGATTCAATTAACTGGCTGGAATACCATGACCTGTTATATTTGGAGTGAAGAACACCTAGGTGTTCTGCCGCTAGCTAGCCTTCACAATTTTAGCGACTTCTTCTAAGACTACTTCCATCGCATCAAAAGGATTCTCTGGATTTGTATCCATATGTTCTTGAAATTTATTTTCAATATTTACGAACACATATTGATAAAATTCTATATCGTCTCTAATTCGACGTAACAGTAAAACTTTTTCCTCTGACATTTGCATAAATTTAGAATTGTTTTGTCTAATTTCAGCAAGCATCTCAGGCGTTATGCATTGAACTGGAGAAGAAAAAACACCATCATTATAGTCAACATATAATGCAGCATTTTTGGCTCTGTTGGACTCCTGATGAAAGTTCTCTTTTTTCTCATCAAATATCTTAGCAGCCTCTTTCAACTCTCCTTTTTCTCGTGCTTTCCTCTCATCATCACTTACTTCTAAGTAATAGGCATTCGTTTTATTTTTGTTTGCGTGAAGTGTAGTAATTTTTTTAAACTTTTTCTCATTGAACTCTCCAGTAGTAAGTAAATGCGTTGCATAAACTAAAATAAATTCTATCTTTCCACACTCCTCCATTGAAATTTGATGCAACAAATACGACCTAGCTATAGCCCCATTCCTCGCAAGTACATCTGCCTCATGAAATAACTGATCAGCATTTTGGAAAGTTAAAACTGCCCCCTGCACAAAACTACAAAGCAGTTTTTTTTGGTCATCATCAAGAACCACTTTATTTTCGCTTTCTTTATTCACAATCACGCCTCCGCTATTTGCTCGCTTATTATCTTTGCAATTATTCCCCTCAAACTATCTGAGCAGCTCGCCACGCCATTAATACTTCAACAGGGCATTCTCCCTGTAATATTACCAAAAGTGAAGTGTTAGCTTTATAACTTCATTACAAACACATCCCTCCACTGAATGCACAGCGGCCTCTGAGTACTAACCTTGACGATACTGGCTTCTTTACGAAGGATTGTGCGCATCCCGTCAGAATCCGCTAACCACAGAGCCTCATCATCTATATCCTGAACGACAGTCCAATGCGCCCAATCTTCAGAGGCAAAGGACATCACTATCGCGGTATGCGGTTCAGCTAGTACTTCTGAAAAAATCCGCCACATCTGTCCCAGAGAACGCGGTTTCGCCTTAATGAAAGGCCGAACATGCCTGATGCCAAAAGCGGGTCTGAGAACCTGTCTATTAAGGAATAGTAAATCGCGGAGTGTTAAGCCTGCTATATTGATGAAAGGGAACATCCTTCCGATCTTCTAGTGCCATTAAGCAGGTTGCAAACAGTGCATGGCAAGAACTCTCTGTAAGGTTTGGCTCTACTATTCTGGCAGCATTAAAAAGGCTGTAGATTCCACAAAATCCATCCAAGGCGCCTTGTTGTAAGGGGCGTATTCTCTTCTTTTTAGGTCGTGCCACCGCTATTCCTCACCGTCTGCAAGAGTGCTTTTTGACACTACCACTTGGAAGCCACTGTTATCGGGAAACACTAGTGAGAGACTAGCCATGTTTTGAAAGACCTGTGGATCACCATCCAAATCTGCCAACACCGGAAAATACTCATCTAGCAGTTTAATCCGCTCTTCCGGTGCTATTTCCACAGAAAAAAGCCTTACTATTAGCCGTGCTACGTCATACTCATTCATACTATTCCCCCATTATTTCCTTAAGTTGTGAAGCTGGTCGCACATCCCAGTATAGGTCATGGTCGACTTCAACAAAGGCCACCTGAATGTCCAAGAGTTCAGATAGGGAAAAATAGCCCCATTCTGCGTTTTGAGTGTCTCCTAAAAGGATTACGTATCCGAAGAAGGTGTCATCGCCATCAGAATCGCTCCTAGTTTCATAGACACTCTTTTGTAACAAGATTAGCTATCATATTACTTATTACGCACTAGAAAAGCTCCATAGAGACTTACTCTACGGAGCTTTTCTTACTTTTTTATCAGATCGATATTCTGCTCTAACAAGCCCCCAATTGGGACTACCAGCTAAATGAAAAAAGGGAGGGAGGAAGCTTCATTATTGTCGGCGAAAATTAAAGCCAATTCTAGTTACAATTGACAGTCCCTCTTCGGTTTGCAATAGATAAATAGTGGATTATTTTCAAAGAAAAGTGCCGCGAAATTTTCAATAAGATAGGAGACTGAACATGGCTGACTTAAAAGATATGTACCAGTGCCAGGTAAGCAACTGCGGATACGTATACGACCCTGACAAAGGAGAGCCAAAAACCAACACCCCTCCTGGGACAGCTTTCAAAGACCTTCCTGACGATTGGAAATGCCCTTTTTGCGGTTCTTCAAAAAAAACATTTAGGCCACTAGCAGGCCCTGGATCAGTAATTGAAGAGGGTAGCTAGAGTCCGTTAATTAAGCCGACAGCATTTCTGATACAATGTCCTTGCTGCCACTCCAGAAACATCATCCAGCACAATTTCCAAAACAATGGGTACAAGCTGCTCCTCTCTCTTGTAACGGGATTAGCTACCATATTACTCACTACGCGCTAACGAAAAAAAGCTCCATCGGTAATTACCCATGGAGCTTTTCTCATAGTTCAATCTAAAGCGCATGTTATTTTTCGGAACGATTATTACTTAGGGAATAAATGAACGCTACATGGCCCAACCTTCACCGTTGGAGCCGCATGTCAGTACTTCTGCTGCATCAGCAGCAACTGCAATACAGTGCTCAAAATGGGCGGAAGGCTTGCGATCCTTTGTAAAAATTGTCCAATGATCCTTAAGAGTTTCAGTGGCTTTAACTCCAGCGTTGATCATGGATTCCACAGCAATGACAAGTCCTTGCTTGATCCTGTTACAAACGTGTGGACACATGTTTGTTTTAGAATCAGTTTCGACGCAATCTGACACATTAGTTTTCGTAACAAAAAAAGGTGAAGTAAAATACTTCACCCTTTTTCATGTAGATTCGATTAACTTCAGGCATCGTAAACATCTTGCTTGATGTGCTTGCTGTGATAAGATGTTATATTTCAGATGATAGATCGATCTTTATAAGACTACTTCAATAAGAAGCATAAGCAGTGAATGGTGTGAGCAGGAAAGAAACTTCGCACTACTTTAACTTATGGAAGAACTGAGCACTTTGTGCCAAGCAAGGCTATCCTGAGCCTGAAATTCCTTTATTTTTCCTCTTTAATTTCGCTCTGACCTGCAAGCTTAAGAATATCGTTTGCAGTTTTGCCATTCATGACTGCATAGATTTTCTTTTCAATTTCCTTCTTAGAGAAAATGCCTTCTGATGCTGCTTCAAGAGTCTTTTTGGCTGTGATCTTAGCAAAGGCAGCCTTAACACGTAGCTTGTCTTTTTCAGGCACTTCTTTCATTACTTTTTCATAAGAAGAATCAAAGGCTTCTTCAGAAGAACCATCAATTGTCGGAGTGCAACCGATTAAACCAATCAGGAGAACAGTGGCAGCGAAAAATGCTATAATATTTTTTAGATTCATGATTAACCTTTTTAGAAAATGGGATATGAAATTGCTCACAATCTAAGATTGGTTGCATTTTCCACCACACGAAGTCAACAACACATTTTTTTACAAAAAAATACCTATAAATCAAACAAGTTAAACACTGAACACCCGGAACAAAAATCAAAGCAACGAACCATCAAGTATAACTGCACTAATTAACAATACATACTCAACAGAACTTACAGCTTGGATGTAAAAAAAGTCTTCCGACTCCATTTGAAGACTAAGTGCACCTGATTACGTAGACATTATTCTATTCTGACAGGTAACACTGTGCCAGTTACGCGCTAATAAAAAACTCCACAGCAATAGGTTATGCGCTTTTTGTATCCTTCAGAACAAGTAAACTTTAAAATTTAGACATTATGCACTTGTAATAATATTATTCTAAAGCAGTAACGATCTTTTCCAAAGTAATATATGCAAACCAACATCTTTATATTACTGTAATACATTCTTATTAGATTTTTATAATATGTAGTTATATGATTCCTTACTGTTATATACTAATTTAATATTGGAAAAAAAATTTACTAAAACATAATTATGTGACATTAAAATTCTTATCTAATTTTATCATCAAAAAAATGACCTTTTATGAGTAATAAAGAATTATGAAGAGCAATTTTATAGACAAATAAAATTACAGTTGAAGAACGCAAGTAATTTATCGAAAGCTTACTTTAATAAAAAATAAAATTGTTTTTTAAAATAACTATTGACCATTTGTTTCAAACAGCATAGTTTCTGTTAATCAATTTGAACGAAGTGCATTTTTCTTTTATGATCAATGCACATCTCTTCCCTGTTTTTTTGGGGAATACCTTTTTTTCGGAGTTTTTTATTTTGACTAAGAATATTTATGTTGGCAACCTCTCTTGGGAATGCACTGATCAGGATCTTCGTACCCTTTTTGCTGATTTCGGCGACGTTACTTCTGCTCGAGTAATCGAAGATCGTGAAACCGGTCGTTCCCGCGGCTTTGGCTTTGTAGAAATGGAAGCCGCAGGTGCCGGACAAGCTATTGAGTCTCTCAATGGTTCAGACTACCAGGGCCGTAACCTCAAGGTTAACGAAGCCCAGCCTCGTCCTTCTCGCCCTCGCTACTAAGCGATTGCGATAGCGATTAGATAATTAAAAAGCCCGCCATTTGGCGGGCTTTTTTTTATTGAAAAATGTTTTTCCTGCCAGAACCATACGGCCCCCTGCGGCCGAACACTGGATGTACATCTGCCTGCTCATCCATATAGAAATATTCAACAAAGACTATAAATCACCGTTTTAAAAATGGAAGATTAAGGTGACATACCATATTCTACACACATAGAAGTTAAAAAATTGCCCTTAATACGCTAACTTGATACTCACCATATATATTTTTCTGACATATATAAAAAAACTCGCATAATAAATACGTTGATGCCATCAGCTTAACAGCGGGAAGTTCCGCTTTCCAGTACATTATACATAACTGCATTAACATCGAACCAACCCAAAAAAGAGAACTAGTTTATGCAACACACAGGATCATGTCTTTGTGGCGAAGTAACTTTTGAAGTCGATGGGGATTTTGAAAATTTCTTTCTCTGTCATTGTGAGCGTTGTCGCAAAGATACTGGCTCTGCTCATGCTGCAAATCTATTTTCTTCCACAGCCCAATTACGATGGCTATCAGGCAAGGAGAATGTAAAAACATTCAATTTTAAGTCAACTGGGCATATAAAAAGCTTTTGCTCTGTTTGCGGATCGGCGCTTCCAAATATTCAGATGGATGGAACATTATTAGTTATTCCTGCTGGATGTCTCGATAGTGATGTGCCCATTAAACCTGAAGGGCATATTTATGTTGCAAACAAGGCCAACTGGGACAATGAGTTGCAGAATATACCCGAGTTCGACCATCTTCCAAACGAGGACAACGCCTGATTAGTAGTCCCACAAAAATTTCACATTAACACCCCATTATCTTCATATGTTACTCCACTAAGACAATCTATATCACTTCAAAAAAATTCGGCCAACTCCCCCGATAGAATATTGGGAAAAGCTGGCCGATTATATACATCTAGTTTTTTTTCACCCCGTCTATTGAACGAAGCCCACTACAAAAAGACTACTACCACAAAGAAAGGTAGGATTATTTTTCAGGAACACCTTTGCTCCAGTCACTCCAATTTGCGATGACATGATCTACAAAACGAATACCAACTTTAGCAACGTTATGAATGCCACTAGCAAAGCTGCCAGAAGAGCCTTCTAGAACAGGATCAACGTCCTTCAAAATACTTTCACTCGGAATCCCCTGATCAAAATTAACAGGAGTACGCAGGCTGATCACGCGATCAGCATGCCCATACTTTTTGATTACGTATGCCACAGCCATGCCTTCCATTTCTGTAGTTGAGTAAGTCCCTGCCTTATACAAATCGCAGATATACTGAGCCTCTCTGGAAAGTCCGGGGCCATGAAAAAACGTATCGGCGGTCACACTGGAGCCTATTCCAACAAAAGGATCACGACGGGCCGCCTCTTCTGGGTATTTCAAACGATACTTTTTCGAATTTTCAGTATCGTTAAGCGGTGTATCTTTTGTCAGTTTATACGCTCTGGCAACAAGTGCAGGATTAACTTTCAACAATCGAGCCTCTTCGTCACCTTCACGGGGGGCAAACAGGGGGGCACCTGCAGGGACTTCACCAAAAGCCCAACGGTATCCAAGATCGTAATCAACAAGCCAGTCAGACCAAAAAACGGCTGCAATAGTGCCTACGCTTGGAGGGGTACCCGCACAGCCAGTGATAATGAAGTATGTCTTGGAAAAATCAAAACGCGGATCTGCCAAAATCGCAGTCATAGAAGAAGAACTGCGAACCTTACCCACACCAAGAACAGAACCCGCCACCCCATCTTTGTTAACAAACAAAGCGTGTTCGGCACCGGCCACTTTAATTTTTTGAGCGGCAGTGAAGTAACGTTCGTACCAGTGCTGGAATTCACCAGCCTCATCTCCGGTATTGTTACCGATTTCAAACTGTGCACCAATAAAAACACGAATTTTTATTTTCTCTTGAGCTAACGCACTACTAACGCTGCAAAGCATTACAACAAGAATTACCATACAGAAAATAGACCGCTTCACATTCTCTCCAAATTTCCCGCTCAGGTTATAAGCATACGAACACATGCCGTATAATTTCCCCTGACACCAAGGGGATGCCTCACCTCATTACAACGAACTTTTCTTTATACAAAACAAAACGTCCAGACTCCCACTTCTGAAAAAAATCTTTCGTTTCTTCAGTTAAGAAGGGGTAGCGCCTTAAATCTTTCTTTCTCACAAGAAAAATTACATCTTTGTCTTTGAGAGCTTCTTCCAGCTGCTGTTTATTTTCGTAATTCCTTATTGGAACATCCAAATAATACTGCATATTTTTTATTTCAGCGAAGTTGAAACTAACAACGTTGCTGTTATCATCCTTCAATTTTCTAACTTCATCTGAAACAACGCGCAAGCCAATATCCTGATTAAACTTAGGAATTTCAGTAATAACCCCAGCACTTACAAACAACATCGCAACAACGATGCACCAACACCCTCTATGATAATTTAACCGCATAAGGCAGTGCAGTCCAAATCCTCCAGAAATACCGGCAAGGACAAGCGCAATGTAATTATAGGTAGAAATGCTGAAAGGCAGTATTCCTAACATACTGCTGATTATTGCCACCGGCAGTCCTAGAACAAAAACAAAAGCTACTGGAGAGAGTGTGTTTCGTGCTATTTTCTGTACCGGAATTCTCTTAGAAATTAGTAGGAAATAAAATGGAACAAGCGGATAAATCGGAAGGAGGTAAATATCTAATTTCCCACTAAAAAGAGACATTGCAAAAAAGTTCAAAACTATTGCACTGCTCAGTAGTGTACCAACTGCAGTTTCACCTGGGCGTTCCTTCCAGAACACAAAAAATGAACACAGAAAGCATAGAGACCACGGCAACATGGTGTACCATATGTTCCTGCTGTAATAATAGAAAGGGCGCGCATGATGGAAAGAATTAATACCACGTCCAAGGGTCTGCTTAACAGTTAAAGCGTAGAGATATTCTGTTCCACCCTGCAGGTATGCTCCAAGAAACCAAAGTCCAAAAAGTAACGTCAACAGCGTGAAACACCAGCGAAGACGGAGTTCTTTGATAATGGAAAACTGCTTAGTTCTGAACACAAATCCCGTGACAGCCAATGCAGGAAACAGAATACCAACCGGCCCTTTGGTAAAAACGGCAAAAAATATTGAAAGGTAGAAACCGATCCGGTTTTGCCATGAACTTGCGCCCTGAGCTATCTCGTAAAAAAAGTACAGCGCCAAAAGGATGAACATTGTCATAAGCATATCCATGCGAACAACCAATGCTGCCCCGAAAAAGAATCCTGTTGTTAGCAGCATCCCGCAAGAAAGTAACTGTTCTTCCTCCGTTAAATCTCTCTTCGTAAGAGCGCACATAACCTCACAGCCGATAATCGCCGGAAGAGAACTAAACAATCCCAGAAGAGGCATTGCGTATGTCTTAGTAAATGAAATAATCCCCATCACAAGCCAGATATACAGTGGCGGCTTATCTGGATAGATTTCATTATGATTCCAGAATGCAAAAAACCAGTTATTCGCGAGAGCTTCTTTGGCAATACTTAAATATTTTAGCTCGTTTTTAATGGTGGGGTCACGAACAAAGAAGACTGTCATGGTGACCAAAAGAAAAACAGCATATAGCCAGTATCTTTTTTTCATAATCATCCGGACTAACCTAAATTATAGTGCATTCATTCATCCTTTTGCAGATGTAAAATACAAAACTGCACATTACAAAATACTAACCACACACCTATGTGGGCTTGCAATTGCGACACGATAACTATCATGAAATACAATGAGGTATCTCCACAAAATACATGTACCCAAAAATATTTAGCGATTATATATAAAGCGTAATAACACCATAACTGTCAATAATTATTAGATAACAACACATCTCATTATATGATCCTTTAATAAAACAAGATCCGCAGACATTGCTGAGTCTGTGAGCCACAACGCCGTTGTAGATTCTGTATTTGGGTATATCACAGTTGCTAAAAAAAATCGTAACACGTTGGTTACACTTTGGTAATGTTACTTGAATGAAAAAAGACCGCCCTGTCTAGCAGGACGGTCTTAACTTTTATGGGCTGAGCCCGAGTATACGAGGTGTAAATGTTGAGAGTTCGGGGAAAACAATTACTAGCACTAAAGCAAAAAGTGCTGCCCCGATAAGCGGAAGTGCCGGCTTGGTTATATCTTCAATTCTTAGACCGCTGATATTGGCACCGACATAAAGGTTTACGGCTACAGGAGGCGTTACTTGCCCGACTGCCAGGTTAATGGTCATCATAACCCCAAACCAGATAGGATCCCATCCGAAATGTACAATGAGTGGTAACAGTATAGGCAGGAATACGTAATAAATAGAAATCGCATCAAGTATCATACCGGCAAGAAGCAGGATGATATTGATCATAAAAAGAACTATCCATTGATTTTCGGACACCGCAAGCAGGATTGAGGCAGATTTTTCAACTAATCCAACGGTTGATCCAACCCATGAAAAAAGACCGGCACATGTAACAACAATCATGACAATAGCAGTTGCATGAACCGTAGCGGCGAAAATCTCAAATAACTGGCTAAGTGAGGTGAGAGTACGGTAAATGAACAGGCCCACTACAAGCCCGTAAACAACAGCTACCGCCGCAGCCTCAGTGGGAGTAAAAATACCACCATAGATCCCGCCAAGAATAATGACGGGAGTCATCACTCCCCAGAAAGCATTTTTGAAAGCTTTTCCAATTGGCTCCGGATTTTCTACAGGCGCAGCTCTGTATCCTTTTTTATATGAGATTATCCAAACAGCAAGCATTATACAGCCAGCAACAAGTAACCCCGGTATAAAGCCCGCAGCAAAAAGAGCAGGAACAGAAACGTTGGCAACCCCGCCGTATACAATAAAGGCAATACTTGGAGGAATAACAATCGCCAGACCCGATGTAACTGCCACGGTGGCTGTTGCAAAGGGCTTATCATAACCAGTTGAAACCATACCGGGAATCAAAATCAAACCGAGAGCCGCCACCGTTGCAGGACCGGAGCCGCTTACTGCACCCCAGAAAGTAGCTACAGCAACGGTAGCAATGGCAAGTCCACCCGTTCTGGAACCAACAAGTGCTTTCATCAGATCAATAATACGCCCGGCTATACCGGCACGTTCCATGATAACACCTGCAAGAATGAAAAAGGGAATTGCCAACAGAGGAAATTTCGCAATGCCTGCATAGATATTATACGAAAGCATTTCATATCCCATATCCCACTTGTAAGCCACGACCAGTGCGGAAGAAGCCAAAGCGATGGCTATGGGAACTCGAAGAAGAAGTGGAATAACGAAAAGAGCTACGGTCCAGAAAGCAGGATCTTGAAGAAGTTTTTCAATCATTCAACTGTTCCTTATATGTTGTCGGAACGCATATCAGTCCATGCGCGTTGAAGTATTCTAACAATAATAAGGAGTGAGAACATAGGGGTCGCAATTGTGTACCACCACACAGGAATAGCTAATGACTCCGTTGTTACTTCAAGATCAATTTCATCCATAACCTCTATCCATCCAAGATGGAAAAGAGTGCAGAAAAAGCCGATGGAAAGAACAAGAAAAATTCCGTAACAGATCATTCGACATTTTTTAGGCAGCTTATCGTAAAAAAGGGACACGCCGAGATGATCTCCCTTACGAAAGGCATGTGCTGTACCAAGAAGAACAACCCAGACAAAAAGATTAACGGTAAGCTCTTCTGTCCATGAAAAGGAAAGCTTAATAAAGTAACGGGTAACCACGTTTGAAAACGCGATGGCGACCATTACAAATAACAAAAACGAGGCAATAAGCTCCTCGAATCTGTTGAAGATAAATTTAATCATAAATAGGCCCGTACCTACGCGCTATTAATGGTATTTACGCGTTGTTAGTCTTTCACAATAAACGGCATATGCCGGGGCTTTTCCCTGAAACATATGCCGTTTATATTCTGTTTCACTTACTTGCTTGCAGCAATATCAGCTTTAGCTGCATTAACCAGATCTTCTCCAATAATTGGAATCCATTTTTCACGAACACCGGCAGTTGCGTCATAGAAAACTTTGGTTTGCTCAGGAGTAAGCTTGGTTACGGTCATTCCTTGCTCTGCAAGGAATACCAATGGAGCAGCAGGCGTTGGAACCATGTTAATTGACTCAAGGTAAGCAAGAGCACTGCCGTCATCAAGTCCTACACGGGAAATTGCTTTTGAGTACAGTTCTGCTTCCTTGGCGCATTCAAGAATAATTGCCTGATCTTCTTTAGAGAATGATTTCCAGACTCTTGGGTTCACACCAGTAATCAGTGGATCAATGATGTAGTGCCACTCTGTGATAAAATTATGATAATTCCATATTTTTACGGGAATGTTGATGCCATTGGTTGGATTTTCCTGTCCATCGACAACGCCTTGCTGGAACCCGGTAGTGGCTTCTGCCCAGTTCATGTTAACTGGATTTGCTCCAAGGGCTTTAAATGCATCAATGAAAATAGGGCTACCCACAACGCGAATTTTCAACCCTTTAATGTCTGCAGGGCTGGCAACTGCACGTTTAGAGTTTGTAAGCTCTCTGAATCCATTTTCTGCCCAGCCGATAGGTTTAACACCTTTCTTTTCAATGGCAGCAAACATCATCTTACCGGCTTCTCCGGCGCTTAATGCATCAAGAGCCTTGTAACGATCATCCTGCATTGCAAGGAAAAATGGGAGAGCTGTAAGGTTGAGCGGCTTGATCTGAGGGGACCAGTTGATTGTGGAGGCCATAGCAAAATCAATCGCGCCATTTCTGAGCATGAGAAATTCTGAAGTCTGCTTTCCGGCAAGGAGCTGACTTGAAAAGTAGCATTTAATGTTGATTCGACCATCAGTGCGTTCGCGTACCAGATCAGTAAAATACTGGGCAGATTTTCCCCAGCCGGAAGCTGCACCTGGAACTACGCTCAGCTTGTACTGTGATTTATATTGAGCGAATGCTGGTAAGGATGTAACCACGAGAGTAAGTGCTATAATAAGCAACGTACACAATTTTTTCATAACAGAGTCTCCTGCTCTCAATACAGTTGTCGGAATAGAATATAGCATCACAAACAGTACAATATGCTTGGTGGCATAAAGATCCGCACGCCTGGTTCGGCAAATTACAAATCATTGGTACGTTATCCGTGCTCTTTGTATACATTTTTGTACAATCGCGCAATATTATGCCTTTGTTTGTTTTCATTGTTTTTTAAGCAGGTTATACTTTGAAAAACAAGGATCACACAAAATACAAAGCTACCACCACCTCTATTTTGACAAAAAAGTTACATACAAACGCTGTAATATTCACACATCAGTCTTCCAAATAGTTGTCAGTGACTGTTGGCAGATTTTTCTAGCTTTGCCTGACTGATGTTTCTATTTCCCAACTACATCCTGACAGCTGATGAACCTGATCAAGCCGAAAGAAGTGTATTTGGAAGCCAACGGCCGGAATACAGCGCTTCGTAAAGTCCCCCTTCCCCGTCAACCCAAAAATAAAGGGTAAGCTGGCCTCTGTGCCCGCTTACCCTCTTTATTATCTGCCTATTGCTTACCTACGCTTCTTTATTGCTTTAACGATCTGCGCAATATCCTTCCAACGTTCCTTTTCAAGTCTCTCGGCACTCTTGTGTTGCCTCTCGGCCGCGTAAGACAATTCTCGCTTCATCTTATGGTAGCTGACAAGACGTTCTTCTGAAACAGTTCCTGTTGCCACTGCTTCCAACACACGACAGCCTGGCTCGGAGGTGTGGGAACAATCATGAAATCGACATCCAGCAGCTAGTTCTTCAATATCCCCAAAAGACATCGATACACCGTCGCCTGCATCCCAAAACGCAATCTCTCTGATTCCCGGGTTATCAACAATCATCCCACCATCAGGTAACATTATCAAATCGCGCTCTGTCGTTGTGTGTTTACCTTTCACAACAGCACTGCTCACGGCACCGGTTCGCTGGATGTCTTTTCCAACAAGACGATTCAATAACGTAGACTTACCGGCACCGGAGGAACCAATCATTGCAGCTGTTTTTGTACTGCCATCAAGGTGTGCTTTTAGTTTCATCAGTCCTGTATCATCTTGAAAGCCAAGTAAATGTACAGACACACCAAAAGCAATAGCCTCAACCTCACACACAAATGTTTCTGGAACCACCTGCGTGTCTGCTTTTGTCAGCACAACGACAGGAGTTAAGCCGCAGTTGTATACGAGGGTTATATATCTCTCTATCCGGCGCAAATTAAAGTCCCGATCAAGCCCGCAAACAATAATTACAATATCAACATTAGCAGCAATAACTTGCTGTTGTCTTGCTGCATCCTCATGCTTGCCTCGCCCGCCAGAAGCACCGCGAGACAACGTTTTTTCACGAGGAAGAACTGTTGTAATTACTGAATCCTTCACCAGAACCCAGTCACCCACTGCCGGAAACACTTCCTGCTTTTGATGCAATAACCTGCCGGATATGGTCGTTAGCCATTCTCGTTGGCCATTAGTGACTAAAAACGAATGCCTTCTCACACCACTTACTCTCACAGGAGACCCCGAAGGATTATCCATCCCGTCAAAAGAAGCCTGAAAAAAACTATTCCACCCTAACAGCACTAAACTGGATGTCGAACAATCGATGTTGCTCTCACTACTACGTTGTTTATTCATTGTATTCTCATCGTTAAGAAAACACTGCCTCAGCTTATCAAATAATCCCAAGCGAATGCTCAGAAAATTGCGGCAGATATACAAACTATGTTCAATATCTTTAAGTTCATCTACCGACGGTAAGGCAATGCATATAATAGAAACGGGAAGTTTTTACCGGTCATTAATCAGACACAACAAAAGACTCCACCAATACGACTAGTTTCGTAGTGAAGAGTGGCTGCTGATGAGAAGGCAAGCCTTGAGACGTGCACCTGAACAGCTGCACGGGATAGCATGTGCTATGTTGTAATACGTTGCTCCTCAGAAACAGGAGCAACACGATTCAGTGCTAAACTGGCTACTTTCTAATCAACAGCCAGAAACACATCATCCATCGAACCTGTGAACACAAAAACTCCTTTAATTATCTGTTAAAACAATGAATTCGATAACCACACATAAGCGAACTGTCAATTATTCCGCCAGAGCTATCTACCCAAGACTATCTTAGTAATATTTTAATATCATTAATATATTTTCTATATTGCCGAGTCTCTCAGCATCAGGTAATCGTTAGAGATAAAAATCAACAACGTTATTATTATGACATTGAAAGTATAATTTATTTCCCAGAACAAAAATGCATATCAATATGAAATTGTAAGGAATATTACCAACCTCACATGGACACGCAAACACCTACGACAGCCACGTGCCACGATTGCGGATTGACGCAAGCACTCCCTGAAATGAAAGAGGGAACAAAAGCAATCTGTACGCGTTGCGGTTCGTTACTGTTCCAAAAAACAAAAGATACCACCCAACGCACATTATCGCTTGCTATTACCGGACTTATTCTTTTTGCCATTGCTAATGCATACCCATTCCTTTCCATGCAAGTAGAAGGAAGAGTACAGGAAACAACCTTAGTTACGGGCATTATCTGGCTCTTTACCAATGGAATGCAAGGATTGTCCGCCCTTGTTCTTTTTACAAGCATCATTGTGCCGCTGCTTCAGCTTATTGCATTAATTTTTATACTCACCCCTATTCAATTCGGACAACTGGCTCCTAAGACCGGAGTAATTTTTCGGACAGTACGCCACCTTATGCCATGGAGCATGATGGAAGTGTTCTTACTGGGTATTCTGGTCTCCATGATCAAACTCGGTAAAATGGCTACCATTATTCCGGGTACTGCAATCTGGGCATATACGGGATTAATTCTTATCCTCGTCACTGCGTTTTCCGGTTTGAATCCGCATGACATATGGAAAAGGCTCCCTATTAAATCGGCAGATACCCATTCAGACATATGCACACAGTCTGCCACATGTCATAGCTGCTCACTTGTAAGCGGCATACCGGAAACACACCATACAGCCTGCCCCCGCTGCGGTGCAGGACTGCATCTGCGCAAACCGAACAGCATTCAGCGAACAACAGCATTGGTTGTTGCCGCTGTCCTTTTGTATCTTCCGGCCAACATGCTGCCCATAACGATTACACAAGCACTCGGCAGCACTCAGGCAGATACCATTATGAGCGGAGTCATATATTTCATGTTCTCAGGATCATGGCATATTGCACTCATCATCTTTATAGCCAGCATACTCATCCCCCTTTTGAAACTCATCACGCTGGTATATCTGCTTATATCTGTAAAATTTAGCCATCAATGGAAACCGGAAACCCGCACTAAGATGTACCGCTTAACAGAAGCCGTTGGCCGCTGGTCTATGGTAGACGTATATGTAGTCACTGTGCTGGTCGCCCTGGTACAGCTAGCCCCGTTTGCCTCCATACAGGCAGGGCCGGGAGCTGTGTATTTTGCTGCTGTCGTGGTTATAACCATGTTTGCAGCAGAAAGCTTTGACCCCAGACTTATATGGGATCAGAAGGAACAATAAATGTCAGAAGAAAACACTGCCCCATCATCTGAAACGCTGCCACAAGCCTCCATCTGCAAGAAAAAAAGCTTTTCCTTGATTTGGATTGTTCCCCTTGTAGCGCTGATCATAGGCGTCGGGC
This sequence comes from Halodesulfovibrio aestuarii DSM 17919 = ATCC 29578, assembly GCF_000384815.1. NCBI lineage: Bacteria > Pseudomonadati > Thermodesulfobacteriota > Desulfovibrionia > Desulfovibrionales > Desulfovibrionaceae > Halodesulfovibrio > Halodesulfovibrio aestuarii. The sequence continues at coordinate 600,027 of NZ_ARQF01000020.1, forward strand.
TAATCTATACAACTATGATGAAAAAAGGCCCGACAATTACCATCACCTTTGCTTCTGCGGATGGACTCGAAGCCGGAAAAACAAAAGTTAAATATAAAGATGTGGAGATAGGCAAGGTTGAATCTGTTGAACTTGCCGAAGACTTTAAGCACGTTGAGGTAACTGTTTCGCTCGTTAAAAAGGCTGATGCATATTTAAACGAACAGACACGTTTCTGGGTTGTCCGCCCGCGGCTTAGCGGAGGGACTGTTACAGGGCTAGGCACCTTGCTCTCCGGTGCGTACATTGCGGTAGATCCGGGCAAGGCGGGTGAATCGCAATACGAATTCAAAGGATTAGAAATTCCTCCGGTGGTAACGGAAGGCACCCCCGGTAAACTATTCAGACTTGAAGCAGGTGACCTTGGCTCTTTGGACTACGGTTCCCCCATCTACTACCGTGGTATTAAAATAGGACAAGTTGTAGGGTACGGGTTACGAGAGAATGGCGAAGGCGTTATTATTACAGTCTTTGTTGATGCTCCATATGACGCCTACGTCAAAGACTCCTCCCGCTTCTGGCTGGCATCCGGTATGGATCTAGAAATGGGTACAGACGGCATCCGTTTTAATACAGAATCACTGGTGAGTCTGCTCATTGGCGGCATATCCTTAACAAATCCTGATCACCTCAAGAATACGCCTATTGCTGATGCAGAAGACGTATTCCAGCTATTCCCGACGCGCGAAGCCGCGATGACAGAACAATTTCTCGAAAAAGAGTACTATGTACTTAAATTTGCACAGTCTGTCCGGGGACTTTCCATCGGTGCTCCAGTAGAATTCAAAGGATTCCCGGTTGGACATGTTGTTGATATCGGAATTGAATTCGACTGCAAAAGCAACAAGGTGCTTGTACCCGTTCGCATTGAAGTTGAACAGAAACGTTTGCAGCGCATAGCATCACAGACTGGGAAGGTGGACACTGACGCAATACTTAAGCTTCTTGTTAAGCAAGGTTTGCGTGGTCAGGTTCGTACTGGAAACTTACTCACAGGTAAGCTTTACGTAGCGTTGGATTTCTTTAAAAATGTCGAACCGGCAAAAATTATTGCCGAAGATGGTGTTATTCAAATCCCAACTACACCGACACCTATTGAAGAGCTTACCAGCAACCTGTCCGCTCTACTTGAAAAATTGCAAAAAATACCAATGGAAAAAATCGGAAACAATGCCATTGAGACCTTACAAGGTATTAAACAGGCAAGTAACAAATTAGAGTCTCTCGCAGAATCAAACGAAATCCGCCTTGCCTTCCAGAAAACCCAAAAAACTATGGAAGGTGCGCACCAGTTGTTATCAAAAGATTCCGCAACAGTTGTAGAACTACAGCGTGCCCTTCGTGAAATGAGCGAAGCTGCTAGAGCCATCCGTTCGCTGGCTGACCAGCTGGAGCGTCATCCAGAATCATTACTTCGAGGAAAAGAGAGAAAATAATGCGTAAAATCGTATCAAACGCCTTACTGTTCGCAACACTGTCTATCATATTAGTTGGTTGTGGCGCAGGGTCCCCACCATCTTCGTACTATATTCTTACAAGTTCCAACCAACAGACTTCGCAGGTTCAGCCGCTTAACAACATCAGTGTCGGCGTCGGGCCAGTACTTGTCCCCGGACATCTTGATCGCTCACAAATTGTGACAAGCACAGGCAAAAACAGCATCACAATCCACGAATACCAACGCTGGGGTGACTCATTTAAAACACAGGTTGAAGAGACACTCGCAGAAAACATTTCTATCCTGCTTCAGACTCCAAAAGTTGCCATATATCCATGGGAACGTGCTCAACGTCCAGAATACCAAGTTTACGTTACTATACGAAGATTTGAAGGCAAAACAGGTATGAATGTTACACTGGATGCCATCTGGCAAATTGTACGTGTAGACACGGACAATTCGTTACTCACGCGCCATTTTGTCGAAACCTTTCCAGTTGCCGAAAACAACATAAGTTCCTACGTCCAGACGCAAAGCAATGCACTTGGAACACTAAGCCAAGAGATTGCAAAAGGGCTGCACTCAGTAGTCGCACAATAAAAAACAAGGCAGATTGAATACATTCAATCTGCCTTGTTTTTTACCATTACTATCTGCCTGCTATTTTGGATCTTCCACAGACTCATACGTGTCACCTGTTATCACTTCGCCGGCTATCTGTTCTTCATACCTGATACCCCATTGCTTCATCTCCAGAAAAATAGGGATAAGCGACTCGCCTAACTCTGTGAGAGAATATTCTACTCGGGGTGGCACCTCATTATACGCAGTACGGGTAACAAGTTTGTCCGCCTCAAGCTCCCGTAATTGTTTTGTCAGCATCCGCTGGGTAATTCCATGCAGCGTTTTTTGTAGGACGCCAAACCGCAATACTTTTGCCTGAGACAAATGATACAAAATGACAGGTTTCCATTTTCCACCAATCACCTGCATAGTAAGCTCAAAAAAGCACCTGTAGCTCCTGCCATCCACCTCTTTAACGTCACATCTGCGAATCATCATATCTCCAACGGTACCCTGCGTGATACTTACGCACAAAAAAAACCGTACTTGTACATTTTCAAAAATATGTCACTATCACCAAATCTAGCCACTTTCTTCCTATTGTCGAGGCCGGATATCTAATAAGAAAAATACAACCCCCAATAAGGATTAAATCAATGTACGCACTCGCCATTAACGGCAGCCCACGTAAAGGCGGCAACACAGAAATTTTATTGCAGAACGCACTAGCCCCACTAGATGCAAAAGGGTGGGAAACAGAACTTATTCAGGTTGGTGGTAAAAAACTTCGTGGTTGTACCGCATGTAGCAAATGTTTTGAAACCCGGGATAATTCCTGCATTATTAAAAACGATATCTTCAACGAACTATTTGAAAAAATCCTTCGTGCTGACGCTATTATTCTTGGTACACCAACCTACTTCACAGATGTATCCGCTGAACTGAAAGGTCTTCTCGACAGAATGGGGCTTGTTGCCATTGCCAATGGCCGTGCACTGGCCGGAAAAATTGGTGCTGCTGTTGTTGCAGTTCGACGCGGCGGCGCAACCCATGCTTTTGACAGCATTAACCACATGTACCTGATGTCTCAAATGATCGTTCCGGGGTCAATCTACTGGAATTTCGGTGTGGGCCTTGCGCCGGGTGATGTCAAAAACGATGAGGAAGCTATGGCGAATATGGAAAACCTTGGCCAGACTATCCACTGGCTTGGAACTGCTATGCACCCACATAAAGCAACCTTCCCTGTTTCATCTTTTGGCAGACAGGAATAACACTCCGTCTCCATAAAAGAAAAAGCGGCATGTTGAAATTCAACATGCCGCTTTATATTTTTTGCACAACCAGCCGTTCTGTTTCCGGAAACGACACTACAAGGCTTGATATCCAGCTTAGTGGATTAAGCTTCAGTCAGTGCTTCTACACCCGGAAGAGCTTTTCCTTCAAGGAATTCGAGGGAAGCTCCGCCGCCAGTAGAAACATGGGAAACGGCTTCGGAAAGACCAGCTTTCTCAATGGCAGATGCAGAGTCACCGCCACCGATAACGGTGATGCTACCTTTTGTGGTTGCTTCAGCAAGTGCTTCAGCCACAGCAAAAGTACCTTTTGCTGAAGCATCAATTTCAAAAACTCCCATCGGGCCGTTCCATACAACAGTGCCGGACTTTTCGATGATATTTTTGAAAGTTTCCATGGTCTCATGACCAATATCTACAGCCATAAGACCTTCAGTAATGGCATCCTCTGCTACAATTGCTTCGCTGCCGATTTCGCGTGCATCAAAATCGAGCTTATCAGTTACGAGGTAGTCAGAAGGAAGAAGAATTTTTCCTTTGCCAAGCTCAAGAAGTTCTTTAGCTAATGGCAATTTTTCATCTTCACAAAGAGAATTACCAATTTCGCGTCCCATAGCTTTAAGGAACGTACAAGCCATGCCGCCGCCGATAATCAAGTTATCTACTTTAGGCAGAAGTGCTTTAATTACGTCAATTTTACCGGAAATTTTTGCACCGCCAATAATGGCAGTAAATGGACGTTTAGGTTCTGCGAGCGCACCACCGAGGAAATCAAGTTCCTTTTTAAGCAGGTAACCGCATGCACAGGTATCCATGTGATGAGTAATACCTTCGGTAGAAGCATGAGCGCGGTGCGCGGTGCCAAATGCGTCGTTAACGTACAGTTCTGCAAGCTCCGCAAGCTGTTTTGCAAATTCAGGATCGTTGTCAGTTTCAGCTTTGTGGAAACGAAGGTTTTCAAGAAGAAGCACTTCACCGGCAGCAAGTTTTGCCACTGCTTTTTTAGCCACATCACCAACACAATCATCTGCAAAAGCAACAGGCTTGCCCAACAGCTCAGCAAGACGGTCTGCAACAGGTTTAAGGCTCAAAGCTTCAACGCGCTGTCCTTTAGGACGTCCAAGGTGAGACATTAGAATAACTTTTGCGCCCTCATCTACCAAATGGGTGATGGTTGGAAGAGCTGCACGAATGCGTTTATCGTTATCAACTGCACCATCTTTAAGTGGCACGTTGAAGTCTACGCGTACGATTACAGTTTTCTCTTCACAATTGAGATCGTTAATAAAAAGTTTGTTCATATGCTATGCCTCGTAAGGTATGATAATTTTATTGTAAAACCCTCCAGCACGAAATCACTGCGGCTCACCTTATCCAAGGAGAGCCGCAGTGTATACTTCATACTAGAGACTAGTTAGCAGCTACGTGTGCGAGCAGGTCGAGAACTTTACAGGAGTAACCCCATTCGTTGTCGTACCATGAGATAAGCTTAACAAAATTATCATTAAGAGCAATACCAGCGGATGCGTCAAAAATAGAGGTGCAGGATTCACCAACAAAGTCGGTGGAAACTACAGCATCTTCAGTGTATGCGAGAATACCTTTAAGCTCATTTTCAGAAGCTTCTTTAAGAGCTGCTTTGATCTCGTCGTAAGTAGCTGACTTTTCAAGACGACAGGTAAGATCAACTACGGAAACGTCCGGAGTAGGAACACGGAACGCCATACCGGTAAGCTTTCCGTTGAGGGAAGGAATAACTTTACCAACTGCTTTAGCAGCACCGGTAGAGCTAGGAATGATGTTCTGACCAGCACCACGTCCGCCACGCCAGTCTTTGCAGGAAGGACCATCAACGGTTTTCTGAGTAGCAGTGGTTGCGTGAACAGTCGTCATGAGACCTTCCACAATACCGAATGCGTTGTGAACAACATGCGCGAGCGGTGCAAGGCAGTTTGTTGTACAGGAAGCGTTGGAAACAATGTCCTGACCTGCGTAATCTTTGTGGTTAACACCCATAACAAACATTGGGGTGGCATCTTTGGAAGGTGCAGACAGAATAACTTTCTTAGCACCGGCTTTGATGTGACCACGGGCAGATTCGTCAGTAAGGAAGAAGCCGGTAGATTCTACAATACATTCGGCGCCAATTGCATCCCATGCAAGTTTTTCCGGACAACATTCGGAAGATACACGAATGGTTTTACCGTTAACAACAAGGTGACCGTCTACTACTTCTACGGTGCCGTTAAAGCGCCCGTGAGTAGAGTCGTATTTGAGAAGGTACGCGATGTAATTAACATCAATAAGGTCGTTAATACCAACAACTTCAATATCATCACGCTGTGTTGCAGCCCTGAATACAAGGCGGCCTATACGGCCAAAGCCGTTAATACCGATTTTAATCATGGTGTTCTTTTACTTGTGCTAAATGGTTACTTTCATACCGAGACGAGTGTAGCTTCTTTGCACTCTGCAAGATCACTGTAAAACGTATGGGCGAACACGCTTTACCTCGGCACCTATGCCATATGTATCTTCTTCATCATCGAAATTGCCAGCTGCACAAACTCAAATGAACTTCAACTAATACATGACGTAGGTCGCTTGAAAAGAATAGTTCTAGTGATTTTTATAGAGCATTTTTGTTCTTTTTAACAACACAAAATAATGTAAACGGTCTTACTGTCTGTCTAGTGACAAAAGTTTATAAGTTTCCAGAAAACCCCCTAAAAACAAGACTTTTCACTGTAAAGACCCACATAATGTAAGCGGTTCTATGCCCGACGTGCGAATTTTAAAACATAGCACTGCAAACAGTGTAACATATTGTATTTTTAAGCAATACTTATGATATTTATTTTTTTTTGCTTTGCAGAAGTGAAACGGTTTCATAGTGCCAGTTACATACCGGCACTACAAACTATATAAAGAAAGATTGGTATTGTTTTGGAGTGATGGCCAGGCGCTTTTTGAAATTACGCTGGAAATGAGCCTGATCTGCGAAGCCGAGCTGCGCAGATGCGTCTGCAATAGTTTCGCCCTGCTTAAGTAACTTTTTTGCTCGCTTTATACGCTCATCAATCTGCAATGCATGTGGAGAAAGGCCGTAAACTTCTTTAAATTTACGGATAAGATGATAGCGACTTAGTCCGGCATCCATGGCCAAATCATGCAACGAATGATTTGTCGCCAGCTGATCAAATAACTTTTCTCTTACCCTGTGCACACAGGAAGAAGCAATTTTCTGGCACGTGGCAGCAGCCTGATCTTCCTGCCCAAACCAACGTTGAATATACTGTAACAAGTATGTTTCCGCAGCCAGCGGATTAACATCCTGAATTAACACATTGTAAAGCGCGTTGAATCTGGTAAAAAGCGCCTTTTCTGACTCATAGTCTTGTAAAAAACCTTGATAGTCCGTTATATGCTTTTCACATAGTTCCGCCTGAGCAGATCCTATCCACGCAGTATCAACAAAAAGCATCCGGTACGACCATTCTGACGAATCAGGATTACATGAATGCACATCGCCCGGATTAATTGTCACAGTATCTGTTCTATAAACCCGATGTGTTGACTTGCGGTTCTTGTATTTCGCCGTGCCATTATCAATCACGCCGAATGAAAATTCATCATGTGAATGGGTATGATAGCAGACAGAAGAATTCAATGCAGTTCGCACTTCTACAAACGGCAACCCCTTGCATGTACTCAAATAAACAGAACTGTCCTGCTTCATTTTCTACCTCTATCCAACCAGCATACAAATAACAGCCACGCTTAGCAGGGTTCCCATTGTGTGATTAAAACCAGTCTGCCGCTTTGGCGTAGATAAAAACTGTCCGATATATCCACCTAACACGCCCCATACAGAAACGCCAATAAAGCAAAGTATGAAAGAAGCAAAACTAAAAACAATGAAATACAACGTAGCGTCGCCCCGCCCTAATGCGAATAAGCTCACACCGGACATGGCAAAAAACCATGCTTTTGGATTAAGCACTTGTACCAGAAAACCTTCCCAGAAACCGGGAAGAGAATCACCATCCGCATTATGGGTCAGATCAAAGCCTTTTGACATGGCAATCTTATACGCCACGTAGAGTAAAAACGCTCCACCAACTACCTTAAGAAACCATGTAATTTCAGGTAAAATTTGAGAAACCTGCCCGAGACATACACCGCTTATTACAACAACAAGAGTATAAGAAATGGTTGCGCCCAAAATGTAGAGCACTGTTTTTTTATACCCGCCCCTCGCTCCCGTGCTTGCAGCAATAAAATTAACTGGCCCCGGCGTGACAGCTCCGACAAACGTAAAAGCAAACATTGAAGCAAAAATAGACATGTAGCAAGCCCTCCATATGAATTATGAAGTCATACTACATAAAACAACAAAACGAATATTGAACGATATTGCTATCAGTGCGTACTAAGCACGGCAGATGAAAAACAGCGCAACGTAATAACTATCCCTCAGACGTAAATAGAACATACCGTTGAAGTTCTGGAAATACAAAAAAAACAGCAGCATGAAGTATTTCATGCTGCTGAATAAAAAAAAGAGCGTGCTGTTACGTCGAACTTCTTGCCCTTAAAGCCACACAAGTATCAATGTGCTATTTAAAAAACACCGGACGGGATGAGCAACCCAGAATCAGTTCTGTCTGTTCCTTACGGCTCATTGATGTAAATTCACCAATCTTTGTTTTGTAGAATATGCCGCCAAGCGCACACCATACAAGCAATGCTATCCAGGATTCAGAACCGATTGCACCGGGAGACCCGGGGATGGTCAAAAGACAAAGGCAGATGACAGAGCTTAAGGAACCAAGTGCAGCATTGATTTTACCTTTTTTGGAGCCATCTTCAAACGGGTGTGCAGCCATATATTTATACGCTGCAAGACACGAGTAGAGGTACGCCACCACAGTCCCGATTGCAGACATGTCTACAACCCAGTTGAGTACTTCACGACCGAAGAATGGCGCAGAAACTGCGATAACAAGTACGAACAGAATAGCATTATGCGGAGTCTGATGCTTAGGATGAATCTGCGCAAACCATGCTGGAAGCACTTTTGCACGCCCCATACTGAACAGCAAACGGGAAGAAGCAATAAAAAAGCCATTAATACCGGTAAAGATTGCAGCAGAGACGGCAATTGCCAGAATCACACTACCTACGTTACCAAGACTCATTTTCGCTACAGAACCGGTTGCCCACGGGACGTCCAACTGAAGCAACTCCGGATACGGCATAACAACTGCAACAGCTATTGTTACGAGTGCGTATAAAAGCACACCCCATGAAATAGCTGAAAGCATCAAGCGCTGAGCATCCTTATGTGGAAAGTCAAACTCTTCTGCCGCCTGTGGAATGGTATCAAAGCCAACATACAGCCAAGGTGCAATAGCTGTAATCGCCATAACGCTAGCGATAGGCCCTTTATTTTCCGCATATAACGGAAACAGGTTTGAAATAGATGCCGTATCTGTCAGACAGGAACCTGCGAAGAGGGCAAATACTCCTGAAACCAAAGCAAATGCTAAGAAAACTTGTATCTTACCTACAAGATCGGCACCACAATAGTTCAAAAAGCCACAGCCTGCGAGAATAGCAATAAGCATTGCCAATTCACCTGCGTAAACTTTCCAACCTACAATCGTATACAGGTACCCGACCTCAAATACACCCGGTAATAAAAAGCGCGACAATAACGCGAGGGCTGTTGCGTTAAGTGCAATAATACAGATGTATCCAAGAACGAGTGCCCAGCCGCAGATAAACGCTGCGGTCGGCCCGAAACCGATGTAAGCAAAAGTAAATGCGCCTCCTGCTACAGGATACTTGCTCACCATGTTACCATAGCTAATGGCTACAAAGAATAACATCCCTCCACCCAAAACAAATCCGATGCAAGCTGCCAATGGCCCTGCTGAAGGCAAAAAGCGCAATGCAGGCAAAACAAATGCACCCCATCCAAGTATAGCCCCTAATGCTAGAGCCCATGCCTGAGATGGTTTAATAGATTTCTTTAACGATGAAGTGTCGTCTGAATTCGTTGAACTACCACTCATAGTAAGCCTTTCTCCTAAATTAAGAAAATAACCGAAGTCATTTCCAGTTTACCTTTTAACCATAGCGTCGTTACTGGCAGAAGAACTAAATCTTGGGGACAGGTTACATACACCCAATAGCAACGATGAGATTACTCATGCAGAGGGGTTTCTGTTTTATCAAAGGATAGCACAGCACCCATGCCTAAGGTTTTGGTACTCTTTAGGAGCGCCTATCCATATGCATTTCATATGCCAAAAAACACACCAACAACAACCACCTGCTTTAACTATATAAAAAAGAACAGTCTTGTTTCTTCACTCAACTTTGATTCATTTTTGAATTAATCTATGGCCATTTCGAGTCGTTTTAGACTTAGCCTTATCTATACAACATCTAATTAAGAAAAAAAAACACCACAGCGCGGTAAGTGAACCTATTAAAACTCAGCCAGAATCCCTACTCACTGTAGCAATAACCATAATTTTTCGAGCACTAGAGAAAATGACTCATTTATTTTTACTAGTTGGCATATGAATAATTCATTATTGCATCACAGCAACATCTTATTAAAAAAAGCCAAGTGACGAACAAGCAAAACATTGTAAAAAGTGTGCTCAACTCAAAAATATATTTCGTTTTTTAGGGTAGTTAATGAAAATTGCTGACTCACTTCATTTTGTCGAATCACAGCACTCATCAACAAAAGCGCCAGAACATCACGCTTTATTAAAGAGGTCTTTCTGTATCTAACAATATATTCTAATTCAACAAGGCCACCTCTGTTCCGCTTAACCACAGCCAATCGAAGCAGGCACCCACTTCTCACACGATACACCAACATAAAGTAATTCAGCCCCCCCAGCCCCATCAACAGGTGCAAAAAAATTAAAAAAATGCATTTTACCTCTTTACAACGTTAGTGTTTTTGATATTGTTTGGTCGCTCAATCAAGAACAATTTTATTCAACCTCTTTTGCGGAACAAAAGGGAATACAATGAATCTGTTTTTCAATGTTGACGACACTAAGTTCAATGCTGGTTCTACAAAACACGCAACACTGCTCACCATGGCAATTCTAATTACTGCTTTTTCCATCAAAGCACATGCCGTGGGCGCTAATGTTTTGCAACTTGCCCAGTACATTAAGTAAGACAGCGATTACTTAATCAGGCTGACCAACCTCTCCACCATACAGGTCATGCCGACATACCTCCTTCATACAAGAAAGGCCCTGTTTTACAGGGCCTTGTATTGTATGACTTCAGTACCACCCACACAACATTGTTGTTTAAACAACAAACACTCTGAGTAATAGGCACTGCCCATTTCACAGAGTGAATACTTACGTCCTAAAAAAGGTTTATGTATTTCATATTTTCTTTAATTACTCAAAGAGGATATAAAAGCCAATTTAAGTTAACTTTTTAAAATAGATGCGCTTTGCCGAGACTCAACATTTTAAACTGTTTGAAAGCACAACTAGTAAATAGAACTTGAAAACATAAAAAAAAATCTGCAATACTATCCCCAGCATTGTACACAACGTGTCGACATCGTCCTGTTTCTAACTTGCGTGTTACCTCATTCACAAGGAACGATCCGTCAACACAGTACCAAGGGGAAACGTTATGAACCGCTGGTTACGGATTCTGCTCGAGTTACTGCCGCTTCAGGTATTTGCATTTTCTTTTCGATATGTTGATGTATCCCACCCCGGCAGTTGGATGATGCCATTTTATGTGGCAGCAATAACCGCTCTGGTGACACTTGGCGTTTTTCTGAAAAAAAAGGCTATTCCGGATCCCGTAATTGTCGGGATTGATATGTATATTTTACTGAGCGCTGCATTGCTTAGTGGAGGCACCGCTGGTTTTCCGGTTCTGCTTGCGGATTTAAAGGCTGCTGGAATTCTTGGTGTAGTTTTTCTGGTTTCTCTCTTTTTGTACGGGACTAAGCCGCAATGGCTGCTTGTATCCCATGACAAGGTACCGGAAAAATTTGCTCAAATTCAGCTTGCAGTAACAGCTGTATGTTTTGTTGTATCTTTTGTTTTCCGTGAAAACATTTTTGTTTCCGGATTAATTATGCTCGGAGTCCTGTATCTTGCACGGCAAATGCTGTGCGACCAGCTTTCAAAGTTTGGTTTTGCAGAACAGGCTCTGTAGCCTCGACAAAAAACGGCAAAGCATTGCTGTATGCGTAATAGATAGAAAATTTCAATGCGGGGAGGCGCTATGCGCCTCCATCGCATTGCGAATAATCTAGTAGATTGCGTGCAAGTACGGAATAAGTCCGTACACAAGGGTACCCAAAACAAGTACATAGCCACAGCAAACAACGATGGTCTTATTCATAATACGACCTTCGCTACCGGTAATACCGGTTGCTGCTGTTGCAATGGCAATAGATTGTGGAGAGATCATTTTACCTGCTGTAGCACCAGCTGCGGAAGCTGAAACCAGCCAGGCCTGATCTACACCAATCTTTGCTGCAACCTGCATCTGCAACTGCCCGAAGAGCACATTTGAAGATGTATCGGAGCCTGTGACAAAGGTACCAAGCGCACCCACCATTGGAGAGATGAATGGGTAGAAGGAGCCGGTAAGCTCGGCAATGACCATTGCAATGGTGTTAATCATACCACTGTAGGACATTACCTTCGCAAGCGCGACAATGGCCACTACTGTGATAGCAGACTTGGTGAGCTGCTTTGCAGTATTGGCCAGAATTTTTGTGATTTCTGCAATTGAGACGCCCTGAATCAAACCACCCACGTATGTGGCGAGAATGATGAGAACCCCCGGAGTGGCAACCCACTTAATAGTGAACGGTTTATCACCGTAAATAGTGATAACAGACTTAAGGGAGCCAGCCGCGTCTTTAATTGCTGGAAATAAGTTACTGCAAAGAACAATGAACGTGAGGATTAACATGTAAGGAACCCACGCCAAAAACTTGCTCTTTGCAGTAAGAGCTTCTTCCGCTTCGGCTGCGGTGCTGCGATGTGCCATACGGGTGTATGCTATGGTTGCCGCCATACTACAGATACTACCGACAAGACACGGAAGTTCTGCACCCATAAATTTGGCAACATACAGCTGCGGAAGGGCGAAGCTAAAACCGGAAACAAGACAAGCGCCAATAACGCCTTTCAAACCTTTGAAGCCATCAACAAGGCCGACGACCAGAAAGGTAATAAGAACAATGAATACAGAGAGCTGGAGTGCTGTGAGATAGCTTACAATCTCAACAGGGATACCGGTTACGCTCGCCATTGTAGTAATTGGAATACCAATTGCGCCGAAAGCTGTCGGCACGGTATTGGCTACCAGACAAATCACAGCTGCATGCATAGGTGCAAACCCCATTGCAGCAAGGATACTTGCAGGAATTGCTACCGCGGTACCGTAGCCTGCTACACCTTCAAGAAAACCGCCAAAGCCCCATGCTACAATAAGCACGAGTAAACGGCGATCTGTGGTGATGCTGGAAAGCATTTTAGTAATTACGCTCATGCTGCCAGTCTGGGTAGACAAGTTGTATGTAAATACTGCAGCAATAATAACGATCATAATAGGCCAAAGTGCTAAAGCACCACCTTCGGCAGCAGCAGAAACAGCTTTAAATGCCGGCATGTGCCATTCACCGAATACAGCAATAGCAAGCGTTGCAACTAAAGTTGCAGTACAAGTTTTATGTGCTGGGAGCTTGAGAACAACAAGCGAAAAGATAAGCCACGCAATTGGCAGCAACGCCAATAGAAAAGACAAGTATTCCATCACAGGTCCTAGTTCAGGTATGTGTAGGTAGAGACCAGGCCAACGGAACGCTACCTACATGTGTCTAACTCTCTGTCATACTGCCTGGCTGTACCAGAGCTCAGGCAGTATGACAGTCCACCACCCTTTTTGTGCAGGAAAAGGCAACATCCTGCATAAGGGCCCACAGAGTTGTTACTCAACATGATTGGTTGAGCAATCAACCGGATGAATTATCACGATGTAAAGATTTAGCAAAGCCCTCCATCACCCTATTATACTGAAGTGCGTGCTATATTTTCAGATGTGATATTGTACAAATAAGAACATACGCTGCATTAAACGAAACTGTTCTTACATTTTTTGGCAACACTGCACTCTAACAACTCTTGCTATTTTCCCAAAAAACACTACGTAACAAAAACAGATAATATTTTAAAAATATTATCTATTTTTGTATTTCACCTTTTCCTTTCACTTTCTTCCTGATTATTTTTTCTTTCTTATCATGATATGTTATGCTGTAAATTAATTTTACCTTGCTTTCGAGTTTGTACATTTATTCATATAATATTTTTTGCAGGAAAATTTTTTGTACAAAAACAAAGTCGCACGTAAAAAGCACCTTGTAGACAGTTTCAACATTTTTCTACCGCCACAAGACAACTATTAACATACTTATTTTATTAACTTATATTTTAAAATAAATGTTCGACACCTCATTTTTTCGTAATTCCATTTTTTTTTACGTTGACATAGGCAGCGTGAATATTTAAAAAAAAGCATATTGATTGAGCAATCAATTTGTTCTGGTACCAAAGTAACTATTCCGCAGGTTACTTTCATGCACCACCATTCATGCTGGTACCTTCTAAATAAATTTTTAGAATTAGAACGCTCTTCACTCGTGTGCCTCCCTCTCACCAAGGGAGGCACACTTATTTTCCCCTTAGCATACCCCCCCCAAAAAAAAAGACCACACTTGTGGTCTTAGACTATGACTAAAAAAGCAGCCGCGTATACGCGGCTGCTTTTTTACCTATCGAAACTAGCTATTATATAAAAATAATATCGAAAAGAATACGCAAGGCCACCAGAAAAAGAATCACTCCCAAAAACTTTTTCACCGCTGACGGCGGCATCCGCTTATGCATAACACTAGTCCCCAAATACCCGCCAAGACAGGCCGCTACACCGGCAACTATCCATATGTCCCAAGCAACTGAGCCCATAAGGGCGTACGTCGCAAATCCGGCTACAGAAGAAAATGGTACTGCAAATGCCGTAATGGCAGCAATTTTTTTAGGATTAAACCCTTGCAAAATAAGTAAGGGAGAAATAAGTCCACCGCCTCCGACCCCTAGCAAACCAGAGCAAAATCCTGCAAGAACTCCGACAAAAGCAGGTCCGACAAAAGGATGATCCTCGCGATATTCCACCTCTCCTTTCATTCCCTTAAAGAACAACATCATGAAAGACGCAAACATCAGAAAAAGAACAAGGGCGATCATAATATACTGCGTGGGAAAAAAGTGGCCGCTCCATGCACCAATAGGTGCCATGACCAAAGAGGTCACAATGACTGGAAGACCTAATTTAAAGTCAACCCTACCGCCTTTAATGTTCGAATAGGTTGCTCCCCCCATACTTAATGTATTGATGAACAGCCCAGTCGGACGTGCAATATTAAAGGGAACACCAATCCATGTCAGTACAGGAATAATTGCCGCAGCAGACCCAATGCCACCTAGCGCAAACACAAAGCTAAAACTAAATGACAAAACAAATACGAGTACAATAAGTAAATTCATAACTATATGCCTTAGTTGTATTTTTTAGGAACAGTATCACGCTTTTCTCTGTAATGCACTGCTTCTAAAACCTACAAATAAGCTCTTGAATGTTGTTACATAAAACAAACCACTCAACACGGCTACGTTTGCTCTGTACTATTATCTCTATCTTTTAGAACAATTATCTCAGCGGGTAAGGGTTATTTATTTACCTCATAACACAAATTTTTTTTCAATAGACATCAAGGACATAATACAAAGACCAGACAATAACCCGTTACAAGAATCTTCTATAACTATTTGCTATTATTGCTTTTTATGCAAAAAGAACGAAAACATTAATAAAAAAACATGAACTGTCCCTCTGCGAATAATGCAAGTATTTTCCTTTACGTAACCAAATGCCCGTCCTTAAAATATTTCAACTAATTGTTTTTACGAAATAAACGATGTATGTCTGAATATATTTCTTTTGTTTGCGCAAAACACCATACCATCTCTTGCATACTACAGCCGCTAATCACACAGAGATATGCTTCACATTGCGCCTTGCCAGCCAGAGCAACTACATTCCGGAGAATAGGGGGGGATGGGTTGTGCATATTGCACTTATTTCTGGGGAGTTAGTTCATGGATCAAATGTTTTATCAAACTCTGCTCAACTCTATTACAGACGGCATCTACTTTATTGATGCAAAACGTCACATTACGTATTGGAACAAGGCAGCAGAAAGACTTAGCGGATACACAGCAGATGAAGTGATGGGGGAACTGTGTTCAAACAACCTGTTACGCCATGAAGACGAAAACGGATGCTCTCTGTGTAAAAAGGGATGTCCGCTAACAACGGCACTAAGCAACAGCGAGGCAAGACACAAGAAAGTATATATGCGCCACAAACTTGGGCATAAAGTTCCTGTGACGGTACAAGCTTCACCAATACTTGATTCCAAAGGAACTATTATCGGCGCTGTTGAAGTTTTTGCAGAAATTAATGAATCCGTTAATATCCGCAAAGAAATGGAGCTACTCCGCAAAGAAGTTTTAACGGACAAACTCACCGGCATAGGTAACCGGCGTTATGCAGAAATAACTATGCGTAACCTCGACCATGCTATGGAGCAAAATCTAGCCCCGTTTGGTGTCCTGTTTATTGATATCGACGATTTTAAATTGGTAAACGACACCTTTGGGCACCATACCGGAGACAAAGTTATTCAGATGGTCGCACAGACTTTAACAAAGTCATTACGCTTTCTGGACGTCATCTGCCGATGGGGTGGGGAAGAATTTGTAGTTTTTGTGCCAAACACAACGCTCGATAACCTGACAAAGATGGCAGAACGCTTGCGTCGTCTGGTACAGCACTCATGGCTTCTGCATAATAATCAACGAGTCAGTGTCACCGCCTCATTCGGTGGAGCTATTTCACAACACAATGAATGCTGCCGCGCTGTTCTGGCCCGCGCAGACAACCAACTATATCTCAGCAAACATGCAGGGCGCAATCGAACTTACATAGACATCATTAATGAAGAAGCTGAACTATGCCGCAACGCTTAACTATTTATTAATTCAGCACAGCAACTCGTATTCACCATGAGATAAAATCCCCCACACCAGTTGCTTTACGTATAAAAGCGTACAGGCGCATCCTGAACAAAGGATACCAACGGTCTTCAGTGTCCTAGAGATACACAAAAAAGGCCTACAAAACTTGTTGCACCTAAAAAGGCGCCGCCCTCTTCTGTGCAGCTTTTTTTCCCACACATCATCATTTTGAATAAAGAAGTAATAAAACCAAATAGATCTATCGGAAAAAAGATATTAGACGGTTCCCAAAAGGAACTACTGCGTGTCGCATGCGAAACAGCCCACCAGCATCACGAGAGCTGGGACGGCAACGGATACCCCAGTGGTTTACATGAACACGCAATCAGCATTTTTTGCGCGGATCACTATGCTGGCTGATGTCTACGATGCGCTTTGCTCAAAACGTTGCTACAAGGAGCCGTGGCATCAGGAGCGTATTTTTGAATATATTATGTCCGAGCGAGCAAAAGCGTTCGACCCGATTCTTGTCGATATCTTCACCAAGCACGAAAAAGACATCCATCAAATTCGCGAACGTTACCTAAACACACCGAATTTTCATCAACAGAATTTTTTGAAAAATTAAAAAAAAGCCGAAAAATGTATTAATACACTTTTCGGCTTTATTACTTCACAACATACTATATTTGTTAAGAACTTCTAAAAAAAAATCATGACCCGACAGACTGAATTATTTCCCGTAACCGTCCTGCCATAAGCGAAAGCTCTCGAACTCCGTCTGAAGCGAGTACAATCTCGTCTGCTGACTGTTCAGAGATTGTCCGTACTTCGTCTACTGAACGGTTAATATGATCACTCGTCGCAGCCTGTTCCTCTGCTGCTGTCGCAATTGCCTGCACCTGATCCGTTGAATCATTTACCAGTTCAACAATAACGTCGAGCACTTCACCTGAGGCGCCGGAAAGCTCTCTGGAACGGGCTACAGCCGTGGTTGCAGCTTCTACACTTTCAAGATTACGCTGCGCACCAGCCTGAATTGCATCAATGGCTTCACCTACTTCCTTTGTTGCCTGCATGGTTTTTTCTGCAAGCTTACGGACTTCATCCGCAACTACAGCGAACCCTCGACCAGCGTCCCCGGCCCGCGCTGCTTCAATCGCTGCATTTAACGCAAGTAAGTTTGTCTGATCTGCAATATCAGTAATGACATTCATAACCGTACCGATACCTTCAGCCTGCTGGCCTAACGAGGCCATATCATCATGTAATTGCCGTGATAAACGGGCTACATCATCAATAGCTTCAATAGCCTGTCCGACAACTTTAAAGCCCTGTTCTGCTTTGTCACGGGCAGAGGTGGCCTGTTCGGCAGCGTTTGAAGCATTCTGCGCAACTTCAGTCACGGCTACATTCATCTGCTCCATCGCAGCGGCTGTCTCCATAGCGCGCTCAGTTTGACGAGACACGGCGAGGCTTGTTCCTTCCATCTGCGTGGCAATCTCCTGCGCAACTCGTGCGACCTCATGGGAAACACCTTCAGAATCGCGTACAGCAATAGCAATCTGCTCATTTGTTTTCAGAATTTCTTCCTCACGCTGGCGCAAAGCGGTTAAATCCTGATAAATGCAAAGCGCCCCCATCAACTCACCATTCAAGTCAAACAGGGGGGAGGCATTAATAAAAATTTTTCGCTGCCCGCCCTTACGTCCTGTAAGAATGACTTCACGCTTTGTGACAATATGTTTTTCAAGACTATCTGCCAAAACCGTACGACGGGAAGCATCCCCATAGAAAAAGTACGCTACATTCTGTCCATAATAATCTTCCGGCTTTCCTTCCTGCTCAAGGATGGTAAGCAGAGAATCGTTGGTATAGGTCAAAACTTCATTTGTATCGACAACGACAAAAGGAGTGTCAATACCGGTAAGCACTCCCTGAGCAAAGCCAAGCCGATGCTTCAGGCTGGCAAACATTGTCTCAATGTCCTGCTCCACAGCCGCAAGGTCCGCAACTGTCGAAGAAGGAAAAACAACCGAAAAGTCTCCGTCACAAACCTGTTTACTTTTAGTCCGGATAACGCTGAATGCAGTACGCAGCGTACTTATCGTTATAAAAACCAGCGGCAATACTAACAAGGTAAACAAGCCGACTGTCACCAACAACGCAGTGCCAACACACCCCATTGAAACAGTGGCACCATCGGAACCGGAATATAAAAAAGCATACCCAACCCCAAGCGATATCAGCGCACTTGCGGCAATTAAGAAAACCTGCAACTTCAGGGAAAATCTTCCCATTACCCCCTCCTTACAATATCAACACACGGTGCATGCATACAAAATAGTCATGACAATACGATCCTCAACAGTCGTATTCCTCATACATCAAAACTTTATTGTTGCGTAGCGGAACAGGGCATACAAAAAACACCCTTACGCAATTACCTATTCGTCAATTTAGCACAAACCAATATAATATAATAAAAGAATATAACGGGGCTCAACCACACTTTGTAAAATGAGCACCTTACTTTTCATTATGCTGCTCATCCTAAAATGGTAGAAGCATACTTGTTAACAAAGGCCGAAAGCCCCTCTTTCTACGCAGCACCCTGCACACAAAACAAAAAAGCAGCAGCATGAAAAAACATGCTGCTGCTTATATTTTCAAATAGCTTTCGCTACTTAGATGCGCTTACGCGCACTTGTAAGAATAAATCTTACATTACCTATTGCTTTCGGATTAAAGAGTTATGCTGAGCCGAAAGCAGGTGGGCAATCAGACTTATAATACGTCTTCAACCGGAGTGTATTCGAGGCCGAATGCATCACAAACAGCTTTGAATGTAAGTTTGCCTTCGTGAACGTTAAGACCCAGTTTAAGAGCTTCGTTTTCCTGACAAGCTTTCTTCCAACCTTTGTTAGCAAGCTCGAGAGCGTAAGGAAGAGTTGCGTTAGTAAGAGCCATGGTGGAAGTTGCTGGAACTGCACCAGGGATGTTAGCTACGCAGTAGTGAACTACGCCTTCTACTTCGTAAGTTGGGTTTTCGTGAGTGGTAGCTTTAGAAGTTTCGAAGCAACCACCCTGGTCGATAGCAACGTCAACGAGTGCTGCGCCTTTTTTCATGAGTTTGAGGTCTTCACGAGTAATTACGGAAGGAGCTTTTGCACCAGGAATAAGAACTGCACCTACAACGAGGTCCATTTCTGGAAGCATGCTCTGGATCGTGCCTTTGGAAGACATGAGAGTAGTGCAGTTAGCTGGCATTACGTCGTCGAGGTAACGGAGACGATCAAGGTTGATGTCCATGAGGTAAACCTGTGCGCCAAGGCCACAAGCCATTTTAGCAGCCTGAACACCTACAACGCCGCCACCGATAACCATAACTTTAGCTGGTTCTACACCAGGTACGCCACCGAGGAGTTTACCGAGGCCACCGTTGGTGGATTCGAGAGCTTTTGCACCCTGCTGAATAGCCATACGGCCAGCAACTTCAGACATAGGAGTAAGAAGTGGAAGGGAACGGTCAGCTTTCTGAACGGTTTCGTATGCGATGCAAGTTGCGCCGGATTCCATAAGACCTTTGGTCTGTGGCTCGTCAGCAGCAAGATGAAGGTAAGTAAAGAGGATCTGGCCTTTACGGAGCATACCGTATTCGGAAGGCTGTGGTTCTTTAACGTGCATTACCATTTCAGCTTTGTCGCAGATTTCCTGCGGGGTATCGATGATGGTTGCACCAGCAGCTACGTATTCTTCATCAGAAAAACCGGAACCGACACCAGCGCTTTTCTCAACGAGGATTTCATGACCGTGTGCTACCATGGTGGTAACGCCAGCAGGGGTCATACAAACGCGGTTTTCTTTAACTTTAATCTCTTTAAGTACACCTACGATCATTGTCTTATCTCCTAAGAATATCGTGTTATTTTACTTATGCAGAAATAGATGCAAAGGATTTATCAAGTGCATCAATAATTTCATCAATTTCAGATTTACCAGCAATCAGTGCAGGGCTGAAACAAAGAGTGTTGTTGAACTCTTTAAAAGAGCGGTTTGTGCGGCCGATGATAACACCTTCTTTCCCACAATTGCCAGCAACACCAGCTGCAACAGATTCGTCCACAGGTTCTTTGGTAGCACGGTCTTTAACGAGCTCAAGCCCCTGGAA
Source organism: Halodesulfovibrio aestuarii DSM 17919 = ATCC 29578 (assembly GCF_000384815.1). NCBI lineage: Bacteria > Pseudomonadati > Thermodesulfobacteriota > Desulfovibrionia > Desulfovibrionales > Desulfovibrionaceae > Halodesulfovibrio > Halodesulfovibrio aestuarii. The sequence continues at coordinate 620,700 of NZ_ARQF01000020.1, forward strand.
GAGACCTTTACCGCGAACGTCGCCGATAATGGAGTACTTGTCTTTCAGTTCAAAGAGACGATCCTGGAAATAGTCACCCATTTTGACGACGTTGTCGAGCAGGTTTTCGCGAATGATAATTTCCATGTTAGCGAGTGCTGCAGCAGGACCAGCAGTACAACCACCGAAGGTGGAAATATCGCGGAAGTAATGCATACGATCGGAAGGATCCGCTTTAAACTGATCAAAAACTTTTTCAGTGGTTACGGTACAGGAAATACCTGCGTAACCGGATGCAACACCTTTCGCCATGGTTACCATGTCCGGGGTGAAGTCAAAATGCTGGTAACCAAACCATTTACCGGTACGACCAAGACCGCATACAACTTCGTCAATGTGAAGAAGAACGTCGTAACGATCACAAATTTCACGGATAATCGGGAAGTACTCAGGTACAGGAACGATTACGCCACCACCAGCAGTGATCGGTTCAAGAACTACACCGCCAACGTTTTCAGGTCCTTCATTCTGAATGAGAGACTCAAGAGCGTGAGCACATTCAATGTCACAGCTACCGTATTCTTTACCGAATGGACAACGGTAACAGTTACAGTTTGCGAGTTCTACAAAGCCAGGAGCAAACGGACCGTACTGGTTTTTACGTTCAAACTGTCCAGTGGAGGAAAGAGCACCAATGGTAGTGCCGTGGTAGTCACGATCACGGAACACGATTTTGTGTTTAGAGCCGTCACCTTTAAGGTGTGCGAGCTGACGTACGATTTTGTATGCTTTTTCGTTAGCTTCAGAACCGGAGTTAGAATAGTAAACACGGCCCATGCCAGGCATTTTATCAAGAAGAGCTTCAGCGAACTGTGCACCCGGAATGCTACCGGCGGAACCAGCAAAGTAACAAAGCTTTTTAAGCTGTTCATAAACTGCTTTTGCAATTTCTTCACGGCCGTAGCCTACGTTAACAGTCCAAACGCCACCGGAAACAGCGTCGAGGAACACTTTGCCGTTTGCGTCTTTGATACGCATGCCTTCACCTTCAACAACAACCATCGGGTTTGCGTCACCGTCGAATGGTTTGTGCTGGGTGAGATGATGCCAACAATTTTCTTTATCCTGCTGTACAGCTTTTGTAATTTCTGCATTGCTCATTTTTTTACCCTTCTACTAGATCAAAGTATAATAAAATAAAATATAATAAACATTTAAGAGGGGGGAACCCCTTAGTCGCGACGGTGATAACGGCTCCGGCGCTGCTAAGGGGACCCCTATGCGCTAAAATGTTTTCTGCAAATGGTCGAGAAGCTGTTTCTCAGTGCACTGGCGTGGATTGTTGTCCATAAGACGTTTTGCAGCCATTGCTCGAGTTGCGATACCTTCAAGATCAGATTCCTGCACACCGTAAGGAGCGAGACCTACTTTAATGTCGAGGTCTTCGAGCATTGCGATAAATGCCTCTGCACAACCTTCTGCACGTTCCAAAACAGGACCGAAAGTATCTTCGCCGTTAAGGATGTCAGCAACGATTGCATATTTCTCAGGATTAGCCATATAGTTGAAGCTAATACCTACAGGTGCGAAACATGCCATCAGGAGGCCATGAGGAAGCTTATATTTGGCAGGAACAGAAGTACCTACTGCGTGGATAACACCGTTCTGAGTGTTACCGAAGCCAAGACCTGCGAGAGCGGAACCGTAAAGCATTGCTTCACGTGCTTCGAGGTTAGAACCGTTGGTGTATGCTTTGCGAATATTCGCAGCAATCAACTTCATAGCTGCAAGGTTCTGAGCATCGGTAAATGGAGTAGCACGCAGACCTACGAAAGATTCCATTGCGTGAACGAATGCGTCTACACCAGTCATTGCGGTAACGTGAGCTGGAAGACCGGTAGTGATAGCTGGATCGAGGATAACAGCATCAGCGTACAGATAATCACTCACAACACCCATTTTCGCACCAGTTTCGTTGTTGGTCAGTACAGAAATGGAAGTCATTTCAGAACCAGTGCCCGCAGTGGTAGGAATTGCGATCATTGGCATACAAGGACCAGGAACAACGTTTACGCCGAAGTACTTGGAAATAGGACCTTCGTGTACTGCGAGAACAGAAGCTGCTTTTGCAGTATCAAGAGCACTACCACCACCGAAACCGATGATAACGTCAGCTTTGAATTCGGTTGCTGCGCTGGCGCAATCCTGGATAGAGTCAGCATTTGGCTCGAGCTCTGCTTTTGCATAGAGAACAAATTCAATGCCTGCAGTTTCGAGAGCTTCTTCTACCGGCTTATGAAGGCCGAGAGATGCAAGACCCGGGTCAGTTACGATAATTGCACGCTTACCACCGAGATTTTTAACTTCATCGCCAGCCTGTGCAATAGAACCTACGCCGTGTACAGTTTTGCTTACTGAATGGAATGTGTGATGCATCACTTTCTATCCTTTTTATTTGTTTAGTACCTTGATCTTATACTTCTTCTATTTTTTGAAGAAAGTAGGGAGCTCAATGCCGCCCATCATCAATGAACGCTGAGTCTCATAATCAAGACCTTTGAATTCACCCATTTTTATTTTGTAGAAAAACGCGCCGAGTAGAGTCCAGAGTACCAGTGCAATCCAGGATTCTGTGCCGATGGAACCAGGGGAACCTGGAACGGTAAGAAGCAGGATACAAATTATGGAGCTCACAGAGCCAAACGCCGCAAAAATAATCTTTTTCGAGGTTTTCTCTTCACTTCGGAACGCTACAGCAACTTTGTATGCAGCAAGACAAGTGTAGAGGTAACCAATAACCGTACCAACCGCAGACATATCTACTACCCAGTTCAGTACCTCACGACCGAAGAACGGTGCGATGATGGTAAGCAGGGTTACGAACACAATAGATTTGTGCGGGGTACCATGCTTTGGATGAATATCTCCAAACCAGCTTGGAAGGATTCTTGCGCGGCCGATGCTGAAGAGCAAACGGGATGATGCGATGAAGAAGCCGTTAATACCGGTGAAGATTGCTGCTGAAACTGCGATTGCGAGAATCACACTACCTGCTTTACCTAATGAAAGGTGAGCAACGTAGCCAGTAGCCCAAGGTACATCCATAGCTAAAAGCTCTTTGTAAGGCATAAGACCAGCTACAGCGAGAGTAACCATTGCGTAGAGCACAACGCCACACAGAATTGCGGTCACCATCAGTTTAGTTGCCATCTCATGCGGAAAATCAAATTCTTCAGCAGCCTGAGGAATGGTATCAAAGCCAACGTAAAGCCAAGGTGCGATAGCTACGATTGCCATGATAGATGCCATTGGGCTGCGATGCTCTGCAAACAGTGGGAACAAGTTGGAAACTGAAGAAGTTTCATGCAGGGTCGTTCCAGCAAACAGCGCAAAAACGCCACCAACCAGTGCAATTGCGAGAAACACCTGAATTTTACCAACAAGATCCGCACCACGGTAGTTGATCCAGCCACAACCTACGAGAATAGCAATAAGCATTGCCAGTTCGCCGGCGTAAATGTCCCAACCTACGATTGTGTACAAATATCCAACTTCAAATACCCCTGGAAGGAGGAATCTAAAAAGCAGCGCAAGCGCTGACGCGTTAAGTGCAATAATACAAATATAACCAAGCGCTAATGCCCAACCACATACAAATGCAGCTGTAGGGCCGAATCCAACATATGCAAATACAAATTCGCCACCAGCAACTGGGTACTTCCCGATCATGTCACCATAGCTCATGGCAACAAAAAGAAGCATCACTCCGCCAAGTGCGAAACCGATGCACGAAGCAAGTGGTCCCGCGGTTGGCAAAAATCGCAGTGCAGGCAATACAAACGCGCCCCAACCTAAAATTGCGCCAAGCGCAAGCGCCCAAGCCTGACTAGGCTTAATCGTCTTTTTTAATGAAGTCTGTGTCTCAGCCATAAAACTTATGCCCTCCAAAACCTTTTGCGACAGTATCCGTCGCTGTAATCTCTTTTTTGGCGTAAACCAATACACCAAACCTATAGAGTAGTATGTAACCTGTCCCACGAAGTTCATTCTACTGCTTTGCAACACTCCCCTAAAAGCAAACCTTGTGCCAATTATCACATCTTACACAACCCTACGCATTATAAGGTTTTTTCACTGAGCGTCTGATGAACCTGAAATAATGAGTGAGTCATTCTTGCATTGATTTTAAAAAAAACTTAATGAGATGTGTAAATTTTCTGAAAAAACGATGCAAATTTGAATTACTACAAAACGAAGGATGCTATGCCAACAACTCGAGCCATGACACCACCCTCCACAAATGAGAATTTTTTCTCAACCATTCTTTGCAAAGGAAAAGAATGGGTTATTGAAAAGCACACCAACAATCTTTGCACACTTTTCCCTTCATTTTCACAAGCTGAAGCGCCTGAGTCATTTCTGCATCACATTCGACAACATACACTTCCTGCAGATGCTTTACAGCTCGCAACTATGCCGGAAGGCGCAACAGTTTTTGTTAAAATTCAGAATGTTAATTACTGTGTGACGTGGCACTGGATCGATGAAAACACTGAATACCGTTCAGTCACGGTTTACAGCATCAACAATGAGAGCTTCCAAAACGCAGCCCTCCATAAAGAAGAGCTCGATGTCCTTTTTGAATCAATGCATGATGGCATTTGGGTAATTGACGGGAACGGTATTACTCAGCGCGTAAACAAAGCTATGGAGCGCATCGCTGGTATCAAAGCAGAAGAAGTAATAGGCAAGCACGTCTCAGAAGCGGTTGAAATGGGCTATACAACAACGTGTGTAACCTTGAGAGCTTTAGAAGCAGGCCACTCTGTAACAATGTTTGATGACTACAGCAATGGCGTACGTTGCCTTAACACCAGCACCCCTATCTTTGATGCAAATGGTGAAGCATGGCGAGCAATTGCATGTATCCGAGACATCAGTGAACTGAAGACATTGCAGACAAAGCTCAGTAAATATGAACTGGAAGCACAAGTATATAGAGACAAATTAAAAACTTTAGAAAAAGGTCAAGCTGAAGGAATACTTGGTAACAGCCCTGTTATGCTGCAACTTTCGCAGGACATCCAGCGGGCTGCGCACGTTGACGCTCCAGTGCTTTTGTTAGGTGAAACCGGTACTGGTAAAACACTCACAGCCGGCACTATCCACAAACAAAGCGGACGCGGCGAAGGACCCTTTATATCTATTAACTGTGGGGCTATTCCGAGTGAGCTTCTAGAAGCAGAACTTTTCGGGTATGAGGCGGGAGCATTCTCCGGCGCTTCCGAAAAAGGCAAGGCCGGAATGTTTGAACTTGCAGATGGAGGAACGCTCTTCCTTGATGAGATTGCCGAACTTCCTTTACTCATGCAGGTTAAGCTGTTGCACGTTCTTGACGGTGACGGCTACCGAAAGGTCGGAGGAACCACACAGCTGAAGCCTAATGTGCGCATTATTGCTGCAACTAACAAATCTTTTGACAAGCTGCTTGCTTCCGGCACCTTCCGGGAAGATCTGTACTACCGCCTGCGCGTTCTTATTGTGTCCATCCCGCCATTGCGTGAACGCGCAGAGGATATTCCATTACTAGTACAGCACTTCCTCACCAGTGCGAATTTGAAATACAATCTTCGTAAGGCTCTTTCACCAGACCTGCTTTCGACACTTTCTCAAAACAGTTGGCCGGGCAACGTCCGAGAACTTCGTGCAGCCGTAGACTACCTCGTTGCCATGTGTGATCAGGATCTTATTACTCCCGACTATCTTCCGCCGCATTTTCTTTCTGCAAATGAAAACTGCGGAGCGACGATACCAAGCGTCACTCACATCAACATGAAAGATGAAGTAGAAAATCTGGAGCGCAAGCTTATCAAACAGGCATTAACTGAAGGCAGGAGCACATACAAAGCTGCAAAACTACTCGGAACCAGCCAGTCAACCATTGTCCGCAAGGCTCAACGATACAAAATCGGCCTCGTCGAGGTAAGCCACAATCTCTCGTAAGAGTATATATCGAAAATCAGATCACCTTCGACTTATTCTTTTGCATCAAACCTCTGTACTTATGTACAGAGGTTTTCTTTCGACTTTGCGCTTTTTTTACTATACGCATTTATGAATTATTTTTGATAGATGACACTTTAATATCTAAAGAAAACGGCTGTACACAACCTGATTACCTGAACGATTTTTTTTCACCGGAGACCCCCTATGTACTCTCGTCACTTTTTTTCCCGTATTCTATTCCTTACGCTGCTTCTCGCAATGGTTTGCGGATGTTCTAACCGGCAGTTCATCTCCGGCACAAAGACATACCAGAGCAAAGATTGCATCCGGGTTCTAGATATTAATGAGGACGAAGCATGGGAAATTGGAGTTGCCGTTGCGGCAACTACGTTCGACAGAGTTCAGGCAACACCGGGTACTAATTTAATACATGCAAACCATTACGGCCCGATTATGGGGCAAGCCCGTGCGACCATTGAGCCAATTGAACTCCGCTCAAAGACTAACAAAAATCTTTCAGGCTTTGTTTACGATGTGTATTCAAAAGGTAGCGGACTCAACCGCACCCTTGTTCCCAGCTATATGGCAAGCGATTTTGCAACAGAGTTGCAACAATACATTGAGACACAACAAATTCGAAGCAATGTTCTCTGCGGTTTTGAAAAAAGCTACCCAAAAGGGATGTTAGGACGCGCTACGGGAACATGCTGGCTCGTAGATTCCCGTGGCTATCTTGTTACATGCGAGCATGTTGCAGGTAACAAACGTACTCTGGAAATTGTTTTGCCGAACGGTACCACCCGAACTGCGACTGTCGTTCTTACCGACAAAACTAATGATTTAGCCATTCTTAAAATTGATCCGCTTCCGGAAGCATACCGCCCCATTCCTGTTGCTCTTACTACACTCAGCAATGTTGGAGAATCCATATACATCCTCGGTTTTCCAAAGGGAGAAAAAGTCGGCAACTCCCTCAAAATGTCAGACGGCATCATCAGTTCTTTGCTCGGCTTTCAAAATAATACCACGGAATACCAACTCAACGCCCCTATCAACGGCGGAAACAGTGGCGGCCCTGTATTCAACACTCGTGGTACAGCAGTAGGAGTTGTTAGCTCCAAGCTGGTAGCACTTGGCACGGAAGGTATCGGATACGTTAAAAAAACAAACGGACTTGCCTTACTTTTTGCTCAGGTTGGAATCTCTCCTCTGCCGTCAATCAACAAGACTTTTGCAGCAGAGGAAATTTACACTCAGTACAGAAACTCTGTCTTCTTGATTAGGCGCTACTAATTTACCGCACAATTAATGACAGTTACTATGCCGCGCATATGCATAAAAACAATATAATATATTATTTCAACTAATTATATAGAAACGTTCTCTTTTGACGAATCAGCCAAGATGATTATATAGAGAGCGGCTGTATAGTAATCACAATCCGCACCATATACATTTCAGATAAAGAGTATCTAATGAAGCCAGTAACCGAACCCAAAACGGTTGAGGTCAAAATTGACCCGCGCGATATAAACAACGCCACAATTATCCGTAAGGCTGCGTTACGAAAAGCTGGATTACCGAACACTCCGGAAATTCAGTCACATGTAATACGCCGTTCTATTGATGCGCGTTCCCGTAGTCCTCAGTTTGTATGCCAAGTGCAGTTGGGCGAAGCACCACAAGAAGATTGCGGCTCCATTTTTTGTCCGGAAAAACTAACCGGCAAACGCGTTGTTATCGTCGGTGCTGGGCCTGCCGGATATTTTGCGGCACTTACTCTTTTGGAAAAAGGAATTAAGCCGATCATTCTCGAACGAGGTAAGGATGTAACAACTCGGCGTTACGATCTTAAAAAGATTCAAGCTGACGGAGTTGTCGACCCCAATTCAAATTACTGCTTCGGAGAAGGCGGTGCTGGAACCTATTCAGACGGAAAACTCTACACGCGTGCAACTAAACGCGGCAATGTGAAGCGTATTCTTAATCTGTTTATTGAAAATGGTGCCAATCCAGATATCCGAATAGATGCACATCCACATTTGGGCTCCAACATGCTCCCCCGCATTGTCAGCAGTATGCGTGAATCCATCATCGCAGCCGGTGGCGAAATCCACTTCGGCGCGCAAGTTGCTGACCTCATTATAGATGGTGACACCGTTAAAGGAGCTGTCCTTGATACTGGAGAACGTGTTGACGCAGATGCAGTTATTCTGGCCACTGGCCATTCTGCGCGTGACATTTTCCACATGCTCGTCCGTAACAAGGTGGCAGTAGAGGCAAAACCGTTTGCCCTCGGCGTTCGCATCGAACATCCGCAGCCGCTTATTGACCAAATTTTCTACCATCAGTCACCGCGTCACGAAAATCTACCCGCAGCAAGCTACCGCATCACAACGCAAGTTGAAGAACGCGGCGTATTTTCTTTCTGTATGTGCCCTGGCGGTTTTGTTGTACCGGCATCAACGGCTCCCGGAGAACTCGTTCTTAACGGTATGAGCATGTCCAGCCGTAGCGCACCGTTTGCAAACGCCGGACTTGTTGTTGAAATCCGTCTCGATGACGTAGGAGGTGATCCTTCAGATCCCCTTGCAGCTCTTGCCTTTCAGGCCGCGGTTGAAAAAAACATGTTCAAAGCTGGTGACGGGACATCTCAAAAAGCCCCTGCGCAGCGCGTGGGCGATTTTATTGCGGGAAAAACTTCTGGCTCCTTACCGGAATCTTCCTATGTACCAGGGCTGTACTCAGCGCCACTGAATGAATTATTACCGCACAATGTTGCTGACAGACTTGCCAAGGCGCTTCCTGTGTTTGGCCGAAAATACAAAGGGTTCGATTCCAATGAAGCTAAAATGATGGCTGTGGAATCCCGAACCAGCTCTCCGGTGCGAGTCCTGCGAGACCGCAAAACCTTGGAACACCCTTCCGTGCGTAAACTTTATCCATGTGGTGAAGGCGCAGGCTATGCAGGGGGCATTGTCTCTGCTGCAATTGATGGAGAGCGAGTTGCAACTTCAGTTGCAGCTTCACTTTGCGAATAGAACCTGATTTCGACTAGGCAGTCGCTTAATATAAAACAAGCCCTTATCTTTTCTGGATAAGGGCTTATTTTATATATTCGTACTTTTTGCATTGACAGCATCAATCATGAGGGCTACTAATCAAATCACTGATTGAGCAATCAATCTAAGATACACGATGCATTTCCGCTCGCATCACTGCTCTACCACCACTTAGCAGGTATCGAACTCATAAATTTCTTTATGAAACGCTCTTCGAAACCCCTTCCTCACCAGAAGGGGTTTTCTGTTTCCTTCAATTGAATTCTACAATAAATCTAGAATAATATATTTTTTCAAAAATTCCTGCCAACCACGCGAACTCGTCTCCCACGATGTTTGCCCATCTTTTTTTGCTTAAAAAAAAATTTTCTACAAGGTTCTAAAAAAAGCGCTTAGCTGACAAAAAAATCGCAGTAAGCGCCTATTAGCGTTATTAACGCAGATCAAAAAACGACAGAAAGAAAAGTATCTCAGTCAATATTACAAGCTAATAGCCCAACTATACCAACTCACTAAATTTTCTGCATCGCTCTATAAATTCCAAAAAAATAGTTCCATCTTCAGGCACAGAATCTACAAATACACCGAGCGTAATACCACCATCCCGTATGGTTACCCGTTTAATAACTGCATCAACTGTCACCGGAGCTACTGCACCCAGCGGTCTAATATCTAAAGAAATTTTCTGATCTTCCAGAAAAGGGCACTCCTGAGACTCTACGCAACTACCCTGTCCCCCCTCAGCCAGCACAACCTTACCGCCGTGCTCAGAAATGTTTATCAACATTCCCTCACAAGACAGATTTCCATGATGTACCGTTACAGGGGAAAAACAGTGATACCGAGTCTCATTTCGCAATTGCATCTGTTCAATGTCTTGCGGGAAGTGCAGAATAACTTGTGGAAAAGGTTCAGTTAAATATCGCGCAACAGTTGTTCTAAAACCACAAAGAACACCATCATTGTTACTTACACAGCGCACTGTAACAACATCTTCTGGCAAAAAAGCAAGAGAGTTCTTGTTCTTTCCGGTTTCAACAAGAAGATATTTATCCTTTTTGAGTCCGACAATTTCTCCCCAACAACGTTGTCCCGTACTAGCTAACTGAATATTAAGATTTTCACCTATATTCATAGTAAACGAATCCACTCCTACACTTACGTTTTTTCAAAAAAAGCATTAACACCGTCTTTCGTTAATAATCAGAAATCATAAACTAAAGAGAATATGAAGCCACCCATCCAAAACTGTATACGGCATAACAAAAAAGCCGGAACACATAAGTGTTCCGACATATCGTAAAATAATTATGTAAAAGCTAGATATAAACCCGTCGAACACGCGCCATAAGGCGTGTAACTATTTCATAATTAATAGTATCCAGCAGTTGCGCTAAGTCGTCTGCAGTAACAGAAGTATCACCTTGCTTGCCAAGAATCACTACTTCGTCACCACACTCAGCGCTTGATTCGGGCCCAAGGTCAATCATTGTCTGATCCATACAAACTCTGCCGACAACAGGAAAACGCTTGCCATGAACAAGCATTATTCCTTTAGAAGAAAGAGCCCTGTCATACCCGTCCGCGTATCCAATAGGAACAACGCCAATCCGAGTATTACCTTTACACACATAAGTATGACCATAGCTCACGGTCGTACCGCATGGGGCATCTTTCACGCTCACAAGAGAAGCCTTCACCGCCATGCCGGGCCTCAGATCAAGCAGACTGCGCTCAACACACTCCGATGGATATAACCCGTACGTAATAATTCCAGGACGCACCATATTAAAATGTGCTTCTGGCATAGTCATAATTGCAGCACTGTTAGCAGCATGGATAAAGGGAAATTCAACACCCGCAGCTTTCAGAGAATCAACAGTCTGCGTGAACAGCTTCAACTGCTGATGTGCGTTGTCCAGACAGTCCGCGTCGCTTGCGGCAAAATGCGTATAAATACCTTCCAGATGAAAGACACCGTGCTCCGCAATATTCTGCACACGATCAACAATGGACGATTGCCCGGGGACGCTCTCCGGAAGTAAACCTAACCGCCCCATACCAGTATCAATCTTAATATGGACAGTAAGTTTTGCTTTGGCACAATGTAGAAACGACGCCAAACGCTCGGCGTATTCACAAGAATGCACCGTCTGCGTCAGCTTCAGATCTACTAAACGTGGCGCACAGTCAGGAGGAGTATAGCCAAGAATCAAGATAGGCGCTTTAATTCCTGCATTTCTCAAGACAATAGCTTCACTCAATCTGGCGACGCCCAAATACTCAACACCTTCTCGTACAACAGCATTTGCGACCTGAATTGCTCCATGGCCATATGCATTGCCCTTAACAACAACGAGCATCGCCTTCTGGTCACTAATAACCCGACGAATCTCCCGTATATTGTGACGAATTGCAGAAAGGTCTATTTCAGCCCAAAGAGGCTCTGAATGCAGCATGTTTCCTTCCTTAGATGTGATACGTCTCTCTTTTCCCCTATATAGTCTCCATACAGAAATTATGTACAGTAGAGTACAGTCCAGCACTTTTGTTTCTACAACCAAACAGTAATCTTGATAAAATTACACTGAACTTGAAGGCATCAACACACAGCTGTCCCGTCACCCTTCATGCAACACAACTTCCGTCCTTCCAAGTTATCCCTATAAATCAAAAAACTACCAAAACTGGACAACATGGCAGGAATTTTTTTACCAAATTGTAAACTGAAAATAAAGTTAGAAACTGACAATTGGCAACTCTAAAAGACTAGAGTGAACATGGTTCCAGACAGAACGTCCGGTATTTTTTCAACATATCACAAAAAATATTACCCTTCGTTGTGCAATATCTTCCAATCAGCTTCGACCATCTTCAACAACGCCTTGCTTTCCTCCTGAAGAATACACAACTTGCCAAAATTCGGAGTTTCAGTCACTCGTTGCAACAACAAAGCATCTCGATCAAACCATAAAGGAAGCACTCCGCCAAAGAAAAAGCCCTCTCTACGTGCGGCTTCCACGGCTACAGAACATCCGTTACGCCACAAGGGAATAACAAGTTGATATATAGACATACCCTGATGCTCCCTAAGCACCTCCGCAAGACGTTCAGCAAATCCATCTCCTACAGATTCCACCTCTATCTTCAACAAACCCGCTTCGGCTAAAGAATTTGATGACAATACGGATTTCCCCGTTAGAGCAATCTCCTTTTCTCCCATCGTATCCTTTAAAAGAGAACGATCAAGCCCTGTCCATCCATATAGTTCACGAAGCTGTGCATCGTAACGTTCAGGTAAATATACTTCATCAGGAAGATTTTGCAGCACAATAAGGCTGTCTAAAAGAGAGATACGCCCGTACTCACCAGCCTCCCCGGGACGGGACGGCATTGGTTCAATTTCAAGTGCGCAAACCCGGGCTTTAAAACGTTGGCAGAGCTTTTGTGAAATAAGGTGGTCGCACACACTCTGACCAAAAAGACCCTCAAGCCCAAGATGTTCTGGCGGATTATTATGACTTTTACTAACCAACCGCAGACCTAGTGATGTCCCCCGATAATCAGGATGCACGATCCAAGAACCACCCTCCAGAATCTTCGTGCTTGGAGCTGACTTAAATAGAGCATACAAACCAACCACGTCACCTTTGGACGTACGTCCGACGACTTGAAACATATCGTCGCTCACGTTGATGCGGACTAATTCTTCAGGGTCATAGACATGGTCCACCGGAAACATCTCGCCATAGACGGCATAGTATAGACGCGCCACGCCGAGCGCATCTTCAGGTCTGAAAAAATCTACCTCAACCTTCTGCCCCGGTTCGATGACGTACGCCTCTTCTCTCAGTCGTGCCAGATTTTGTTCTCTGCTTGCTTTCACTTTCATTCTCCATACGCACTGCCCATCAGGGCGCCTGTGGCGATACTCACGGAAGGAAGGATCCGGATCGAAAATCCGGCTGACTTCAACATCCGGGGTACGAGGATCGCTTAAGGTTAGATATTTTCAGGAAGAAAAATTTACAAAAACAAATATCAGCTAAAAATTTCTGTCAGGACTACGCAAAACTCCTCCAGCACAGACTCCTTCACCAAGCTGACACGAATCCAGTTAGGAAAACGAAAGCCAGTCATGGTACGAACCAGAAATCCACGACGCAAAAGTTTGCGCTGCAGTAGAGTGTCTGAAATTGGCGTCCGGATCATGACATAATTACCCTCGCCAATAATATAATCAAAACCTAACTTTTCACATGTATCGGCAATCAGTTTGCGCCCACTACGCACCATATCCAACGTCTGTCCAATAAATGGAGACCGGTCCAACAGTGCAGCCCGTGCTGCCATCTGGGCAGTGGTATTAACAGAATAGGCCACATGTGCACGACTAATTATGTCAGTGACGTCCTCACCGGCACAGAGATAGCCCACACGCAACGCGGCTAAGGCGTACATCTTTGAAAATGTTCGAAAAGATACGAGGTTAGGATACTCGTCTTGCAATTTAATACAGTCAGGAAAGTCCGGCTGTTCCACGAATTCACAATAGGCCTCGTCCGCCACCACAATGCATCGCCCATCCACAGCATCCAGAAAACGACGCATAGTCATTTCGTCCCAGTAGGTTCCGGTTGGATTATTGGGATTGCAGACAAAAATAAGCTTGGTTCGGGCATCAACAGCAGCCAACATGGCATCTGGATCAAAACGATAGTTTTGATCCAACGGAATCAAACGTGCTTCAATACCGGAGAACTCTGCAACCCATTCATAAACAGCAAATGTTTTATCTGCAGTAATAATATTGTCGCCCGGTTCACAGAATGCCTTAACAACACTCGAAATCAATTCGCAGGAGCCGTTCCCCACCAAAAAACGTGACCGATCCGGTCCCAATTTTTCGGACAGAGTATCACGCAGATTCTGACTATCGCCATGAGGGTAAATAGGGATTATACCTGCATTGATCTCGGCCAGCAGTTCTCGCACGGCAGGCGAGGGCCCCAATATGTTCTCGTTGTTGTTCAAACGGTGCAGGTGATTAAGACCGTAAAGCCGCATCAATTCAGCATCCGGAGGACTAGGCCGATATGGATCGAAAAGCCGGATATGTTCCGGAACCAGATTATCAAGCTTCAGAGACATGACGGAAAACCAATGTATCAGACTGCCCACCGTGGGGCAGTAGAAGTTCAGGCCGGAAGCCACACCGACACAGGGAACTGCCTATGGCAGCGTGCCATCCTTTAGACAAGTCTATTTCAAAAAAAATGTTTCGGTAACCTGCGGAAGTAAGAGACGCGACATGCCGGCCAAGGTTATCACCCATGTCTGCACCGTTGAGTTCCGGGTAAAGGAAAGCCTCACTCAGGGCGGGGCTCAAACGTGCGCCGATAACTGATCCCGGTTGAACGACTTCGCCGAGTTCGCTCACAGGACGTAAATCACGGACCAGTTCCAAGGCATCGTAGCGGCTACGCAGAAAATCAGCGAACTCCGAGTGCGTCCAAACCACCGCGCCGAAATCCTCTTGGAGCATTCGGCCCCAGACGGAATGCATTACTGGCTCCGAAGCACCTTCTAGCAGGTACGGCAGCTCAGCCATAAGTTCGAAGCCATGGTCAGCCAGCGACTGTGTGCCCAAGCTATTGAACACGTTCTTGGCTCTGGTTCGTCCCACAGCCTGCAACATGGCGTTGACCAGTTCCCCGACGACAGAACCATCCGTAGAAAAATCATAAGGTCCGAAGAAAGTGACGCTCTGTTCGGAACGCATTTCCCAAAAAACTATTCCACACAAGTGACCGGACGCATCACGAGCTTCTATGGCAAACAACTCCCCAGCCCCAACCAAATCTGCCGTTCTACCCGGACAAGCACACCACTCCGGCACAACATGCTCCGGATAAAGCGCAGTAATCGCGTTACACGCTTCAAACAACGAGTCTGCATCGCTGACGCCGGAAAAAGTCATCCGCCCTTGCAAACAAATGCGTTCCACTGGAAAAGGCTTCAGCTCAGGGTATACCTTGTCTACCCGTAAAGCGAGCTCCATCCTCCGACCATCCAGCCTAACACGAAAGCCGTCAGACATCCGCGCAGCCAATAACAATGGCAGACAAGTCCAGTCTCCATTTTCTCCGTCAATATTAGGCGCAGAGGCCAGATTCATTGCGGAAAGGTCAACATCGGCAGAGACAAAAGAAAAACTAATCTCAACACCGGTGGGGATGGTTCGGATAGTCGTTTCAATATCGCCCACATCGACCGATGCGAGAAACAACAAAAGCTCCTCGGCGCAATGGACCAAACGCGGAATCTTAGCGCGGTCCAATCTGAAGACGGCACCAGCCTGCTCGGCCGCTGCCTGCAAAAGTCCAGCCCATTCAGCATCAGCATGAAGCCGGAGACGGATACACGGTGCTGCGGTGTTCACAAAAAGCCTCACTGACGAAATTGATGAAAAACGGCGTTCTTGCCGAACGCCTTTACAAAAGGCTCGCCGAAAAGCTAATCACAAGAAAGGGTTGCAACAAACTCCCACGAACCATCTACTGCCATATTGAAAGGTAATACCATGCTTCTTTTTTCCAAAAATGACAACTCGTTATTCTCTCCAGAGTTCTGCCTCCTCATGGGAGTCACCTTTCTAGCCTTCTGCAATATTTCCCTGTTCTACGGTCTGAACGACTACCTTAAAGCAAACGACATTCCCTCATTTTGGCGTGGTGTGCTAATCGGGCTGGAACCGTTCACAGCCCTTGTGTTCAGACCTTTAATCAGCCCCTTTCTGACCGTGCGCAACAGTGTATCCGTAGTTGCAGCCGCTTTACTGATCCTTATGAGCGCATTGTTTTCCTATTCTGTAGCCGACACCCTCTGGACCCTCGCTATAGTCCGCATCGCTCACGGTCTGGGCTTCGTACTGCTCGTATCAGCGCTGGCAATGCTATTAGTGGCATCCCTTCCACCCG
The DNA here is from genome assembly GCF_000384815.1 of Halodesulfovibrio aestuarii DSM 17919 = ATCC 29578. NCBI lineage: Bacteria > Pseudomonadati > Thermodesulfobacteriota > Desulfovibrionia > Desulfovibrionales > Desulfovibrionaceae > Halodesulfovibrio > Halodesulfovibrio aestuarii. The sequence continues at coordinate 636,727 of NZ_ARQF01000020.1, forward strand.
ACAGGGTGGGACAAGGCTTCGGAGTCTTCGCTATAGCAGGTCTGTTGCCCTATGCCATCCTGCCTCCGCTTATGGAGCGACTGTTGCCGCTGGCAGGCAGCGAACCTCGCATCTACGCAATGTTTGCGCCAGTACTACTTCTCGCACTGGCCTCACTTCCATACCTGCGCAAACGCATCCTACAATCGGAACGAGACAACATTGCCGAATTTCGCCGCCCCACTCTAGCTGACATTCGAGCCGGTCTCCGCGAGCCTGGCGTTGGACGACTGCTGACCGCAAACGGGTTACTCTTCACAGCCACAACCGTAGTCTTCTTTTTCATGAAAGACCGGTTGGTAACGCTCGACACGCTCAATGCAGGGCTCTTCTTCAGCGTTTCCACAGCTGGCACAATCGGCGTACGCGTGTTTTGCGGCAAACTTCTAGATAGGATGGACAGATTCGCCATGCTTCTGATGGTGTTACTAGCGTTAGCAACGGTTATCGCTCTCTTCAGTCTTGCGGGAGAAGCCTCCACACTTCTCATCCTAGCCGGAGCCTACGGGATATGTATGGGATTGGCTGTTCCGCAGCTTAATGCGGCTATGTTTGAAATTTCCCCACCGCAGTTACGTGGCTTCAATATCAACCTGATGCTATTTACCATGGATGCCGGTTACGTTTTCGGGCCACTGATAGCCGGAGGACTGCTGGCTATGGGAACGTCAACTGCCCACCTATTCGTCTGGTTTGCGGTCTGCCCGCTGCTGGGAGGCATTCTTGCCGGAAGTCTTCGACGACGATAATCAAAATGCAATGGGGGGCAAGCTCCTTTTTAAAAAGAGCTTACCCCCCCCCCAAAAAAAACACGTTAGAAAGCGTCACTGAATAAAGTAAACAACCGGCCACTAAAAGACATCGACCAACCCGAAATTACAACCTGTTTTAAAGGGTACTATTGGGTACTCGTTGTTTTCCAAATATACTATTGAGAGCTAGAAACCTACCTTAATTCCCGTCGGATCAGCCGCCTGTTCAGCCAGTCGAAGCAACAGATTAACAGCCACTTCCATTCGGTATTCTGCAGAAGCACGAACATCGCTGATGGGGTGAATCGCACGGCGTACGCTTTCCCCGACACTACGAAAAGTATCCAGAGTCGGAGCGCTTCCAATAAGCTGGGATTCAACATCCGAGCAGCGGACTACAGTCGGCCCAACACTACCCCATGCCAACCGAGCTTCAGTGATCACATTACTTTCGACTCGAAGCAGCGCAGCCAGACTAACTACGGCGATAGCCAACGCCTTACGCTTCCCAACCTTTTCAAAATACCCAATAGTACGACCTTGTGGCACAGGCACAATCACAGCGCCAAGCAACTCGCCTGAAGCCAATGAGGTTCTCCCGGGAGCCACAACAAAATCAGAAATAGGTATACACCGTTTCCCTGAGGACGAATAAATTTCCACTTCTGCTCCCAGCACATGCAAAGGCGGCAGGGTATCCGCTGCCGGCGAAGCCGTGCATATATTGCCACCAATGGTGGCCATATTGCGCACTAAAGGGGACGCAAAAACCTCGGCTGCGCGGTGCAGCAAAGGCAACCGTTCTCGGATATCCGTATTGTCCAGAAGACCACTCATCGTTGTAGCAGCTCCGATGCGAATCCGGTCTTCTTGAACCTCAATGCACGAGATATCTGCGACCTTCTCCATACAAACGACTATCTCTGGAGTTTCGGAACCGGCACGCCGTTTTACCAACAGGTCTGTCCCTCCGGCCATAACTCTGGCAGTAGGATTAACCTGTAAAGCATCCAGAGCCGCCTCAACAGAAGTCGGAAAGAGAATGTTCATTCACCCCTCCCGTGTTCTTTCTGCAATCGCTTTGCAGCATCCTCCACGGCATCCACTATTTTATGATAGCCTGTGCAGCGACAAAGATTGCCAGAAAGGGCATCACGAATTTCCTTACGGGTCGGATCAGGATTACGCTCCAAAAATTCCGCTGCGGTTACAGCGATCCCCGGTGTGCAATATCCGCACTGAACTCCGCCAAGATCGGCTAAGGCCTCCTGAACAGGATGAGGTCCATCCGTACCCAACCCTTGAGCCGTGGTTACAATGCAGCCGTTCATCTGCGCGGCCAACATTAAACAGGAAAGCCGAGTCTCTCCGTCCACCAGCACGGCACAGGCACCGCATTCGCCGGTTCCGCAGCCTTCCTTAGGAGCAGTCACGCCACAGTATTCCCGTAAGACGTCAACGGCGCGCAGTCCCCCGTCTACATCAAGAGTTTGTTCTTCGCCGTCCAACACAAAAGAGATGATCATGAATTGCCTCCGCATAGTACTTTCAAAACTCGTTCCGGTGTAAAGGGAGCACGGATCATGGGCAACCCCATGCGCAACAGGGCAGATGCCACTGCCGGAAGCGGACCATTCATACCCACTTCACCAATACCTTTCATCCCGAACGGACCAGATTCTTCCTCGGTCTCCACAGCATGGGACTCGATATCCGGAAGATCTCCGGAGCCGGGAATAACATAGGTACTGAAGTCAGTAGTTCGCAATTGCCCGTTTTCGGCAACACAATCCTCCCAGAGTGCGTATCCCAGCCCCTGAGCTACCGCCCCCTGTACCTGCTGTTCGAAATTCTGCGGATTAAGCACCCGGCCTCCGTCAGTGAAGGCCACATAGTCACATACAGTCACAAGGCCGGTAAGTTCATCCACCTCCACGCGTGCAAGGTGCGCAGCGTAAGGAAAAATTAAGTGAGGAAAACCGAGCCTGAAACTCTCGCCGCCGTCGGGCATATCGTGCGTTACAGGCATCATTGCCTCTCCGATGCAGACCCTGTCTTCCGGATGAAGCATACCTGCCAGAACTGCCAAGGGCAGTTCCCGGCCTGAAGACGTATGGCGAACAGCGCCCGGTACAAGAGAAAGAGCAGAAGCTTCGTCCGCCATGAGCACCATGGCCGCCCTGTGCAAAAGCTTATCCCGCATGGCTTCGCATGCCTGAATCAGCGCCTTGCCATAGGTGTACGTCGTCCGCCCCGCCGAGGATGAACCGGAAGGATGCGACCGTTCCGTGTCAGGCTGCACCAATTCCATTTGAGACTCATTCTGATTCAAAACTTCGCAAACGATCTGCACGAAAGTAGGACTGTTGCCCTGCCCCATGTCACTGACACTATTATAAACCCGGAACCGGCCATCTCCGGTTAACCGGATCTTAGCCACGGCCGCGTCAGCCAGCCCTCGACCATATCCCATACCATTATACACAGCGGAAATACCGACCCCGCGCCGAGTCAGAGGCGGTGCACTTTGTACCCATTCATCACGAGACCGCCAAAACTGATGGTCCTGCAATCCGACCAAACATTCTGCCATTCCGGTAGAGCCGGTCATGACCACGCCCACCCCGTTCTTGTCCCCCTGACGAATCGCATTCTTAAGCCGCAGTTCCAAAGGGTCCATGCCCAATCTAACAGCCAGCCTGTCCATCATGCCTTCAAAGGCAAAACAAACTTGAGCCACACCAAAACCGCGAAACGCCCCAGCAACAGGGTTATTGGTATATATGCAGCGTCCGTTGGCCTCCAAATATTCCACGCGATAAGGCCCACTGGAGTGCTCCAAACCAAGGGCCATAATCTCCACCCCAAGATGAGCATACGCACCAGAGTCGTAGTCCAAATCACAGATCAAGGCTGTTAACGTCCCATCCGCCTCGGCACCGAGACGAAAGTGCATTCTTGCCGCATGACGTTTGTATCCGGCGAGCATACTTTCCTCTCGACTCCACCACATCTTGACTGGTCTTCCACCGGCATGCATGGCGGCCAGAGCCAAAAGGCACTGAACCGTTGATCCGTCCTTACCTCCGAACCCGCCTCCAAGAAAAGGGGCGGTAATATGCAACCTATCCGGCGGCAATCCCAAAGCCCGGCCTATTTCAAAACGGTCACGAAAGGGAGCCTGAGTAGACACCGTCATATGCAAGGTGCCATCCTCAGCCATATATGCTGTACCGTTTTCTGTTTCCAAAAAACAGTGTGCCTGCTGAGGAGTAAAAAAAGTCTCTTCAATAACGACCGGACAACGAGCTAGAGCAGCTTGTGCATTCCCCTTACGCAACGAAGCCTGCTTAAGGACATTGCCCGTCTCTAAATCGTGAACCAAAGGTGCGTCGGGTGCCAAAGCCGCATCCAAACCGTCCACTACAGGAAGTGGTTCTATATCAAGCACAATAGCAAGCAACGCCTCAGCCAGAATTTGCCGTGTTTCGGCTACAACCAACGCCACGGCATCACCTGCATGGCGAACCTTGGTGCCGCATAATACTGGCATGTCCCAATGAATAAACCCCTGCCTGTTCTCTCCTGGAACGTCTTCAGCGGTTAACACCGCCACAACGCCGGGTATAGCTCGAGCTTGAGTTGTGTCTACACCGCGAAGCAACCCATGGGGTACACCTGCGCGCAACGCCCCCGCCCAGAGCATGCTCTCCGGATATTCGTCCGAGGCAAAACGCTCCCTGCCGAGTGCCTTTTCAGGAGCGTCAAAACGGCGGGATCGTGAACCTATGGTCTGCGTAGAAAGCATGGAACCTCCTGATTTGATTAGCACGAAGCATTATACACCCCTCAGGGATTGTCAATCAAAGCGAAGTTCAAGCAGGGTCAAGACTATCGGAACAACAATTCGGCCTGTTCAAATTCGCAGAGATCATCATAGTCACCATAGCGGGGTGGTGGAGCACGCTGATCGGGCACAAAAACTTTCATCCCGCCGTATTTTGATTTCCACTTGTAGTAAGTGGCTTGGCTTACAGAGTGCCCGCGACAAACTTCAGCTACCTTTCTGCCGCCTTCAACTTCTTTGAGAATCCGAATTATCTGACTTTCAGTGAATCGAAATTTCTGCTGCGTTCCTATCCCCTTAATAAGATACAGGTTAACGAAAATCTCTTCTTTCGGCTGATCTTATTTTACGGGAGGTTTACATGCCCCCTTTATCCCATGCTTCGCGGCAAGAAGTTCTACTGCGCGGTGTCCTGCGCCGGAGGCAGTTCCCAGATGGAATGTTCTGTGGAAAGTCTGAAAATTTTCACCAGAAGTTTCAGCGGAGCTAAGGAAAAAGGTGTCATGTCCGTCACCAGAGCATGGGACGAAGGAGCTGCCACAGGGAGCCACGCATTCCATCAGGCATATACGTTGGGGGTAAGCTCCTGAACGAACAAATCTAACTATAATAATTCTGAAAAATATCTCTTACACTAAAAAAGCCGCTCCTTTTTTGACCATAGTTACAGTCAAAAAGGAACGGCTTTAGTATATAACGTTACTATCTAGTGTACGGCGCTATTATTCTCTCACAACAACTAACCGCGCTATATCAACAAATTACTCTACCGTAACGCTCTTCGCAAGGTTGCGCGGCTGATCAACGTCCTTACCAAGGTAGTCAGCAGACTCATAGCTAAACAACTGTAATGCCGGAAGTACTAAAAATGATGAAAGCGGGTAAACGCAGTCCGGAAGAACCCATTTATGTTTTACAGAAAGATCGGAGTTAGGGTTGGTCAATGCAATTACATCACCTGCGCGCGCCTGAACTTCTTCAAGATTAGACTTAACTTTAGCAAAAAACTTATCATTCAACGCAATGGCAAATGTTGGAAACTTCGGATCAATAAGAGCAATAGGGCCGTGTTTCATTTCTCCGGCAGCATACCCTTCAGCATGAATATACGAAATCTCTTTCAATTTGAGCGCGCCTTCCATCGCCAAAGGGTATCCGACACCGCGACCAAGGAAGAAGAAACTCTGAGCCGTAGAGTATTCGCGAGCCAGACGTTTTGCTTCTTCACGAATGCGCGGCAATTCCGCTTCCAGCAGATCTGGAAGCTTGCGGAGACCGCCAAATATTTCACGGCGCAGTACATCATCAAGCAAGCCTTTACGATCTGCCCATGCAAGCCCCATAAGCAGGAGAACAGCCATTTGGGAACACATAGCTTTGGTAGAGGCAACAGAAATCTCAGGGCCGGCCTGTGTATACACTGTAACGTCAGATTCGCGTGCTATGGATGAACCAATTACATTACAAAGGCCAACAACCGGAACCCCCTGCTCTTTCGCGATACGAAGTGCAGCAAGAGTATCCGCGGTTTCACCGGACTGACTGATAACCAGAACCACATCGCCTTCATTAAGAATAACGTCGCGGTATCTGAACTCAGAAGCGATTTCAACGGAAACAGGAATATGCGCCCAGCTCTCAAAAAGATGCTGCGCCCACATACCGGCGTTAAAACTTGTACCGCATGCAACAATGTGCAAGCGTTTTGGAACAGGCATTGCGCTCAATTCCGGCAAAACAGCTTCCTGCTTCTGCCAATCGACCCGACCGGCAAGACAATCTTTCACAACCCGAGGTTGTTCAAAAATCTCTTTCAGCATGAAATGCTTATAACCGTCTTTTCGGGCAGACTGCACATCCCATTCAATGTGGTGAACTTCTTTCTCAATCGGAGCAAGTGTTCGTGCGTCTTTTACGGTCCAGCTATTCGCATCAATGCGTACCATTTCCCCGTCTTCAAGGAAAACGACATTACGAGTGTAGGCAAGGAACGCCGGGACATCTGAGGCGACAAAGTTTTCTCCCTGTCCAACCCCCAGAACAAACGGACAAGCACAGCGTGCACCGTAAATAACACCCGGGTTGCTCGCTTCCATAACAAGAACCGAATAGGCTCCATCTGCCTCGTTTACTGCCCAGCTAAGCCCTTTTTCAAGGGAACCGGTCTGCTTAACGCCTTCAGCAATGAGATTGCAAAATACTTCAGAATCAGTATCAGAACGGAATCCGTACCCTTTGGCCGTCAAACGTTCTTTCAGTTCCTGATAGTTCTCAATAATACCGTTATGAACAATCGCAAGCGATTCATCCCATGAACTATGTGGATGGGCATTGCGTTCAATCGGTGCGCCGTGTGTTGCCCAACGGGTATGTCCCATGCAAGAGGTAGCGAGCGAAACATTCATAGATTCAAGCTTAGATTCAAGATTGATAAGCTTGCCTTCTGCCCTGACAGTTGTGAGCTTTTTGTTTTGAACAAAAGCCACTCCAGCAGAATCATATCCACGATATTCGAGGCTTCTCAGTCCTTCAATTGCAAGGGGAACAGCAGGTCTATGGCCTGTATACCCAATAATTCCACACATATATACGTCTCCTATTATCGAGAGATTTAGTCTATTTTCCAATGATGTATATGCTTTCTAAACAATAGGCAAGAAACGCACACAGTCTCTACAGTAGTCGGAAACAGTAATATTAACTACTTGTTATAGAAATATATTTGGAAATATTCTTTCCGTTTTTCTCCAAATTCACACAAACAAGTCTCCAACAACCTGCAACCACATTAATGCGTTCAGACAAAGGAAACAATGTGTGTTCACCTCTTCAGCATAAAAATCATACAATTGTACCCTGCAAATATGCTCTGCTACGAGCTCACCTTAACGTCATAACGATATTGCGCGTCATCCACTTTTTTACAGTACTCCGACACTGAAGTTACTACGAAAACTAAACGCCCCCTTTTCAACGAACCTCCCCTGAACATAAAAAGTATTCCACTCATTTTGTTACCAGTATGAGTATACATTTTTCAACTCCAGAAACAATAATTGTTCCTGCCTATTCAGAATGGCAGAAATATATGATGGGAAATCCCCCCTTTTTAGCGAAACGCGAGGTGATGATATGGGACAGCGAGTACCAGATATCGACTTCCAACTCGTCCGCCGAGGCGATTTAGCAATTGAATCGATGGATCGAGCTGTTCAGGCAACAGGCATAAAGCAATGCTATCCGTACAGAGCACGGTGGCAATGGATGCGTCGTCTTTACTTGCAGGGACGTGCTACGCCATCGCTTCTACGAACGTTCATTATACGGCTATCACGACATACTCCCTACTCTTTACGAACCTTAATGGATCTTCATATCCGTTCCGGAGTTGACCTTGTCTGCCCGGTCATGGACGAAAAAGGCCGCTTTGACCTATAACAATTCAACATTATAGAACATTTCGCAGGGCTATCGTTTTTACGGTAGCCCTGCTATTGTCTCAACAGTAGAATAGACTATATACTCGCTTGTTTGTGATCACTAACTTGTGTACTTTCCTTGGCTCAAGCTTTCCTATCTTTGTTGAATATATTAGGAAGAAGTTGCTGACCACTGCGTAATTTTTTCACAGTGCCACCGCTATTTCAATTTTAGCACACTACAAGAGTCACAGGTCGTAAGGAGTCTTACATGATTTATACTATCTCAACGCTGGTTAACAACCAGCCGGGTGTTGTTGCAGACGTTACAGCTGTATTTAGAGATCGTAACGTAAATTTCAAATCCATTTCCTGTGCAGAGACAGAGGAATTTGACGTTTCCCAACTTGTTATTACTGTTGATTGTAACTCTGCTACTATCAAAACTCTTATTGAAGACATTGCGAACCTCGCTGCGGTATCTAAAGTAGATACCCTTGAACGTAATGACTTTGTTGATCGCCAGATGGCACTTATAAAAGTTGGCTTTACTAAAGACACTATGACTCAGGTAATGCAAATTTTTGAAGTGTTCCGTGCAGATGTTGTAAGCATGGGGCAGGAGACCATCACCATCGAAATTACAGGTGATGAAGACAAAGTTGACGGTCTTATAAAGATGCTACGCCCGCATGGCATCCGCAGCCTATGCAGAACCGGCGTTGTTGCTCTTAAACGTGGCGACGAATAAATAGGCAGGAGAAATACACTATGCCTATTAATTCCCTTCAGTCCCTTGCAGAGTACATTATTGAAGGCCACGTTTGTGCAAAACTCGCAGTTGCATCTTGTGCGGAAGGTTTTGTGCTACGTGCATGCGTAGAAGCAAATGCAAAAGGAATTGCAGAACCAATTCTTGTTGGCGACTTAGAGCTTGCAGAAAAACTTGCTGCGGAACGTGATCTTGATCTTTCCCCATTTGAAAAATATCACGTACCGGATCCAACCGAAGCTGTGGCTAAATGTATTGAGCTGGTCAAGAACGGCCATGCCAGCGCCATTATGAAAGGTAAAGTTAATACCGACATACTATTACGCGGTATTCTTAATAAAGAGACCGGAATGCCCCCAAAAGGGGTTCTTTCCCATGTAGGGCTCTTCAACGCTCCGAATGCTGACCGGCTCATGATAGTTACTGATGCCGGGATCAACATTGCACCAAACATGCAACGTAAAGTTGATATTGTTAAAAACGCATTGCGTGTTGCAAAAGTACTCAAAATTGAGCAGCCCAAAGTTGCAATGCTCGCAGCAACAGAAAAAGTTATTTACCCTGCAATGCCCGCAACCCTCGATGCCCAGATGGTTGCAAAAATGGCTGAACAGGGCGAATTCGGCAACGCTCTCGTTGCCGGTCCGTTTGCACTCGACCTTGCCGTTTCTATGCGCGCTGTTGAATGCAAAGGTGTCGACAATCCGGTGGCAGGCAAAGCAGACATCCTTGTTGCGCCGGACATCGAAAGCGGCAATATCTTATACAAGTCGCTTACCGCACTCATGAATCTGGATATGGCCGGCATGGTTGTCGGCAGCGAAGTACCTATTGTACTTCCATCTCGTGGTGATACTGACCGTACAAAATTCTATTCTATTGCACTTGCCATTACTATGGCTATGGGTGAAAAGGAGTCGCCTTAATGGCTGAGCGTATTCTGGTTATTAATCCGGGTTCAACATCTACCAAAGTTGCTGTTTTTGATGGGGAAAAGGAACTTTTCTCGCACACGGCAGAACATGAAAAACATGAAACCCTTGCCTTTAGCGCTGCTATGGAGGAAATGGAACTTCGACGCAGTACTATTAAAGCAGTTCTCAAAAAATATGGCATGGACACCATAAAATTTGATGGCGTTGCGGGCCGTGGAGGACTTCTGGCTCCTATGCAGGGAGGCACATGGAATGTCACGCCTGCCATGCTGTCCGATCTAGCTTCCGCTCGATATGGAGAACATGCTTGCAACCTTGGTGCCCCCTTAGCACTGGAATTCGCAAAAGAACACGGAGTAAAGGCATATATTGTCGACACCGTTGTTACAGACGAAATGGACAGCCGCGCCCGTCTCAGTGGTTTACCGGAACTTCCACGCCGTAGTATTTTTCATGCCCTTTCCCAAAGGGCTGCTGCACGAAAGGCAGCGGGACAACTGGGAAAGCAGTATTCAAACTGCCGCTTTCTTGTATGTCACATGGGCGGTGGAGTATCCGTAGCCGCACACCGTAACGGTAAAATTTGTGACGTAGTCAATGCGCTGGAAGGAGACGGACCATTTTCACCAGAACGAACCGGTCGTCTACCAGCTCTGGGTGTACTTGATCTCGTCAAAAATGGTATCTTTACATACGAAGAGTTACGTTCACGTATTCTCAAAACAGGCGGCCTTTGGGCTCACTTGGGCACAAATGACTTGCGCATTGTAGAAAAACGTATGGCCGAAGGCGATACGAAAGCACAACTGGTATTTGAAGCTCTTACATACTGCATTGCGAAAGAACTATCAGGACTTATTCCTGCACTTATGCATCTTGACGAAGGTGAAAATGCACCTGTTACCATTGACGGTTTTGTGCTCACCGGTGGCATGGCAAACAGTAAAAAGCTCATTGAAACTATTATAAACAATCTGCCACCGCTTGCTCCTGCCTTCATCTTCCCCGCTGTGGAAGAGATGCATGCACTTGCGGGTGGCGTTTTACGCGTACTTCGAGGCAAAGAAACCGCACGAGACTACACAGGAACTCCAAAAGATTTACTATAATTCACAACGCATTGATTTTCCTTCATATTTCTACTAATAAGCATGAATACGGTTCCCGTATATTACGGGACCATAATTTAACACCGTGGGGCAGACATGGGTTCATCAAAAGAACTAATTCTTCATAACGCACGCCAACTCTTCGCAGATAAAGGCTTTAAGGGCACAACTGTGGCCCTTATTGCGCAGCTTTCGCACGTGACAGATGCTGCTATTTACAGACACTATAAATCCAAGCAGCAGATATTTGATCAAATTATTGAAGAACTCATTACTGAGTATAAGGGCATGCTTAATGAGATAAAGGCTCGCCAGAAATCCGGCTATTGCCTTTTAGAGACACTCATTCATGACGTTGTGTCTTTCGTCAATGAACATGAAACTGGATACAAAGTTATCCTTACCACATACGCGACAATTCCAAGCGCTAAGATTGCTATGGACAGTGTCACTGATGCACTGAAACAAACTATCGTTGCATGTCTTGAGCGAGGCATCAAGGACGGTACAGTTCGCGAAGACATTGAAGTAGACAGCACTGCTGAAATCATCACCTGGCTACTTGCGGGGCTTAACCGCCGCCGCATCTTCTGGCCTGAACATGAGCAGATTTCAGACGCTGCTGTTACTTTTTGTCTTAATTCCATCAAGGGCTTTTAGACAGCACGATTTTTGCGCATAAAAAAAGGAGAGCTGCATAGCTCTCCTTTTTTTTTAATTAACTTTTTTTCCGTATTTTCTGTCCCTGCATGCGGCTATGTATAAATTCCTGATACTTTTGCTCTTGCTCATCCGTAAGCACATCATTCAATTCTTTTCTATAACGCTGGTGCTGTTCTAAGATATCTATCTTGATTTCCCTCTGCTCTTCTTTATCGTCTGCTTCAGAAAGTGACTTAAAAAGTGGTTCCATCTCTGCATCTCTGCGTATAATGATATCTTTGATTTTTGCCTGCTGATCCGACGTCAAATTCAGCATAGTTGTCAAACGCTCTACACGTTGCTCCGGAGTCTTTTTACTATGTGGATAATCTTTAGCAAAAGCAGAAGAACACAACGCTACCGCCAATACAGCCACACACACCATCAGCAATCTTTTCATACCAGCCTCTCATTATATAAATTTATGCAGCAAACCTTGCCGAATTCACATCTCAGGCTAGTATGTAAGGATAACGGATTGTTGTCATAGTATTTTCATGAAACTAATCAGTTACATGATCAAGATGTTCCAAGAGTTTTTCCGCAACATACTCTGGATCAAGTTCAGTAAGACACTTGTAGCCAATAGAACATGAGGTGCTATTACACGGGCAGCAATCTATGTCGGAATTCACTGTAAGATGCTCCTTAGACGGGAACCGCCATGAGTCACTGCTTGAACCAAGGGCAACAAAAGTAGGTGTGCCAACCGCAACAGCCATATGGCGAGGAGCAGAACAGTTACCGAAATGAAGCACACTCCGTTCCTGACAAGCGGCGACTTCACGCAACTGCAAGCTTGGCGAAGGTACAATAACCGCTTCCGGTGCATCACAGTTACTCAGGATTTCATCAAAAATACCTTCTTCACCGGGACCGGCCAATAAAACGAAGCGCAACTCCTTACGCCTGTTAGCTAGGATACTGATGACCTTTGCGAAATTTTCAGCAGGATATTTCCGTCCGAGGTCATGGTGGGTAGCATCAATAGTGATCAACCTATGTTCAGCGGTTACTCCCCACTCCTTCAAACGCGCAGACATTGCCTCGCGTTCTTCTTCTGTAAGAAACAGCTTTGGGGTCGTGCAGTTCCACTTAATTCCAAGCGGTGCAAGAATCGCAGTTTTAGACTCCGATGCATACCCACTTTTCGCTTTAGTGAGATGAGTATACCCGATGTCGTTAATCCATGAGGAATGATAGCTTAATTTTACAGGTGCATCTGTGAGATAAGAAATCCAGCGTACTCGTGGAAGGTGTTGTAGCCCTACCATCAAATCAAATCCTTGCTGGGCAACTTTTTTGTAAAATGCAAATTCTTTAATAATGTTAGATAATTCTTTTTTATCCAACGCCCATATTTTAGAAATATACGGGTTATTCTGAAGAACAGGGACACATTTTTTTTCTGTAAAATAATGAATCTCTGCATCAGGATACTTCTGGGCAAGCAACTCAGCCACTGGTGTGGAGAGCATAACATCGCCAATTTGCCGAAGCTGACAAACAAGAATTTTTTTTACTTTCGCGGGATCTAAGATAATGGTGCTGTCAGTCACAGATACTCCAAATGATAAATGCAATAATTTATATGCGACCTGATAATATAATGTCCTCGGCAAACATCGTCAACGCGTTCTATGCATCTACTTATTCCAACAAAATGTCACAGTAACGACCTGATAACTCCTGCTCACCTAAGTAGCTAAATCAACATTATTGCTGTGAACTGTATAAAATCAATACAGTTTTCAGCTTTAAAAAGTGACTGCTTGAGTATAAGGTTTTCTTAATTTCACACCTCACTGTTGACATGGCAACAAAAAAGCTGCCATGACTTGACGCGTTAGCAACTGCTATTTCAATCTAACTAACCATTCATATCGCCCTAAGAAGGACTGTATGCCGAAATATATATTTCCTGCGCTTATTCTGAGCATCTTACTGTGCTCTGCATGCGCTCCTTTTGCACCGACACACACCATACAGCCTCAAGTTCGACTCGATAAACCGTATTCAATTCAAGTTGCAGGGCAAAAGTCCGACAAATTATGGTGGGAAAGCTTTAAAAGCACGGAGCTAAATGCGCTTATTGAGCAGGCACTATCCGATAACTTCAGTATTACTATTGCCTACGCCCGGTTAAAACAGGCAAGCGCCAACTTAGAACGCGCCGGTGCTGACCTGTATCCAACGTTGGATATCACAGGCGGAGCTAAAGCGGGACGAACCGGCACAAAAGAAAATACCGGAAAACCTAGTTACTACGACGACACACAGCAATATAAACTTGGTGCTGCAGCAGCCTACGAGGTTGACCTGTGGGGGCGCATTGAAGCCCAACGTAGTGCCAGTGAACAAACGTTCTATGCAACCCGGGCAGATCTTGATGCAGCAGCCGTCAGCATTGCAGCCTCCGTGGCCGAAACATGGGTTGACTTGCTGCGGGTTCGCGAAGAAATCGCTATTCTTAATGAACAGATTGAAAACAACAAGAAGCGACTGGAATTTCAGGAGCTGCGTTTTATAAACGGGCTTGCAGAATCTGTAGACGTATTGCAGCAACGCCAGATTCTGGCATCAAGCCAATCTGAGTTACCGCTACTTATCGCAAAAGAACAAGTGCTCCTTAACGCACTTTCTGTACTGATCGGGAGCACGCCGCTGGACCGTCCTACAATTATCCAGAAAGAATTACCGAAGCTTATTGCTTTGCCGCCAACAGGATTACCATCAGACCTGCTGGTAAACAGACCTGATGTCCGCTCTGCCGGATACCAGTTATTCTCAGCAGAATGGAGCGTTGCTGAGGCAAGAGCGAACAGGCTACCCCAGTTTACACTCAACGCAGACGCAGCGTTCAGCAGCAGCGTTGCCGCAGTGCTTTTCAACAACTGGGCAACTACCCTTGCCGGTAACATTATGCAGCCGTTGTTAGATGGCGGCCTACGAGCTTCGGAAGTTGCCCGAACTCGCGCAGTCGTGGAAGAACAGGCAGCGTTATATAGCCAGACAGTCTCAGAAGCGATACAAGAAGTTGAAGATGCGCTTATAAATGAAGAGCAGCAGCAGGAGTACTTACGGCTCATAGCAGCACAGCGTGATGCTACTGCAAAAACACTTGAAGATGCCCAGCTGCGTTACCTTCAAGGACAAAGCGGCTACTTGCCTTTGCTGCAGGAAGTCTTAAACGTACAAAGTCTTGAAAGACAAATGATCCAACAGCAAGCAGAGCTTATCAAGCTCCGGATATCGCTGTATCGAGCACTAGGGGGCGGCTGGACATACAGCCTTGCACATGTCCAGAAGTCTTCATCTGATGATCAAAATGAGGGGATATAACCGGTATGCAGAACAATCCTACATCCCGAAAAACCGTACTTATCAACGCCGTCGTTTTCACTCTCATGATTACGCTAGGTATTGGCGGCTATATGTTTTTTATGGGTTCCAAACCCAAAGTTGCTAAAAAAGCAGCTATCAAAAAAGTTGCTGCTGTTACAGTTCGCCACCTTGAAAAAGGTAGTGTCTCTATGCAGATAAAAGGAACAGGGGTCGTAATCCCTGCACGGGAAGTTGAACTTAAGCCGGAGGTCTCCGGGACAATTGCATGGACTGCTCCCCAATTTGCTGCTGGCGGCATTATTAAAAAGGGCCAAGTAATTCTTCGTATCGACACTCGCGATTATGACATTGCGCTACGAAAAAGCAAAAGCACTCTTGAAACTGCCAAAGCAGACTTAATGATGGAAGAAGGACAACAACGCGTGGCCAAAGAAGGCATACGCCTTTTAGATGAAAGTAAAAGTGCCGCCAAATACAGCACAGCACTGGCACTACGTAAGCCGCAACTGATAACAGCGAAGGCTGAACTTGAAAAAGCTAAAGCTGACGTCGAGCTGGCAGAACTTAATGTCTCTCGCTGCACGCTACGCGCTCCATTTGATGTTATGATACAGGAAACCGGTGCGAACCTTGGCTCCCGTGTCACCACTTCCTCTACTGTCGCCACTCTGGTAGGCATCGACGAATATTGGGTTGAAACCGCAGTCCCTGTGGATCGCCTTGAAAATCTCGGCTTGTCCCGTAACTCAATTACCGCAAAAGTTGTCCGCCAGGGTGGTACTTCCCAATGGGCCGGCAAAGTGTTGCGCCTTACGGGGACACTTACAGAATCTACCCGCCTTGCGCGTGTTATCGTCTCCATTATCGATCCGCGCGGCCTAAGATCTCAAAATTTTTCAATGCCGCTCATGCTCGGCGATTATGTTGACGTCATAATTGAAGGCAACACAATACAATCTGCCTATAAAATCCCCAGAGACCTTGTACATAATGAAAACGAAATATGGGTATATACGGATGGGAAACTAACCATCCGAAAACTCAAGATTGTCTGGAAAACTCCTGAGGCTGTTTACGCTACAGACGGCATTACTGAATCTGATGCAATTGTGGCTTCTAATCTAAACAATGCATACTCAGGTATGGCTCTTGCTCTCGACTCAGGCAGTGCCCCGACGGTTGCGGAACAACCGAAAGAGGAAAGTCAAAAAAAGACAATTAATAACTCTGACAATAGTGCCCGAAACGGCAACAAAGTCGCAACTGCGGAGTAACCTATGCAAATGTCTCCTCTTGCTTCGCAGCACCGCAAGCCAATATCGCCGGAACCGGAAAAGTCACGCGGCCCTGTGGCATGGATGGCAGGCAACTCTGTTGCAGCCAACTTACTTATGCTCATCCTTCTCATCGGTGGCCTTGTTCTCGGTTCCAACACCACACAGGAAGTTTTTCCGGAAATCGAAATGGATGCTGTATCCATAACCATTGCTTATCCGGGAGCCAGCCCTGAAGAAATTGAACGCTCTATTGTGCAAGCTGTTGAGGAAGCGATTGAAGGCATTGAGGGCATCGAAGACATCACCTCTACTGCCAACGAAAACAGTGCAACAATTCGGGCGGAACTACTCGACGGAGCTGATGTTGACCGCGTATGGCAGGATATAAAAACAGAAGTCGACAGAATAACTACGTTCCCTGACGAGGCAGAAGACCCGCGCATCACCATCGATGCCAGAAAACGCAGTGTACTCACCCTTGTTATCAGTGGGAATGTTTCTGAGCTGGTATTACGTGATTACGCAAACCAGTTGGAAGATGCCCTACTAAGAAGCCCTGAGATTACACAGGCTGATGTCTCCGGTGTGCGAGATTTGGAAACTCATGTTGAAATCTCACGCAACACCCTTCGCAAATACAATCTCACCCTCACCGACGTTGCCAGCCAGATCAAAAAGGCATCTGTTGAACTTGGTGGTGGTAGTCTTAAAACTACACAAGGCGAAATCCTTGTACGAGTATCAGACCGTAAGCTTGTAGCAAAAGACTTTAAACGTATCCCAATTCTTACGGACAAATACGGAGCCTCCATCTATCTTGGAGACATTGCAAAAATTTGGGACGGATTTGAAGACACAGATGAATGGAGCAGTTTTGACGGTAACCGCGCTGTCTCTGTTGACGTCTACCGGATCGGCTCACAAACCCCGATGAGTGTTGCAACGGCTGCGCTTGATGTGGTCGAAGAATTCAAGACAAATCTGCCTCCGGGTATGAAAGTCGGCTCGCACCACAACCGCTACATAATATTCCAAGACCGCGCAGAGCTGCTTCTCAGCAATGCGTATATCGGTCTTGCGCTGGTATTCATATTTTTGGCGCTGTTCCTTGAAATCCGTCTTGCCTTCTGGGTAAGTCTCGGTATTCCGATATCATTTTTCGGAGCATTTGTATTCCTGCCGTTTACCGACTTCAGTATCAACATGATTACCATGTTCGCTTTTATTATCACTCTCGGTATTGTTGTGGACGATGCTATCGTTGTAGGCGAAAACGTCTACTACCACAGAAATTTGGGAAAAAGCAGGCTACAGGCTGCTATTGATGGCGCAAAAGAAGTGATTATGCCGGTAACGTTCAGTGTTCTCACAAACATTATCACGTTCCTTCCATTATACTTTGTACCTGGCATAATGGGAAAAATTTTTAAATACATCCCCGTGGTAGTAGGATTTGTATTTTTAATTTCACTCGTTGAAAGCATATTCATTCTGCCCGCCCACCTTGCACACGGCAGTGAAAAATCACGAATTCCAGGGCTTGGTTGGCTCATACGATTCCAGCAACGCTTCAGTAACCGTTTTGAAAAATTCATTGCCAATCAGTTCGGTGCGTTCATCAGCAGGCTTATTACATACCGTTATGCAGTTCTCGGAAGCGCACTGGCAATCCTGTTTATTACTGTAGGATTTGCTTTATCCGGCCGACTGGGCATGGTTCTTTTCCCGACTGTTGAGTCTGACTATGCCTACAGTTCAATCACAATGCCATACGGAACACCTGTTGAACGCATAAAGGAAGTTGAAAAGCAACTCTTTACATCCGCAAATAATGTCATCAGCAACAACGGCGGTGAAAAACTCAGCACTGGCGTATTCACCGATATCGCAAACAACATACTCACGGCACGTATTTACCTTACACCGCCAGACTCACGTCCTATATCCACATCAAAAGTTACGGCTCTGTGGCGCAAAGCTGTCGGTACAGTTGACGGTGCAGAAACCGTAGATTTTCTTGCTGACAGAGGTGGACCGGGATCCGGTAAGGGCGTCACTATTCAGCTCTCGCATCGTAACATCGCCATGCTTGAAAAGGCAGCAACAGAACTGGCCGAAGCTATGTCGCTGCTCAATGGCGTGAGCGATATAGATGACGGCAATGCACGCGGAAAACGCCAGTTCGACATCAAACTGCTCCCTGCAGGTGAAGCGGCCGGACTTAATTCCCGTGAAGTTGCAAACCAGTTGCGTAACGCCTTCTACGGTGCTGAAGCTCTCAAACAACAAGTAGGACAGGATGAAGTAACAGTACGAGTACGTTTGCCAAAAGCAGAACGCGCATCCGTTGCAACATTCGATGACCTGATACTCACGCTTCCAGACGGTGGTGAGATGCTGCTGCGCGATGCAGCACGTATAACAAGAGCATTCGCCGATACCTCCATCACACGAGAAAACGGCAAACGTATCCGGAGTGTCGCAGGAAACGTTACCCCGCGCAATCGTTCAGAACAAGTTATTGCCTCTGTCAAAAGCGATATATTACCTGAACTTCTTCAAAAATACCCGGGGCTAAACTATTCTCTTGAAGGAAAACAGGCAGATATGCGGGACAGCATCCAAAGTCTTGTGAAAGGGCTGCTTCTCACGCTGCTTGCCATTTATGCATTGCTTGCCATTCCGTTCAAAAGCTACACACAACCACTTATCGTACTGCTATCTATACCATTCGGCATGGTCGGTGCGATCATCGGCCACATGGTCATGGGCTACTCTCTCAGCCTTATGAGTATGTTCGGCCTCGTTGCTCTGTCCGGCGTTGTCGTAAACGATTCACTCGTGCTGGTTGACTTCACAAACCGACTGCGACGCGAAGGATACACGCCACAAGAAGCTGTCATCTCAGGTGCGGTCAAACGATTCAGACCAATTTTGCTGACTACCATCACAACATGCGGTGGGTTGGCACCAATGATTCTGGAAACGTCAAGGCAAGCACGATTCCTTATCCCGATGGCAATTTCTCTCGGGTTCGGCATCTTGTTTGCCACGCTTATTACACTTGTGCTCGTACCGTGCTTCTACCTCGTGTTTGAAGACATAGCGCAGCTTGTTTCGGCCAAAAGTTCACATGCGACAGACACCACAGCCGCAACAGAGCATCCAGTGTAGGGAATCTGTTATGACCTTTCAGCGGCTAGAGGATACTGGATATTGCAGCTAGCTGTACTCTCTTATTCGTCGGGGCCCACTGCCGCTTTAAAAAAGGAAGCTTCTGGACTCTTCTAAAGCTTTTGCTAGCGAGCCAGCCCGCTCTGACACAGTATTGCTGATTATACTCTACTATTATTCATAAAATAAAGGCTGTCCTTCATACGAAGGACAGCCTTTATTTATTCAAAGAGTGAGAGACGCCACGTGAAATATCTACTAACGAATATCCACCGCATAATAACAGTGTTGGGAAGATGGGTTGGGGGAATAAATAAACAACTAGGTCCGACTACCGAACGATCTATTATTCCTCAATTAAAAAACAGACAGAGGTGCTGTGAGCTTCAAGAAACTCCATAGACTTTGGAAACGCATCTTCCGCGTGCGGCTCGAGGGTTGCGCTTGGCGTGAGTTCATTTTCCGCAATGTAATCAAACAAATCGAGAAGCGGGATAGAGCCTTCGCCGAGGGCAAGATGTTGATCTGCTGAGCCATCGTTGTCGTGCAAATGAAGGTGGCCGAGGCGCGACGAAAAAGCATCAAGCCATTCGTATAGGTTATTACGCTGCGCCCCTTTAGCAAAGGAATACCAGTGCCCCACGTCAAAACAGTGGGAGACACGACTGGCAGGCAACATTTGCACAAGATCGACAAGAGGCTTCGGTACCAGTTCAAAAGTGTTTTCAAGAAAAAATGGAGAGTTCGATTGACTTTCACGAAGCAATAGAGACCATGTTTCGAAAGAACGAGAAAGCCACTCTTCGTAATAAGGAGCGTGCTGCCCCGCTTCATATTTAGGATGCCCAACAAAATGAGTTGGTTCGTAAGCTTGTGAAAATTCGAGCGCCTTTAGCAGCGTTGCACGGGTTGCGTCGAGAATATGGTCGTTTAAACTCCCCGGTGCCAAGTCAAAAAAAGGAAGATGAATCCCACAGGAAAGCCCGGCTTCTGCGAAGCGTAATGCGGTTTTCACATGCCAGTCCATGTCAAGATATTGAACCGCATAGGTATCCATGCCCAGTTCTGGAGACACTCCTTGTGCAATCAGCATATCAATATATCGCGGTTCATTAGCAGCATAACTAAGCGGCAAATTTACAAACAGGCTCATACCATTCAACCCTTTTTTTTCATCCAAAGACAACTCATACACATAGTCTCTTTTCGTGTGCAAAAAACACCGTGAAGTTATATTTTACACAGTTTCTTTTCAAGACACTACCTTGGAAAAAAATTGAAACTATTGTCGACTGCTCCGTTGGACAATAAATCCTACTTTTTTTGTATATTTTCGCACAAAATATTTTTTTATTATCTTTTCAGACTGTTACACACAAAAAACCATACCTCGCCCACTCCCTTTCTCTTGACGAAATCCTATAAATACCCTACCCCGTCGGTATGATAATAACTCATACCAGATCGGTAGGCTTTCTAGCCTCCGGTTTACTGAGTTATCAGGCCTCGTATTTTTTACGTTGCCTGTGCAACCGCATACATATCCAGACTGCCACAGTGCCCTTAGGCCGCATGGCCAGTTCTGCGCGGTTCTGCTTTTCTCTTGAAGTTGGGGAACTTTTCAGGAGACTGATGGCTAAGGGGTGTCTGAGGACAAGTTAATATTTCATCGAAAGGACTGCCACTATGATGAAGGGAAAATCACTGCTTCGCTGGGCGGGCATGCTGATGGTTGTAGCGCTTGTATCGGTCGTCGGTATCGAAGCGCGCAGCTCTAGTGTAACAGCTGCTCCTGCCGAGCAACATGCTGATATCATAAAAATTGATGTTATCGGCAAGCTGGGTGATATGGAATTGCCAGCCGTTACGTATCGACATGATTTGCATACTGATGCGCTGAAAAAAATGGATAAAGACTGTGCTACCTGTCACGACAGCGACAGCAACGGCAGCATGAATCTTACTTTTAAAAGAACTGATGATATGTCTGCTAAACAGTTGCAGAATTTATATCACCAAAACTGTGTAGGTTGTCATGCTGACATGGCTAAAGCCGGTAAGGACACTGGTCCTCTGGAAAGCGAATGTCGTTCATGTCACAATCCTAAGCCAGATATGGTTGCAGAACGCCAGCCTATCGAAATGGATAAATCCCTGCACTTCCGCCATATTTCTTCCAAAAAACTTGCTGTTTCACAACAGGACAAAAACTGTGGCGCTTGTCACATGAATGTTGATGTTGTTGCCGGTACCGCTAGTTACGTAGCAGGCACCGAAGACAGCGATAACGGCTACGGTGACGGCTTTGTAAAATACAAAAGCCCTAAATCCGCAGCACACAGCAGCTGTATCAGCTGCCACAAGAACGAAGCAAAGAAAGACACCGCATTTGCAGGTCCTGTGACCTGTGCTGGATGTCACAGCGCTACTGCTCAAAAAGAAATGAAGAAAGTAACTCCTGAACGTCTCGACCGCGGTCAGCCGGATACTCTTCTCATCGTTCCGAACACTGCTGCTGAAAAAAATATCGCACCTGTGGCATTTGACCACAAGTTCCATGAAGCCAACGTAAAAGATTGCAGCACTTGCCACATCAACGGCATCGGCAATGACAAAGACGGATTCAAACCACTCTACAGCGACATGCACGACGCTAAGTCTTCTGCAAGCTGTGTCGGTTGCCACGCAATGCGTATTGCACAGAATCCTTCCTGTGAAGGCTGTCATACAATGGTTCCTGTTCAGAACTTCAACGAACAGTCTTGCGCCACTTGTCACAACGCTAACGGCGTTACCGCTGAACAAGCAGCTAAGATGAGCAAAAAAGAACGTAGTGCAGTTGCTGCATCCGTTATTGCTGCTCGCGAAGCAGGTGCTGTTACTTACACCGCTGAAGATATTCCTGAATTCGTAAAAATTGACGCTTTAGCAGACACATACGAAGCATCCAAAATGCCGCACCGCAAAATCGTTGAAACTCTGCTCAACGCAACTGCGGACAGCAAGCTTGCTGGTAGCTTCCACGCTGAAAAAGGCAAAGTCTGTCAGGCCTGTCACCATCAGAGCCCTATCAGCATTAAGCCACCAAAATGTCAGAGCTGTCATAGCGAAGCTTTCAAAAAAGGTGACCGTCCAGGTCTTAAAGCTGCATACCATCAGCAATGCATGACCTGCCACACCGAAATGAAAATTCAGAAGCCACAGAACACTGAGTGCGCAGGCTGCCACGCCGCACGCGCTAACTAGGAATCAAGGAGCAATTATGCATCGCAGAAAATTCCTAAGCCTGCTTGGCGGCGCCGGTATTGCTTCCACCTTGGGAACTACTAAGGCAAAGGCTGCCAGCCACGCTGCATTTGACGGATATCCTGACGCCATGGGCGTACTTCACGACAGCAGCCGTTGTATTGGTTGTCGTAAATGTGAAGAAGGATGTAACACTGTAAACAACTTCCCGAAACCAGAGAAAAAGTTTGACGATCTCTCTGTTTTGGATACTAAACGCAGAACCAACGCCACCGCGCACACTGTAGTTAACAAATACAATGTTGCCGGTCTGGATCACCCTATCTTCCGTAAACAGCAGTGTAACCACTGTATGGAACCAGCATGTGCATCCGCATGTTTTGTTAAAGCGTTTACCAAAAACCCTGACGGCTCCGTTACATACAACGGCGACGTTTGTGTTGGTTGCCGCTACTGCATGATCGCATGTCCATTCTCCGTTCCTACTTTCGAATACGAAGATCCTTTAGATCCACTCGTTCAGAAATGTACTATGTGTCACCCGCTCATCAAAGAGGGCAAGCTCCCGGGCTGTGTTCAGGCATGTCCTAAAGAAGCACTCACCTTTGGTAAACGTTCTGACCTGATTGAAATTGCACGTGAACGCATCCGCAAGCATCCTGATCGTTACGTAAAGAAAATTTACGGCGAAAAAGAAGCTGGCGGAACCAACTGGCTCTACCTTGCTCCGGTAAAACATACCGAACTTGGCCAGCCTGTAGTTGGTAAAAAGGCCGCTCCGGAACTTACCGCTGGAGCTCTTGGCGCTGTTCCAATGGTAGTAGGTATTTGGCCTGTATTGCTCACCGGCGCATACGCAATCAGCAAGCGTAAAGAAAAAATCGCTGCTGAAGACCAGAAAGCCGCTGTAGCTCAGGCTGTTTCTGAAACTCAATCCGCTGCGGAAGACAAGCTTAAAGCTGCAATGGAAAAAGCTGCTAAAGACAAAGAAGCTTCCATTGCTCGTGAAACTAAAAAAGCTGTCGCCAACGCTGAAAAAGAGTTTGAAGAAAAGCTTGCTGCACTCCAGAACCCTGAGAGCGAAGAAGTAGAAGAAAGCTCCAAGCCTGAGGGAGATGCATAATGAGTAACGATCAAAAAAAATTCTGGCATGCTGGAAATATCCTTACCGCTATCATTCTTGCCGGCGGTCTGGTTCTTACTTTCCTGCGTTTTTATAAAGGTATCGGCGCCGTAACCAACCTCGATGATAACAACCCTTGGGGTCTCTGGATCGGTTTCGACCTTATGTGTGGTGTAGCACTGGCTGCCGGTGGTTACGTAACCTCTGCATCCTGCTACCTCTTCGGCATGAAGCACTACCATTCTGCAGTGCGTCCTGCCATCACTACTGCTTTTCTTGGCTACTTCTTCGTAGTTGTAGCTCTTCTGTACGACTTGGGTCACCCTTGGAGACTCCCGTACCCACTGGTATACTCTCAGGGCACAACCTCCCTTCTTTTTGAAGTAGGTCTGTGTGTATCCCTTTACGTATCAGTTCTTTTCATTGAGTGGTCTCCTGCAGCACTCGAATGGCTCGGCATGCGCAAGCTTCGCAATCTTGTAATTAAGCTTACATTGCCTCTCACCATTATGGGTGTTGTTCTTTCCACCATGCACCAGAGCTCACTTGGCGCGTTGTTCCTCATCGCACCGGGCAAGCTGCATCCGCTTTGGTACTCCAGCTTTATGCCGGTATTCTTCTTCATCTCCTCCATGGTAGCTGGAACATCCATGGTAATCTTTGAAGGAACTCTCGCTCATAAAGGTCTGCACCATATGATGGACGACACACACCTTAAAGAAGCACACGGTGTGGCTTTCGGCTTTGCAAAAGCTGCCTCCTTCATTCTTGCCGGTTACTTCTTCATTAAGTTGTTCGACATCACAATGGACAACGACTGGAAATACCTTGCTACCGGCTATGGTGTTATCTTCCTTATTGAAATGTTCGGTTTTGTACTGCTTCCTTCTTTCCTCTACGCAATCGGCGTACGTGAAAAGAACCTGAAGATTGTACGTATCGCGTCCATTTTCGGCGTACTCGGCATTGTTGTAAACCGTTTCAACGTGAGCATGATTGCGTTCAACTGGCAGCTTCCTGCTTCTGAACGTTACTTCCCGAGCCTCATGGAAATCGGCATTTCTATTTTCGTTGTGACACTTATTATCACAGCGTACCGCTTCATCACTACCCGGATGCCTGTTCTGTTCGAGCATCCGGAGTACAAAGACGCTCATTAGTCCGGAGGTTAATACTATGGAAAACATTATCTATACTCTCCACGACTTTATGCTCCACACCAAGACCATCACATACGTGCTGATGGGTGTGGCTCTGGTCAGCTTTGTCGGTTACTGGATGTTCCTGACCGGCAGAGAAGAAAAAATGAGAAAGTACTAGTCATGAGGGGAGGGTAACCTCCCTCAGGACAAGGAGATAACAATGATAGCATTTCTTACCGGACCGATGCTGTGGGTATCACTGCTGGTATTCTTTGGCGGTCTTACAGTTCGTGCCGTAATGTACGTACGCGGTCTTAACTGGCAGCTTGATCGTGTAGCATATAAGCCGCACATGTCTCTTGGCCTTCGCGGTGCAATTCACTCCATCCGTTGCTGGCTCATCCCGGGCGGCACTTACGGTTGGCGTCAGCAGCCATTTATGGCAACAGGCTTCTTCCTGTTCCATATCGGCGCTATTTTGCTTCCGCTTTTCCTGATCGGACATCAGGAGCTTCTTAAAATGGCATTCGGCTTCAGCCTTCCGACGATACCGTCCAGCGTTGCAGATGCACTTACAGTTCTCGCAATTATCGGCGGCTTCATGCTTGCCATCCGTCGTATTGCACTTCCTGAAGTACGTATTCTTACAACGGCCTACGACTGGTTCATTCTCGGTATTTCTGTAGCACCTTTTGTGACCGGCTTTATCGCCCGTCTACATCTCGGTAATTACGATTTCTGGCTTACCTGTCATATTCTTACCGGCGAAGCTGTGCTGCTTCTGGCACCATTCACTAAGCTGTCCCACATCGTACTGTTCTTCATGTCCCGTGGTCAGCTCGGCATGGATTACAACATTAAGCGCGGTGGCGCTAAACGCGAAACCGCATTCCCGTGGTAACAGTAAGCCGCTAGGAGAAAACAATGCCTCAAGGTACTTTTTGTAACACCACACCTATTGGCAGCGAAGAAGAGCTGAAAGCTCTGCTTGGCGACAAAGGTGGCGCTCAGTACTACGAAGAAATGAAAGAGCTCGACGTTGATTCCGACGCCCTTGGAGCTTTACTCGAAAAAACTTGTCAGTCCCGTATCCATACGTGGCTTGAAATATGTGCCCACTGTGGCATGTGTGCAGATTCCTGTTTCCTGTACCGCGTAAATGATCGCGATCCTAAACAGGTTCCTGCGTATAAAATCCAGTCTACTCTTGGTGAACTGGTTAAGAAAAAAGGCAAAGTGACCAACGAATTCATGCGTCATTGCGTGGACGTTGCATGGTCACAGTGCACCTGTTGTAACCGTTGCGGCATGTACTGCCCGCATGGCATCGACATGGGCGTAATGTTCAGCTACCTTCGCGGCGTTCTCAACTCTCAAGGTTTTGTTCCTTGGGAAATGAAAATCGGCTCCGGTATGCACCGTGTATACAATGCACAGATGGACGTTACCACCGAAGATTGGATCGACACTTGTGAATGGATGGCTGAGGAGTATGAAGAAGAGTGGCCGGGTCTGGAGATTCCTATTGATAAGGAAGACGCAGATATTATGTACACTCTGAACGCTCGTGAGCCTAAACACTACCCTGAAGACCTCGCAGAAGCAGCAATTCTGTTCCACCTTGCAGGAGAAAACTGGACAGTACCAAGCGTGGGCTGGGAACAGACCTCCCTTGCCATGTTTGCCGGAGACTGGGCAGCATGTAAAATGCAGGTTGAATCCGTATACAAAGCTATCGAACGACTTCGTCCGAAGCGTGTTATCGGCACAGAATGTGGCCACGCACACCGCGCAACAGTAATCGAAGGCCCTTACTGGGCTGGTCGTGAAGACGGTTTGCCACCTGCACCATACATTCACTACGTAGAATGGGTTGCAGAAGCCCTGCGCACCGGCAAACTCAAAATCGATCCAGAGAAAAAGATTAAAGAACCTGTTACCCTTCAGGATTCATGTAACTACGTGCGTAACCACGGCTTAGCAAAAGCTACCCGTGAAATCATGAGCTACATAGCTGAAGACTTCCGCGAAATGGGTCCTAAACGTGAGCACAACTACTGCTGTGGCGGTGGTGGCGGCTTTAACGGTATCGGTAAATACCGTAAAGAACGTAACAAAGCGCTCCAGACCAAACGCGACCAGATTCTCGCAACTGGCTGTAAGCTCGTTATAGCACCTTGCCATAACTGCTGGGATGCCATCCGCGATCTTGAAGAGGAATACGAAATCGGCATCCGCTGGTCCTTCCTCAAACCTTTGCTCATTAAAATGGTTATTGTTCCGGATCACCTTAAGCTTCCAGAAGAATAGTCCATAAAGAGCATTACATTTGTTATGGTCACCGGAGCGGAAGGCTACCGCTTTCCGCTCCGGTTTTCATCTTGGCGCCCGGCAGGTGCCCCGCAACGTTTATCCCGAAGAGTACGGTATGAGAAAACGTATCCTTGTTATTGAGGATGATCCGAATGTCCTCGAGTACATGATCAATTTTCTGCAGTCTGGTGATTACGATGCTGTGGGTGCTCAAAACGGAAACACAGCCCTTGATATTGCAGCAGGAACTCCATTTGATCTGATTACCTTGAACATGGAAATGCACAATGATTCCGGAGCAGTAGTTTACAAGGAATTGGCTTCCAGTAGTTATAACAGGGAAACTCCTTTTATCTTTGTGGGTGGCCCCAAAGATATTCATCAGGCCATTCCCAATGCTGTGGCGACTGTAACCAAGCCATTTGATCCCGATAGGATGCTCACCATAATCCGGCAAACTCTCGGCGAATAACTTTTACGCTTTATCTGAATTATGAAATTCACCACACGTAGCCGTTACGCAACGCGTATGCTCCTCGACATAGCAATGAACGAGGAAGATGGTCCTGTCTCCATTAAAGACGTAGCCATGCGGCAAGAAATATCCATTAAGTATTTAGAAAAACTTATGCGTGATCTTAAAAAAGAAGGCTACCTTACCAGCAAGTTAGGGGCTAAAGGTGGCTACCACCTTGCGCGCAATCCTTCCAGAATACGGTTGGGAGAATTGATACAGGCGCTTGAGAAAACTGAACCATGTTACGGCTGCGACGAAAACCATTCTTGCTGCCCGCGCATTCATGTCTGTCTCACCCGCACCATGTGGGAAGAAGCTTCAAAAGCTATGTATCACAAACTTAATCAATTCTCATTGGCAGACCTTATCCACGACTCATCTCTGTGTCCTAAGAACCAGCCAGATTCTGTTCCACCACGAGTTTAATCTCCCCTTCTACAACATTATAGATGTGTCGCTTTTATTTTCTCCCACCCGACACATCTTAATAACCACCAGAAACCGCTTACATTTATAAAAAAACAGCTTGACAGCGAATCAAAAACTTTCCGTCCCAGCCCTTGACTTTAAACACGTAAGGGCATAGTTATGACCAGTTCAGCGCTTGCTGTCGTGCTATTGTTGCGCGCCAAGGCAGAGCACAAAGGTTCGCCTTATGCACTGTTTGCTGAAAACATCCTGTGGCCGTGAGGCCGTCGTTTACGGGGTGGCCTTTTCTCAGGGGCCTCCTTTTTTT
Source organism: Halodesulfovibrio aestuarii DSM 17919 = ATCC 29578 (assembly GCF_000384815.1). Lineage (NCBI taxonomy): Bacteria > Pseudomonadati > Thermodesulfobacteriota > Desulfovibrionia > Desulfovibrionales > Desulfovibrionaceae > Halodesulfovibrio > Halodesulfovibrio aestuarii. The sequence goes on from NZ_ARQF01000020.1 coordinate 665,175, forward strand.
TATTTGAGCGACAGGAAATAAGGAAGCAAAAATGACCGGAAACGGACTGTACCAACAGATCAAAGATATCATTACACCACTCATCGATGATGCTGAACTCACCCTGTGGGGTTTTGAACTCGGCTCCGGCCAGCGTATGGTGGTAAGAATTTATGTAGAAGGCCCTGACGGTGTCACCATCGATCAGTGCGCCAAGCTCTCCAGACACATTGGCTTGACGCTCGAAGTTGAAGACGTTCTCTCTGATGCATACACACTGGAAGTTTCATCACCCGGCCTTGAACGCCCGTTTTTCACAGCAGAACAAGTTTCCAAGTATATTGGTAAACCTGTTTCAGTAGTATTGCGCGACCCTCATGATAATTTCCCGGGACGCCGCAAATTCCAAGGCGAAGTCAAGTCCGTAACAAACAACACTATTGTCCTCACTCTTCCTAATGATGAGGGCGACCTGACTTTTGATTGGGATGATCTGAAAAAAGCACACTTGGTACACATTTTTCCTGATACCAGCAAAGGCAAGAAAAAGAAGTAGGCAGACTTAGCGCAAGAGCGAGTCGAAGGAATTCAAATGAGCATGGATATTAAAAAAGCCATAGACCAGATCAGTAAAGATCGCGGCCTTGACCGTGGAATGCTGGTTGATACTTTAGAAGAAGCAGTCCGCACCTCAGTTATTCGTAAATTTGGCGAAGACCTTGATGTGGAGGTAAGCTTTAACGAAGAAACTGGTGAAATTGAGGTATTCCAGTTTAAAGTCGTTACCCGCGATGAAGACATCGAAAACGACGTTACCCAAATTTCCATTGAAGAAGCTCGGGAACACGACCCTTCCGTACAGCTTGACGACGAAATCGGCTTCCGCCTTAAGGTTGAAGACCTTGGTCGTATTGCTGCACAGTCTGCCAAGCAGGTTATTATCCAGCGCATGCGCGATGCTGAGCAGGAAATCATCTATGAAGAATTCAAAGACAGACAAGGTGAGATCTTAAGCGGTATTGTACAGCGCCGTGACAAAGCAGGTTGGATTATCAATCTGGGTCGCACCGAAGCTCTGCTGCCTAAAGACGAACAAATCCCACGTGAACATTACAAACGCGGTGACCGTGTTCAAGCACTGGTTATCGATGTTCGCAAAGAAGGACGCGGTCCTCAGGTTATTGTTTCCCGCTCCCACCCGGACTACATGGCAATGCTCTTTAAGCGTGAAGTTCCGGAAGTTGACGACGGTACCGTTGTAATCATGAACATTGCCCGTGATCCAGGCAGCCGCGCAAAAGCAGCCGTTATGACTCGCGACCGTGATGTTGATCCAGTAGGTGCATGTGTTGGTATCCGTGGTTCCCGTATCCAGAACATTGTTCAGGAATTGCGCGGCGAACGTATCGACATTGTTGTTTGGAGCCCTGAGATCGCCACTTACGCACGTAACGCGTTATCTCCTGCTGTTATCACCCGCATCGTTGTGGATGAAGAAGAAAACATGCTGGAAGTAATCGTGCCGGATAACCAGCTGACCAACGCCATCGGCCGTAAAGGTCAGAACGTTAAGCTTGCTTCTAAGCTTCTCGGCTGGAAAATCGATATATTTACTGAAACTCGCTACAACGAAGGTCACGCAATCGGAAAAGGTCTCGACCAGCTTGCAAGTGTGGCAGAAGTTCCACTTCAGGCATTTGTTGACGCTGGATTCCAGACCATTGAAAAGCTCCAAGACGCTTCAGACGAAGAGCTTCTTACGGTTGAGGGACTTACTGAGTCTAAAATTACCGACCTTCGCACTGCAATCAACTTCCTTTCCTCCGCAATTGAGGGAACTCTGACTGAGGAAGCTGAAGAAACTGCTGATGCTGATGACGCTGCCGAAGCTCCTGTAGCAGCCGAAGAAGCACCAGCTGTAGAAGTTGAAGAAGCAGGCGAAACTGAGGAAACCGTAACCGATAAAAAGGAAACGGAATAATACCGGATGCACAAAGCCATCCGGAAACACCATACACCCGTCCGCAGATGTGTGATATGCCGTGCCAGTTTGCCTAAGAGTGAACTCAAACGATATGTTTGCACACAGACAGAATCCGGTGATACAATACCTGTCTTCGATAAGGAGCAGGTAATGCCGGGTAGAGGTTACTACATCTGCAACAGCCCAGAGTGCGAAAAACGCTTTGCAAAGTTCAGAGGCTGGCGGAAGTAAAGGGGGTTTTTGCTACATGAGTGATAAGAAGATTAAAGTTAAAGAATTAAAAACAGAGTTGAACGTTCCTACCAAGGACATTCTTTCAGCTCTGCGCGAACTTGGGGTCTCCGCAAAAAGCGGTGAAACCTCTATACCGACAGAAATGATAGAGCAGGTTCGCGACCACATAAAAAACGGTCCGGCTAAAAAAGAAGTAATGCGCAAGGAAACTTCCTCTGGCGTTATTGTTCGCCGCCGTAAGAAAGCTGCTAAGCCAGCGGACGCAGCACCTGCAGAAAAAGAACAGGTAGCCGAAGCAGAAAAGGTACAGGAAGAAGTGAAAGAAGTTCCCGCTAAAAAAGAAGCTCCTAAAGCTAAAGCTGTTACCCCTAAAAAGGAAACAAAGCCTGAACCTGCTGCTAAAAGTGCCAAGCCTGCTAAAGAAGAGGCACCAAAGGTACGTGTAGTGAAACCAGAAGAGCTTGCTAAAACAGAAGCCAAAGAAAAGACAGCTGACACCCCCCAGCAGTCCGCTAAAGCTGATGCTCCTAAAAAAGGGCAGAAGCCGGCTCCTGAAGAAAAAATTGAAACTGCTCCTAAAGCTAAAGCCGAAAAAGTAGAAAAAGCTGAAGCGACTCCTAAAGCTAAAGCTGAAAAAGCTGAAGCTGCTCCTAAAAAAGCTGCTCCTGCAAAGGCTGTTAAAGAAAAAGCTGAAACTACTGCTGATGCTGACGGTACTAAGAAAAAGAAAAAGCCTGCTAAAAAACGTGAGGAAGCACCTGCTGCTCCTCAGGTTCGTATAATTTCCCGTCCTGACCCTGCTGTTGCTGCAGCAGAAGCCAGAGAGCGTGAGCAGCGTGCTGCTCGTCCGCAGCAACGCCGCGATGATCGCGGTGGTCGTCCTAACGGCGGCGGACGTCCAGACGGTGGTCAAGGCCGTCCCGGTGGTCAAGGCCGTCCTGGTGGCGGTGCTCCTCGTCCTGGTGGCCCAGGCCGTCCTGGTGGTCAAGGCCGCCCTGGTGGCGGTGCTCCTCGTCCTGCGGGTGGCGGCGCGCCTCGTCCTGCAGGTGGCGGCGGTCGTCCTGCACCAAACTTTACTGATGCTCCGTCTCCGGACAAAGCTGGTGCACGCAATAAAAAACGCGGTAAAGGTAAACGTACTGTAGATTTCAACCAACGCGATACTTTCGATAAGAAAAAACGTGGTGGTAAAGATGGTTTTGGTTCTGATGAGTGGCAGCGCAGCAAGCGCAAGCGCAAAAAGCAGGAACAGACAACGTCTACTCAGCCTCTCAAGGCAGCAAAACGTAAGATTAAAGTTGATGATCACATTCGTGTATCCGACCTTGCTCACCAGATGGGTATTAAGGGTTCCGAGATCATTAAAGTGCTCATGCAGCTTGGTGTAATGGCTACCATTAACCAGTCTCTTGACTTTGATACTGCGATTGTTGTTGCTGGCGAGTTCCAGTACGAAATCGAAAAAGTAGGTTTCTCCGAAGAAGATTACCTCACTCCGCGTGAAGAGGACAAATCAGAGGATCTGAAAATCAGACCTCCGGTTGTTACCATCATGGGTCACGTTGACCACGGTAAAACTTCTTTGCTTGATGCTATCCGCAAATCCAGCATTACCGACCGCGAAGCGGGTGGTATTACCCAGCACATTGGTGCGTACCACGTTGTTACCCCTAACGGTGACCTCTGCTTCCTCGATACCCCGGGCCACGAAGCATTTACAGCTATGCGTGCTCGTGGTGCTAAGGTAACTGATATTGTTATCCTTGTTGTTGCTGCCGACGACGGCGTAATGGAACAGACCCGTGAGGCTGTATCGCACGCCAAAGCTGCTGAAGTACCTATCATCGTAGCTGTCAACAAAATGGATAAAGAAGGTGCTAACCCAGAACGTGTAATGCGCGAACTCTCCGACATCGGACTCGTAGCAGAAGACTGGGGCGGCGACACTATCTTTACTAACGTATCAGCTAAAACTGGTATGGGTCTTGAAGGTCTTCTTGAAATTCTTGCTCTGCAGGCTGAAGTTCTTGAGCTGAAAGCTAACCCGAACAAACCAGCTCGTGGTCACATTGTTGAAGCTAAGCTCGACAAAGGCCGCGGTCCAGTTGCTACAGTACTTGTGCAGGAAGGCACCCTGAAACAGGGCGACATCTTTGTATGTGGCACCTTCTCCGGCCGTGTACGAGCAATGTTTAACGATCAAGGTATGAAAGTAAGCGAAGCTGCTCCTTCCACTCCTGTAGAAGTACAGGGCTTTGACGGTGTACCAGAAGCTGGTGAAGAGTTTGTAGCTCTCGACGACGAAAAAGTAGCACGCCGCATCGCGGATCAACGCGCTATCAAAGAACGCGAACGCGCTCTTGCCCGTGAGTCTAAAGTTACTCTCGAAACCTTCCTCGCAAGCCGTGCTGATGCTGAAGAAGCTCAGGTTCTCAACGTAGTTCTTAAAGCTGACGTACAGGGTTCTGTTGAAGCAATCGTTGATGCTCTTCGTAAGCAGGCAACAGAGAAAGTTAAAGTCGACGTTATTCACTCCGGCGCAGGTTCAATTACAGAATCCGACATTCTCCTTGCTTCCGCATCTAACGCAGTTATCATTGGCTTTAACGTTCGCCCAACCGTGAAAGTTAAAGACGTTGCTGAGCAGGAAGGCGTAGACATCCGCTTCTACGACATTATCTACAAGCTCGTGGAAGAAGTTCGCGCAGCTATGGCTGGTATTCTTGCCCCTATCGTTAAGGAGCAGTACCTCGGTCAGGCTGTTGTTCGCGAAACCTTCAGCGTACCTAAAATCGGTGTTATCGCCGGTTGTCACGTTGACGACGGTAAAATCACCCGTAACGCTGGCGTTCGTCTGCTTCGCGATGGTGTGGTTATCTATACTGGTAAAATCTCTTCCCTCAAGCGCTTCAAAGACGACGCTAAAGAGGTTATGAAGGGCTACGAGTGTGGTATCGGACTCGAACGCTTTAACGACATCAAAATTGGTGACGCTATCGAAGCATTTGAAGAAGTAGAAGAAGCCGCTACCCTGTAAGTAATAAATACAAATCGCGGAATCGGATTCCCGTCCGGTTCCGCGATTTTATATTTTTCTTTAGCTTTCACCGACTCTCCGAGAAGTGAAGCTTCCCCCGTACCCTCCTGACCACGATTGCAGATTAAGGGCGGGGATAAAAAAATGATTAACTATATTCGGTGCTGTTATGATTATCGGAGTACTGCGGGTTGAATATGCCTTACATGGCAACGATTCCCTGAAAGGCAAACGGCGTATCGCCAATAGCCTGAAGTCAAAGGTTCGTAACAAATTTAATGTTTCCATCGCAGAAGTGGGCTCAGAGAATTCTATGGGCACCTTAGCACTCAGCATTGTAAGCGTAAGCAACAGTGAAAAGCACTTGCAGAGCAGACTCACAAAATGCCTGAGCATGATGGAAGCTGTATGCCATGAAGAAATGACATTCAGCGACATGGAGTTTTTTGGCGTTGAATAACATCAGCAGACTTCCTGTCTGATTCACTACGTCAAGACCACAGACTGTTGGACTTAACCATCCAATACACCAAATTTAAGACCAAAAAGAACAATAACAATGCCAAACGAAGTAGCACAAATTGCACAGGCGATTCGCGCCGATGATATATTTCTTCTCACAGCCCATGTTAACCCTGACGGCGATGCTGTTGGGTCTATTGCTGCGATGGCATGGCTGCTTACCGGATTAGGTAAAAAGCCAATTATCTTTTTGGAATCGGGTATTCCCTCCTATCTTGAGTGGGTAGAGCTGCCGGGCAAGGTTATAACAACTGCAGAAGAACTTGCAGTCTGCGAACCTGATCGCATTATTGTCATGGATTGTGGAGACGCCCAACGCTCCGGCAAGATCATGACTGAATTCCTCGAGCACACCACAGCACCTGTAGTCAACATTGACCATCACCTGAATAACCCTATGTTTGGTGACATCAATCTTGTTGAAATAACATCCAGCTCCACGGGAGAACTGGTTGCAGACGTTCTGGACGAGTTAGGTGTTCCCTATGAAGGGTTTCTTGGAGAAGGGCTATACTTGGCAATAAGTTCAGACACAGGACGCTTTGCTTTCAACAGTACAACAGCCCGTGCACATGACATTGCCTCAAAAATTATCAGTGCCGGCTTAAAGCCGGGAGATTTCAACGAAAGGCTGGATAGCGGCTGGAGCTTAAACAAAATTAACCTCTGGGCAGAGCTCTTTGCGAATATTGAAATTGCGCTTAACGGAAAAGTAGCATATCTGACACTTCCTAAAGCACTATTTGAACGTACTGGTACAATATATTCAGATGTAGAATTAATCATTAACTATCTTCGAAAGATAGAGAATGTAGATGTTGCAATGACCGTACGCGAGACAGAATCTGGCTCCAAAGTGAGCTTGCGTTCTCATGGTGCAGTGAATGTACAAAAAATGGCAGCAAGCCTTGGCGGTGGCGGACACAAAAATGCCGCCGGAATCAACCTTGATCTCCCGCTCAAAAAAACTGTTGAAACCTTGCTTGCCACTATTGCTCAGAATCTGGTATTAAACGAGGCATAAGTTTACATGGCACAAGTTCCACAGCAGCACGGTATTCTGCTTCTCAATAAGCCTAAGGGACCTTCCTCTGGTGGATGCATCAGCAAGATAAAACGTCTCGGGCAAAAAAAAATCGGTCACGCTGGCACCCTTGACCCTATGGCTCAGGGACTGCTGATCGTATTACTTGGACAGGGCACTAAACTGTCCAACTATCTTATGACCGGCGGCGAAAAAGTGTATTCCGGCACCATTAAGCTTGGTGAAACAACGGACACATGGGACGCGGAAGGTCAGATAACAGATACCGCAGACTGGCAGCATATCACCGAAGAAGATGTGCGTGCGGAAGTTGCACATTGGCTTGAAGTGACTGAGCAGGAAGTTCCTGCATTCTCAGCGGCAAAACACAAAGGGAAATCCTTGTATAAGCTGGCGCGAGAAGGTAAAGAAACACCGGTTAAGATAAAAACCGTAAAAATTTCCGAAGCAGCAACTCTATCGGTAGAGTTGCCGTTTCTCCGTTTCCGGGTGCGGTGCAGCACTGGTACGTATATTCGGTCCCTGGCCCACAGCTTGGGGATTCGATTGAAGTGCGGGGCAGTTCTCACTGAACTGATCCGGGAATACAGCCATCCGTTCTCGCTGGACAATGCTTGCGAGCCCGATGAGTTGGTCGACAATCCAGAATTGCTTGAATCCAAGATTATTTCCTTGGAACAAGCGTTGCCAACCTGGCCGAAAATTATCCTCAGTGATGAGGAAGTTGCTTTGGTCAAAAACGGCAATCCTATTCCGTACGACCCAGAAAAAATTGCTAACATGCCGTTTTCTGTCGGCATTAATGCAATGCTTCTGGACTCAAACAGAACGCCTCTGGCTCTTGTTGAAACAAACATCGTGCAACGCCAGCCTGTATGGTCCATCCTGCGCGGTCTTTGGTAACCTTAATTAACCCATTTATCCTTGGAGGATATCGCTGTGGTAATGACACCTGAAACTAAGCAGGCAGTTATTAATGAATTTGCTCAGAAAGAAGGAGACACCGGTTCTCCAGAAGTACAGGTAGCTCTTCTGACTGCCCGTATCAAATACCTTACTGAACACTTCAAAGAGCACAAACACGACTACCATTCCCGTACTGGTCTGTTGAAACTTGTTGGTCAGCGTCGTAAGCTTCTGAAGTACCTTGCTCACAAGGACATTCAGCGCTACCGTGATCTCATCAAGAAGCTTGGCCTTCGTAAGTAGGCATTTTTACAGGGGAATCCGTAGGATTCCCCTGTTCTCATATATTTATTGTATCCAATAGGCTTACAGAAGACTTAAGATATTTCTTCTAGAAAGCTGGGGTTCCCAGCTTGAATACCTATTAAGATACCTACGCAGTATCGCGAAAGGGGGGTCCGGGAAGAAGGTTTTTCCCCCGCTTAGCAGCACTTAGAACGGCTAAAATTAGCCTGCTAAAAGCACTCTCCCCGGAATCCCCTTCGCCAAACGATGAGGATTTATGATGGAAAATAAATTTGGCGCACAGCGCCTTACCGCCACTATTGGCGGCAAAGAAATTACTTTTGAGACCGGTCGCCTTGCTAATCAAGCTGATGGCTCAATCTGGATTCAGTGCGGTGGCACAGTAGTTCTCGTAACAGCTTGTACCCAGCCAACTGACCGTGATCTTGGCTTCTTCCCGCTTACCGTTGAGTACACAGAAAAAATGTACGCAGCAGGTCGCATTCCCGGCTCTTTCTTCCGCCGTGAAATGGGTCGTCCATCCGAACGTGAAACCCTTTGCGCTCGTGTAATTGACCGCCCTATCCGTCCAATGTTCCCTAAAGGGTTCCGCGACGAAGTGCAGATTCTTGCAAACGTTATCTCTTCTGACCAGCTCAATGAGTCTGACGTTCTTGCTCTTACTGGTGCTTCTGCTGCTCTCAGCATCTCTTCTGTTCCTTTCAATGGTCCTATTGCCGGTGCACGTGTTTGTCGCGTCGGTGGCGAGTTCGTACTGAACCCGACTGTTAAAGAACAGGAAGGCGCTGACCTTAACCTCGTATTCGCAGCATCCCGCGACGCTGTTGTAATGGTAGAAGGCGAAGCTAACTTCGTACCGGAAACTGTTATCGCAGAAGCTCTTGACTGGGGTCACAAAGAAATCACTCCTCTCTTCGACGTTCAGGACAAACTCCGTGAACTTTGTGGTAAAGAGAAAATTGAATTTGTAGCACCAGTTCCTAACGAAGAGTTGAAAGCTCGCGTTGAAGAACTCGCAATGGAAGACCTTAAAGCAGCCCTTCAGGTCGCTGACAAAATGGAACGCAAAGTTGCTCGCAAAGCTGTAAAAGTTAAGGTTATGGAAGCTCTTTCTGCTGAACCACAGTATGAAGAAGATCCATCACCGCTTTCAGAAGTTGGCGAAATTCTCGGCGCTCTTGAAAAAACTATTGTACGTACTCGTATCCACAAAGAAGGCCTGCGTATCGACGGTCGCGACGTAAAAACAGTACGTCCGATTATTGTTGAAACAGGCGTCCTTCCACGTGCTCACGGTTCTTCTATTTTTGCACGCGGCGAAACCAAGTCCATGGTTGTTACAACTCTTGGTTCCACCACAGATGAGCAGCGCATGGACTCCCTTATGGGTGACGTAACCAAGCGCTTTATGCTCCATTACAACTTCGCACCGTACTGCGTTGGCGAAGTTAAAATGGTTCGCGTATCACGCCGCGAAATCGGTCACGGTGCATTAGCAGAAAGAGCTCTGCGTCCAATCCTTCCTGCAAGCGAAGACTTCCCGTTCACGGTTCGTGTCGTTTCTGAAACAATGGAATCCAACGGTTCTTCTTCAATGGCGGCGGTGACTGGCGGCTGCATGTCCCTTATGGACGCAGGTGTACCAGTTAAAGCTCCTGTTGCAGGTATCGCAATGGGCCTTATCAAAGAAGGCGACGACTACATCGTTCTTACCGATATTCTCGGTGACGAAGATGCACTCGGCGATATGGACTTCAAAATTGCCGGTACCGCTGAAGGCATTACCGCAGTTCAGATGGACATCAAAATCTCCGGTATCCCTTCTGACGTAATGGTACGTGCTCTTGATCAGGCTCGTGAAGCTCGTCTGCACATTCTTGATGAAATGGCAAAAGAACTTCCTTCCTCCCGTGAAGAGCTCTCCAAATACGCTCCGCAGATTGCGACCGTTGAAGTTAACCCGGATGTTATTCGCGTTATCATCGGCCCTGGTGGTAAAAACATCAAAGCTATTACCGCTGCAACCGATGCTTCTATCGACATTGAAGACAGCGGCAAAGTAACCATCTTCGCACCTACGCTCGAATCCCTTGAGCAGGCTCGTGAAATGGTTCAGTACTACGACCAGCGTGCAGAGCTTGGCAAAGATTACATGGGCAAAGTTAAGAAAATTCTTGAGATCGGTGCGATTGTTGAGATTCTTCCTAACGTGGAAGCTCTTGTACATATCTCCCAGCTCGATATCGCTCGTGTTGAAAAAGTAGAAGATCTCGTATCCCTCGGTGAGGACATGAAAGTTAAGGTTATCGAAATCAACGATGGCCGAGTTCGTGCTTCCCGCAAAGCAGTTCTTCTCGAAGCTCAAGGTACTCCTTGGACTCCGGAATCCACAGCGCGTCCACAGCGTCGTCCTGCTGGCCGTGATGATCGCCGTGGCGGTGGTCGTGATGACCGTCGTAGTGGTGGTCGTCGTGATGATCGTCGTGATGATCGTCGTGGTGGCCGTCGCTAGTAAGTGACTTTAAAAAAGAGCGGAAGCATCGCTTTCGCTCTTTTTTTATACCCCCACGCCATGCAACCTCACTCACGGCTCACACAAAGAACATGGAATTCCCCGCCTTGTTCGGTCTGTCTGCCTGACGTCACAGGCGTATTACATATGCGAAAATTATTCGCCAAAAGCGCCGAGATTGCATGAACTGTAATTTATTTTAAGCATAATAAAATATATTTTGAATCAGCAAATCCAATTGACATAAACCATATCTGATAGATAACATAACTTTTCCCTGATGTTCATAGGGGGGAGAACATCTATCAGAGTTCAGATTCAACGTACTGTTTCCGGGGGGAAAACAGCAAGAGAAGAGTAATTATGTACAGAGTGGATCACCTCCAGGCTCGGCATTTTGAGACGATGCAGCAGCTTTCAAAGGATCAGGAAAAAAGTGCTCGTAAACTACAATATCAATTAGACCAGATTGATGAGGCTTTTAATGAGTTGAATGAGACGCTTACGACAAGTTTTTTCGATGCTACCCCAGCACATGTCAAACCCCCTCGTATCGGCGGATTTTTCTCACACATAAAAGGGTTATTCCTTTAATTTTCGCTGCTGCTTTTCAGGCGGATTTTTTTCTAGCAGTCAGCAGAAAACCAAAATTTACTTATACATAAGAACATCCCGCCCGTACAACGGGCAGGATGTTTCCTATTTTCTATCCAGCATATTTTTGCGTTAAAAACGTCAACAGACTAGCGTGCCATAAAGTCGTCCATCTCAAGGGTATATAGTTCTTTCGCCTGCGGCGCAGGTGGATTTCCACTTACGGCATCCGGCGTCATGACAAGCACTCGTGCCACAAGCTTACGCCCTATCAGTCTATCATACATTTCCATTTTATATCCCGAAGCTAGCTGGTGTCCCATCTTCTTAATATAGTCAGCATAACGACGGTATTCAAGGCTCGTGTTATTGGGATCAAGCTGATACGTATTTTTGCGCCAGCTGCTACCCCATTTGGAAACACCAGTCCCTACCAGCGGACGGAAAAAATATCTATCACCCGTCACCCGCATAACCTGCGAAAGAATATACGCTTCACCATCACCAAATACCGTTGTATTAAACGTTTGGTATGGGAACGCTCCACTCTCCCAAACAGTCGGCAAGACACTAACACTAACACTGCCTATTTTCTCAAACCCTTGAGGCAACTTAAGCTGTGAAGTACCATAAACCGTATACATACGGGTCTGCGGATTATATCGGGCACCGCAGCCGACAATTATCAACAGCACTACCATCAAAATACAAACCTTAGAGATTTTTCTCATTGCGCACCTCACATCGCTTTCCTCAGAATAGTTTTCCATTATCAAAAAACACTATGGAATTACATCACACTTTATTTCGTTTTTCTTAACAGTCTCATATGACACAAGCGGATACAGCTGATTAAATTGCGGTATAGAAGCACTAGCCCCTGTCGAAGGAGTAAACTCCAATACCCGTGCGATAATACGACCTGAAAAACGCTTTGCATATACTGTCACTGCAAATGATTCAGGAAGCGACTGTCCCTGTTGTTTTATGTACTCAATATACTGCCTATATTCATTATTATCTGTATTCACCGGTACTGTAAATGATGTACGCTGCCAACTGTTTCCCCAACGTTCCGCTGTTTCATTTGCCAACGGCTCAAAATAATAAATATCAGTCCCAAGCTGTGTCCACTGTGTCAGATAGTATGTACCGTCATTTTCATACACCGTTGTCGACAAATACTGAGGAAGAGACATACCCGGAATGGTTATCGCCGGGCTCCACGACACTTCAACGGTACCAAGCTTGGTAAACGATGAAGACAGATTAATAAAAATATACCCATAGACAACCTCCCGCCTTTCCTGAACATCTTCACCAAACATAGCATCATCACCAAACATAGACGGAAGCATTTTGGAGCAGCCCACTATGGCTGCACAGCAAATCAGGAACCAAAATAGTCCTCTCTGTAGTCGTTTCATGCCTGTGATACTCCTTAAAAAAAGAATGCCCTCGAAGTATACTCCGAGGGCATTTTTTTCTTATATGATTACATCCGCTATGAGTTGTTACCACCAAAGCCATCACCGTACTCGTAGTACTGGTATAGATCATTGAAAGAAGGCATTGCGGCCAAGCCACCTGTTGCGGAAGGAGTAAGGCTAATTACCCGGGCAACAACGGCAGGTGTAATTTTTTGGTCATACATGGTTACTTTGTACAGAGGAGCAAGCTGTCCGCCTTTTTCACGGATGCATGCAAAGTACTTCGCATATTCAGCATCTGTAGTATTTGGTGAAAGGGTGTAGTCACCTTTTCTCCATGCACTGCCCCACATTTCTGCGGTTGAACCGACCAAAGCTCTGAAGCGGTAGAATTGGTTAGTGAATACCATTTTCTGTACAATTACGTAGCTATCACCCATTCCGTAAATTTCAGAACTCCATCGTTGGTACGGGTACATACCTTCAACTGGAATGTTCACCGTATCAGGCAAGACAGATACCGTCGTGGTACCAAGCATTGAATAGCCTGTTGGGACTACAGTTTTTGCATTACCGTACACTCGCATCGGCTCGCCAGCCTGAGTTTGAGCGCAGCCTGCAAGCACCATTAGTGCGATCACAATAAACAAGCAACGTGTTAATTTCATAGTATTCCTCACTAGAGTTATGTGAATATACTGTAAAACAAGAATAATACTTATAATACTTTGCCAAGGGACTCTGCTCTTTTCAGCATCCCAACAATAGCTGATAGCGAATCTATTGCCATAATATTTTCAAATAACATCATTCTTTATAACAAGTTACTACACTTCTAGCTTGTTCATTTTTTTATAAGCAGAAAGAAATAGTTTTCAACCGTCCAACAAGTGTTATTGTTTTTATATTTGATGTTGTTACATATTGTTATTCCATTATATCAAACACACAACAGTTCTTATTCCACTCACTCGCCATTATTTCTCGCACTACTCACCATTTTACAATAAGCTTTTCCTGCAAATAATCCGTTACTACATGAAATTACTGCACCATACAACATTGCAACGTAATATTGAAAGAAACTTGGAGCTGCACGCTTTCTTTTACTGATCGAAAAGCAACATCTCCCCTTATCGCTAAGTATCAAAGCAAAAAAGCGCGATATCTCTCCACAGTATTCTGTAAAGATATATCACGCTTTCAACGTATTATCTGGACGCTGCCGCCCGGAAATATATACTTTAGGTCATCAGCAATATGCAGCAGTGCGTATGCAACAGCACACAGCCACTACCCTTGCCTGTCCAAACAATTGGAAATAGAACTACCCGGTGTTGTTACCGATTTTTGGTAACCACGGTAACCTGATGACTTCTTCTTGCTTGCCATAAGTTGAGATTTTAATGAGGCGTGTAGCTTTTTAAGCTCATTTGTCAGCAAAACTTGAACATTCTGCATTTTCAAAAGCTTTTTACGCAATTCATCCTCAATATCGCTTGTTCGCATAGCCCACGCCTCAGAAATAAGACGCTCACGCTCCACAGCGGCCTCATCAGCAACATCCATGTCACCATTTTTCAAGGCTTCCAGTTCTCGCTCTCCAATCCGGAAAGCTTCATCAAGCAATGTAAGGCTGTTTGCCATACCTTTATTCCTCGCAAACATTCTCCAGCTTCCCACGCAGAATAGCGACTACGCTTTTCCAGCGGGAAACGGCTGTTGCAAAATCACCATCAAGAATCTCAGCAAGGGCATGCCAATCTTCTTTACTGGTAGACTCTCCCATACTTTCAAACTGAGCAGAAACTTCTTCAACCGTTTTTTCAAACAATTCTTCTTTTTCATGCACGTATTCATCACGAAGCACAGCAAGCATGCCCATAAAATCGTGCAGTACGTTCAACAACTCAGTAAATAACGCGAGAGCCTCAGCTTCCTGACCATTGCGGAACATACCGGCAATATGATGGGAGCTGTTTTCCATAAGAGAAACTACTTTATCAAGTTCTGCAACAATCCCGAGAGCAAATTCGTTCATAGGAACGCTTTTGATCTCAACACGCTTAAATGAACTGGTTTCTACCTGACCAGCCTGATTGGGATATTCTTCTTGAAACTGAGTCTCATCAACGAGCACATCAGTAACAATCCTATCCTCAAGCTCGTCTTCCATAACCTTGACGAGCAATTCCTCAAGGTTTGAAAAAGCGTTCACATTGTAATCTGCTGCATTACCGTCAATAACAATCATTATTGAGCCTCCTGATGCCTGATAAGGCGAAATTTTCCGTCACATTCAGCAATACAATTTCTATGCCACGCATATTGTAATAGAATTTACGAGCCCAATTTGTTTCTTTTCACCAGTCATCGCACCCACCATACTAACAACATAACTATCTAGTTTAAAAAACTTTTTTTTACATAAAGCAATTACATAGCCTTCTTCTTCCCCTACACCAGCTGTTCTTCATATTTTATACAACACCATGCAACTTGTACCTTTCAGTCAAGTTACTGACGTAACTCCTAGATAGTGTTTTGACATAAAAAAAGCGTACCCCAAGTAACAAAAATTTTACGCCGTTCCGTCTCATTATAAAGACCAAACTAACTATTGTATTGGGTAAGTTCACATAGCCCTAGATTCATCAAGCCTCATTGCTCCCATTTTATTCAAAGTTAAGACTGATAAAACATTTTTATCCTCACATCACGCTTCTGACTCACTTTGCCTTCAAAACTGGTGAGTATTTCTTCTAACTATAATTTTAACGTAACAACCATGAGGATTTACTTGCTTTCGCGTAACAAGATGCTTAAAGCCATTTGAAAGCTATTTTCATCGCATTCTATAAGCAATGTAACGGCTCCGGTACTGATAATACGAAAAAATGGAGCGCAAGTTCTGCTATTACCAGTTCCGCATCCAACCACATCTTACTGCGTGCACAAATCGCCCAACGTAAATAAAGGTTCAAAAAAATGGCGTTATTCACAAAAGAAGAAGCGCTGGAGTACCACAACGCTCCTCGCTGCGGTAAAGTTGAAGTTGTTCCAGTTAAACCATGCGGTTCACAAAAAGACCTCTCTCTTGCCTACTCTCCGGGTGTTGCAGAAGCATGTAAAGAAATTCATGCCGCTCCGGAAACTGCTGCTCTGTACACCAACCGCTCGAACCTTGTCGGCGTAATCACAGACGGCACCGCTGTGCTCGGTCTTGGCAATATCGGCCCATTAGCAGCAAAGCCTGTTATGGAAGGTAAAGGCGTTCTGTTTAAAACGTTCGCAGATATTGACGTGTTCGACATCAACCTCGACATCAAGGATGCAGACCAATTTATTGCCGCAGTAAAGGCAATGGAACCAACTTTCGGTGGTATCAACCTTGAGGACATCAAAGCTCCTGAGTGCTTCTATATTGAAGAAACACTCAAACGCGAGATGGATATCCCTGTATTCCACGATGACCAGCACGGCACCGCTGTTATCTCCGGAGCAGCGATCATTAATGCTTGTGAGATTACCAATCGCGACATTAAAAAACTCAAAGTTGTCGTTGTAGGTGCAGGTGCAGCAGGTATCGCATGCTCCAAGTTCTACGTTGAACTCGGTGTTAAACGTGAAAACATCTTTATGTTCGACTCCCGTGGTCTCATCCACACTGGTCGCGAAGGACTCAACAAGTACAAAGCTGAGTTTGCGCAGGACAAAGACTGCGGTTCGCTCGCAGAAGTCCTTAAAGGTGCAGACTGCTTCCTCGGTCTTTCCGCGAAGGACTTGCTCTCCAAAGATATGGTTGCTTCCATGGCAGACAATCCAATCATCTTTGCAATGGCAAACCCTGATCCGGAAATCCCATACCCTGATGCAAAAGAGGCGTCTCCTCACTGCATTATGGGCACAGGACGCTCTGACTTCCCGAACCAGATTAACAACGTTTCCGGCTTCCCGTACATCTTCCGTGGTGCGCTGGACACATGTGCTACCGAAATCAACGAAGCAATGAAAATTGCTGCTGCATCAGCCCTTGCTAAGCTTGCAAAAGAACCGGTACCGCAATCCATTTGCGAAGCATACGGCGTTGAGTCTCTGGAATTCGGCACAGATTACGTTATTCCTAAACCACTTGATCCACGCATTCTTGAGTGGGTCGTGCCAGAAGTTGCCAAAGCTGCAATGGAAACAGGTGTAGCACGTCTGAACATTGATGATTTTGATGCATACAAAAACGAACTCACAGCACGCTTAGAAGCTTCTCACAAACGCGTTAATGCTTTTGTAGCAAGCTATTATTCCAAGTAAGATTACGATCGCATCTGGACTCCGGACAGTTCCGGTCTTATATTATCAGATCGACAATAAAAGCGGCGCGTCATGCTCTGCATAACGCGCCACTTTTTGTATAAAAACTCATCAACTACCGGACATACCGGACAATCTGCTGTGGAGACAAACATGGATCTTCGATTCCAACAGGCACCAGCCGCTGAGTGGCAAGCAAACACTGTGCTTCTTTTCAACTTCAAAGAAGAGACAGTGACCGAAACCATCCCTAATCTAAGTGAAACCATCCCTTGGATTACTATTACCCCTGCCATTCAGGATGCAAAGGGCGAAAAGAATCAGGTAACAGTTGCATACGGTCACCCTTCTATCCCAATGCCACGTGCTATTATCGTCGGCCTTGGCGAACGTAACGACTTTACTCTTGAGGTATTCCGTGAAGCTGTTAAAACAGCAGCGCTCAAATGCAGAGAGCTCAAAGCAGACACCTGCGCCATCGCCGTTGAAGCGTTTGATTCCATTGATGAAGAAAACACGGTGCTTGTTGAAGAAGCTGTTGCTTCTTCAATTATTGCCTTGCATACCTACGATGCACTCAAAACCACACAGGAAGAACCGCCACATTCTCCTCGCTGGATGGCTCTGCTCTCCACAGAAGACAACTTCCCTGATGACATTCATGCAGCAGCGCGCCGCGGTGAAGCAGCAGCAGCAGGCGTTAACTACACCCGCGACCTCGTAAACGCACCTGCAAACATTGTCACACCTGCTGCTCTTGCTCAAAAAGCTGAAGAGCTCGGTAAAAAATACAATTTTAAACGTACCATCCTTAGCCGTAATGAAATCATCGAGGCAGGCATGGGCGCGTTTATGTCCGTTGCAGCAGGCTCCGATGCTGAACCAAAATTTATTGTTCTTGAACACGCCCCCAAAGGTACTGAAAACGACGACCCAATCGTGTTTGTCGGCAAAGGCGTTACCTTTGACACCGGCGGAATTTCCTTGAAACCATCCCTCGGCATGCATGAAATGAAATCAGACATGGGTGGCGCTGGCGCAGTATTCGGCCTGTTCGAAGCACTCGGCAATTCCGACATCGAACGCCGAGTTATCGGCATCACTCCATGTACCGACAACATGCCAAGCTCTACTGCTACCCATCCGGGCGATGTTGTCACCTCCCTTAACGGTAAGACCATCGAAGTAATCAACACAGATGCTGAAGGGCGACTCATTCTCGTTGATGCACTTACCTACGCGCAAAAAGAATACAAACCGGCAGCGCTTATCAACCTGGCAACTCTTACCGGCGCATGCGTTGTTGCTCTCGGTACCCACGCAGCAGCAGTGTTTGCAACAGACGAAGAGCTTTCCAAAAAAATTTCTGAGACTGGCGCGCATGTTGGTGACAAATATTGGCCTATGCCTCTGTGGGATTGCTACTTTGAAAGCCTTAAATCCGACGTTGCAGACATGAAAAACGTTGGCAACCGGGAAGGTGGTGCAGTCAATGCAGCACTCTTCCTCAAACAGTTCGTTGAAAAAGATGTTCGCTGGGCACATCTCGACATCGCAGGAACCGCGTTCAACAAAAAAGACGGTGCAACCGGCTTCGGTGTCCGCACAATGCTTGAAATTGTCCGCAAGGGAATTTAAACGGTCTCCTTTGCATGAATGCCAGTATTGGCATCCTAACAACCAGCAGACTCGTAAATAAGACTAAAAGGCTGCCCTACACAAAGGGCAGCCTTTTTATTTCTTCGTAACACCAATCGGGAACCAGCAACTATACTGCCTCCTGAAAAAGGGGTGTGATACCGTATTAGCAATCTTCACTGATAAAGGGATGTAAAGGTATGAACGTTGAAATAGATCACCTGACGCTTAATGTTGAAAGCCCTGACGCCTGCGTCACTTTTTACCACGAGGTCATTGGGCTGCTGCCGGAAAATTATGATGCATGGAAGCAAGGAAAAGCAAAATTTCCTTCTGTGCGAATTAATACGCATAATATGATACACTTTTTCCCGCCGGACATGTGGAAAGAGATGGGGTATCTGCTCTGCTCCCCGGGCAAAGGAAATCATGTATGTCTAGCCTTTGCAGAAAAAGAATGGACAGCACTCCTCCATCGCCTTGAGGAACGTGAAATAAAAATGAGAGGCCCCCTGACGCTGACAGGTGCTCGCGGGACGGGCACATCTATATTCATAAACGACCCTGAAGGATTTACTGTAGAATTAAAGACTTACGACCATGAGTAACACAAACTGATTTACATACGATTTTACCCTTTTTTTTATATTGACATGACGGCCAGATGCCCTCTAAAAACTCGCACACGTTTACTGTAAAATACGTGTGTACGTGCGCCTGCCATCCGGTTATAAAGCATGTACGTGTAGAGGTTACGGCAACTGGACTTTTAGTTGTTGCCGGTTGGTCACACCATTAATGGAGTATGTATGAGGTACGACAGTTGGCAAACAAGAACGCCCTCCAGCAGTGGAGTATTGATGACTCTGCTGAACTGTATGGCATCCGTAATTGGGGTGCCGGTTACTTTGACATTACTGAAAATGGCGACGTTGCCATCCACCCGTTTGGACGTGGCAGCAACGTAGCTGTCAGTATTCCAGAGGTTATTAGAGAACTCAAAGAGCGTGGCCTTGAGCTGCCTGTTCTCTTGCGTATTGAAAACATTCTTGATTCGCAAATATCCTCTCTTCACAATTCCTTTAGAGACGCCATCAAAAGTCTTGGCTACAAGGCTGAATACCGAGGCGTTTTCCCCATCAAAGTCAATCAGCAACAGCAGGTTCTCGAAGAGATAGCCAATTTTGGTTCTTCCTTCCATCACGGGTTTGAAGTTGGCAGTAAAGCAGAGCTTATCGCTGCGATCTCACAAATGCGTGACCATAAGGCATGCCTTGTCTGCAACGGATACAAAGATGAAGAATTCATCGATCTTGGACTCCACGCCATGCGCATGGGTTTCAACTGTATTTTCGTTATGGAAATGGGATGGGAACTGTCCACGTTGTTAGAACGTGCTGCATTGCTTGGTGTAGAGCCGCAAATCGGTGTACGCGTTAAGCTTTCAGCGAAAGGCGGCGGGCACTGGACTGCCTCCGGTGGAGAACGTTCTTCTTTCGGGCTTTCTATGTCGCAAATCACCGACATTGTTGACACCCTGAAAGAACAGAAGAAGCTGCACTGCTTGAAGCTGCTGCACTATCATCTTGGCTCACAGATTCCTAACATCCGCAGTATACGTACTGCTGTCCAGGAAGCTTCCCGCGTATATGCTGAGCTTGTTCAGGAAGGCGCACCAATGGGATACATTGACCTTGGTGGCGGATTGGCAGTCGACTACGACGGTTCACACACAAACTATGTCTCCAGCCGAAACTACAGCGTTAATGAATATGCCATGGACGTTGTAGAAGCGGTTATGACCACTCTCGACAAACAAGATATTCCGCATCCGCACATCATTACTGAATCCGGTCGTGCTGTGGTTGCATATTATTCCGTACTGCTTTTCAACATCCTTGATGTAAGCAAAATTGAAGACGGCCGTGTCCCGAAGGAAATTCCGGAAGACACCCCTGAAGCAATAGTAAACATGTACGAAGCATATAAGTCTCTCAACCTGCGCAACCTTCAGGAAGCATATAACGATGCACTCTTCTATCGAGACGAGGTGCGCCGTATGTTCCTGGACGGAAGAGTTAACCTGCGCCAACGAACATTAGCAGACAATCTCTTCTGGGCGATTACCAAAACCGTTGCCAAACTGAAAGACAAACTCAAAATAGTCCCTAAAGAGCTGGAAGAAATTGATACAGCTCTTGCAGATATATATTATGCTAACTTCAGCGTATTCCAGTCTCTTCCGGATGCGTGGGCAATTGACCAGCTGTTCCCGGTGATGCCACTGCATCGATTAAAAGAAGAGCCGTCTCGCAACGCCATTATTTCAGACATTACTTGTGACTCTGATGGCAAGCTGGACACCTTTATTGACCCGAAAGGCGAAAAACCACTGCTTGACCTGCACCCTATGCAAAACGGTGACGAGTACTACCTTGGTGCTTTTCTCGTAGGTGCATATCAAGAGACCCTTGGAGATCTGCACAATCTGTTCGGCGATACAAACGTCGTCAGCGTACGCGTATACGAAGACGGCAGCTACGAATTTGTGCGTGAGATTGAAGGTGACACAGTGGGTGAGTTGCTTGAATACGTTGAGTATGACCAACGCAGAATTATGGAAGATCTGCGCACTATGGCAGAACAGGCCGTGCGTGAAGGTCGTATCACCGCTGCGGAACGATTCGATCTTCTTCAGGCATTCTACGCCGGTCTACGCGGCTATACCTATTTCGAAAAATAATTTTTGCGGCTGGAACCTATCACAACATAGCAATTTCGAGGTAGGTTCTTCTCCCCGCACCATGCAAGGAGTACAACTATGTCTAAGGTGTTGATTATCGGCGCTGGTGGCGTCGGCGGCGTGTGTGTACACAAGTGCGCACAGGTTCCTGAAGTTTTTTCCGAAATCGTTCTTGCATCCAGAACCATTGAAAAATGTGATGCAATTGCCTCTTCCGTTAAAGAACGTACCGGCCGCGACATTGTTACTGACACGGTTGACGCAGACAATGTGCCTGAGCTTGTAGATCTCATCAACAAGCACAAGCCTGCTCTCGTTATCAACCTCGCACTCCCGTATCAGGATCTCACCATCATGGACGCATGCCTGGAAACCGGTGTGCACTACCTTGATACTGCGAACTACGAACCACTTGATGAAGCAAAATTCGAGTACAAATGGCAGTGGGAATATCAGGAGCGTTTCAAAGAGAAAGGCCTTATGGCACTCCTCGGTTCCGGCTTCGACCCGGGTGTGACAAACGTGTTCTGTGCACATGCAATGAAACATCATTTTGATGAAGTTCATCAACTTGATATTATTGATTGCAATGCCGGCGACCACGGTCACCCGTTCGCAACCAACTTCAATCCGGAAATCAACATCCGCGAAGTTACTGCAAATGGTCGTTACTGGGAACATGGCGAGTGGATTGAAACCGATCCTCTCAGCTTCTCCATGAACTACGACTTCCCTGAAGGCATCGGTCCTAAAAAATGTTTCCTTATGTACCACGAAGAGCTTGAGTCTCTCGTAAAACATTTGAAAGGCCTCAAACGTGCCCGTTTCTGGATGACATTCTCCGACCAGTACCTGAACCACCTTAAAGTGCTCGAAAACGTAGGCATGACTCGTATCGACACTGTTAAATACAATGGTCAGGACATTGTGCCTCTCCGATTCCTCAAAGAAGTTCTTCCGGAACCTGCAGGACTTGGCGAACGCACAAAAGGTCGTACCTGCATCGGTTGCCGTATCAAAGGTATGAAAGACGGCGAGCCTAAAGATTACTATATCTACAACATCTGCGACCATGAAGAAGCATTCAAAGAAGTGGCTTCTCAGGCTGTTTCCTACACCACCGGTGTACCAGCTATGATTGGCGCAATGCTTATGCTTACCGGCAAGTGGACTGGCGAAGGCGTCTTCAACATGGAAGAGCTTGACCCTGACCCATTCATGGAAAAACTCAACATTCACGGTCTCCCATGGACAGAAGTTACCTTCAAAAATTAAATCCGGAGCGCCTGCCTTCTCCATGCTTTGTTGTGGATGAAGCAAAGCTTGCGGATAACGCGGCAATTCTGGATTCCGTTCAGCAGCGTACAGGAGCAAAAATCCTCCTCGCGCTCAAAGGATTCGCCACATACAGCACCTTTCCGGTACTCAACGGCATCCTGCACGGAACCTGCGCCAGTTCACCGCACGAGGCGAGACTAGGACGTGAAGAATTCGGCGGCGAAGTGCACAGCTTCGCCGCTGCTTATTCAGATGATGATATGGCAGAAATTATCAAATACTCTGACCACATCGTTTTCAACTCTTTCGCACAGCTTCGCAAGTACCGCCCGCTCATTCAGGCAGCAGAACGTACCATCAAAATCGGCGTGCGCGTTAACCCGCAGCACTCCGAAGGTGCAACGCCCATTTATGACCCGTGTTCCCCCGGTTCACGTCTTGGTGTGCGCCTTGAAAACTTTGATGAAAACGACCTTGAAGGCGTATCCGGATTGCACTTCCACACCCTCTGTGAGCAAGACGCAGACGCACTTGACCGCACGCTGGAAGCTGTAGAAACGCAATTTGGACACCTTCTTCACGGCATGGAATGGCTTAACTTTGGTGGCGGACACCACATAACCCGTGAAGGGTACGATATAGACCGCCTGTGCGCCTGTATCGAGCGTGCAAAAAGCCGCTACAATGTTCAAGTGTATCTTGAACCGGGAGAAGCCGTAGCGCTGGATGCAGGAATCCTTGTGAGTACCGTGCTCGATATTATCAAAGCAGACATGGAGATAGCCATTCTCGACGCATCCGCAGCATGCCACATGCCGGATGTTCTCGAAATGCCATACCGTCCGTTTGTTATTGATTCCGGAGAGAGGGACGAAAAAGCCTACTCATACCGCTTTGCCGGTAAATCCTGTCTTGCCGGCGATGTTATCGGAGAATATTCCTTCAATGCCCCGCTTAACTCAGGAGACCGGCTTGCCTTCACAGATATGGCGATCTACTCCATGGTGAAAACAAACACCTTCAACGGATTGCAGCTGCCAGCAATCGCACGCTACAACCCAAATTCCGATGAACTGCATATAGTACGCGAATTCGGGTACAATGACTTTAAGTGTCGGTTGTCATAGTTTTTATTTTTTTCGTCCGGTGGAAACCTTTTGCAATAGGTTTCCACCGGCCCCCCTTCCAGAAGATTTTATTCGCAAGGGCAACTCTTTGCTTACGTAGCCTCACGGCTCCTCACAACCTCTCGCTCCTGAAGTCATACCGTATTGCCAACAAATTCATCACAACGTAGAATAAAAATATGAATAAATTTTTAGCATCAGAACTTGAAGAAACTACGCCGGAACAATGCCGATTTCAGGTTGTTCCGGTTCCTTTTGAAGCAACAGTTTCCTATGGTGGTGGCACAGCTGAAGGCCCTCGCGCTATTCTTGAAGCGTCCGATCAGCTTGAATTGTGGGACGGCGAATCCATTCCCGCAAATGAAGGCATCTACACCCATGAAGCAGTAGATTGTACAGGCCCTACTGAACAAGTTCTTGCCCGCATTGAAGCTGCCATATCCACTGCTGCAGAGTATGGGATGCCGGTTATGCTTGGCGGCGAACATTCTGTAACACTTGGCGCCTTGCGTGCATTGAAGAAAAAATACGGCACATTTGGTATCGTACAATTCGACGCCCATGCTGACCTGCGAAAAGCCTACGAAGGCAACCCGTACAGTCATGCCTCCGTTATGCACCGTGCCCTTGAACTGGAACTTCCTGTATTCCAACTCGGCGTGCGGGCCTTTTGTACAGAAGAAGTTGCGGTGCGCGCAAAACACAACATCCCGCATATTGATGCAAAAGAACTGGCACTCAACCCACTGCCGGACACCTTGCTCCCTGACGGTTTTCCAGAAAATATTTACATTACTTTTGATGTAGACGGACTTGACCCGTCCGTTATCCGCGCAACAGGAACTCCTGTTCCCGGTGGTATCCAATGGTGGCAGGCTATCACGTTACTTGAAAAAGCAGTGAAAGGGCGAAATGTCGTCGGCTGCGACGTGGTTGAACTTGCACCACAGGAAGGCGATCACGCATCAGACTTCGCGGCTGCACAACTCACCTATTCGATGCTGGGGATTATCCAACGATCTGCTAAATAAAATTACAGAGAGTGTACGGTACAGCTATCTTAACTCACAATAACGTAATGTTCATGGTTACAATATGAAACTTGCAATTATCTCTGACATACACAGCAACGTTTTTGCGCTACAGGCTGTTCTTGATGACATTTATGCTCGTGGTGCTGACCGTATTATAAACCTTGGAGATACGCTGTACGGACCGATGGAGCCAAAAGCGACTTACGATTTGCTTGCATACTGCGATATTATTTCAATATGCGGAAATCAGGATCGTATGCTGTATGAAATGCCTTCTAAAGACCTTGCAGAAAACGCTACATTTCAATTTGTATTGAACGATCTTGGCGAGACTCCCGTTGAATGGCTTAAAACACTGCCCTTTGACTGCCAGATAACCAATCAAATTTATGCCTGCCATGGTTCACCAACAAATGATGTAACTTACTTGCTGGAAGACATATCATGTGGAAAAACACAGATACGACAAGATGGTGAAATATTTCAGCTGCTCAACGGACAAATTTCATCTATTATTCTCTGTGGTCACACACATATCCCGCGAGTCGTAGAATTATCCTCCAGCCAGCTTATTGTGAACCCCGGAAGCGTGGGGCTACCAGCATATACAGACGATCAACCTGTTGTTCATTCCATGGAAACGCATTCTTCTCACGCATCGTATACAATGCTGGAAGCATCTTCCTCCGGCTGGGATATTCAACAATTGAAGATTGCATATGATGTCCAAAGTGCTGTTGTTGCAGCAAACGAACAAGGCCGCACTGACTGGGCACACTATCTTGCAACAGGTAGGGGAGATAAGATCTAATATTTCATAAAACAAAATAAAAAAGACGAAGCCACGTTTTGTAGCTTCGTCTTTTTCTTTTTAACAGTTGATAGCTCCAGCAGCCGGAGCCGCCAGTCTTATTTTATAATCTTTCAACAACCAAATTACCCATAGTGTTACAGCCTACAAGAGTTTCACCTTCAGACATGATGTCTCCGGTTCTGTAGCCTTCACGTAATACTTTCTGCACGGCTGCTTCAATTGCGTTTGCTTCTTTAACGAGATTGAAGGAATGACGCAGCATCATTGCCATGGAAAGAATTGAGGCAAGCGGGTTTGCTTTGTTTTGCCCTGCAATATCCGGAGCGGAGCCATGAATCGGCTCAAAAAGACCGGTGCCAGATTTGTTGAGGGATGCAGAAGGAAGCATGCCGATGGAACCGGTGATGACTGCTGCTTCATCAGACAAAATGTCGCCAAAAAGGTTGCCGGTCACGATAACATCAAACTGGTTCGGGTCGCGAACAAGCTGCATTGCTGCGTTATCAACGTACATGTGGCTAAGTTCAACTTCTGGATATTCAGTTGCAACTTCTTCCACTACGGCTCTCCACAGACGGGATACTTCAAGAACGTTTGCTTTATCTACAGAACACACGCGCTTGTCACGTTTCATAGCTGCTTCAAAAGCAATTCGGGCAATGCGGCGCACTTCATCTTCATTATACACCATTGTGTTATAACCATAACGCACGCCGTCCCGTTCTTCCTGCCCTTGTGGCTGACCAAAGTAAATACCACCAGTAAGTTCGCGCACTACCATTACGTCGATACCGTCTTTTACAATATCAGGGCGCAGGAAACATGCACTGGAAAGCTCTGGAAACAATTTGGCAGGACGCAAGTTAGCAAACAGACCAAGCTCTTTACGGATACCAAGCAATCCAGCTTCAGGACGAGTTGCACCATCCAGATTATCCCACTTAGGACCACCTACAGCCCCGAGAAATACGGCATCTGCCTTCTTACACGCTTCAACAGTTTCCTGCGGCAACGGGCTTCCTGTGGCGTCAATAGCACAACCGCCGATAAGCTCTTCGGTAAACGTTACCTTATGACCAAACTTGTCTGCAACTTTCTTTAAAACTTCTACTGCCTGCTTGGTGATTTCCGGCCCGATGCCGTCACCCGGCAATAACGCGATATTCATATCCATTGTCTTTCCCTCGATGAAAATTTTGTATGTAGCTTTATGGGTTACGCTCCACTTCCTTGCAGTGATGAGGAGCAGCTTGCCTCTTATTTACTGTTCAATTTTTCCCTTACGTACGGAATGAGTCCGCCGTTATCGACAAAATCACGCATAAACTGCGGAAGCGGCGGGAAATTAATAACTTTTTCAGTTGTCACGTTGGTCACGGTGCCAGCTTCGATATCTACAGCAACTTCATGACCATCCTCGATGTACTTGACGTCATCACCGATTTCGATAAGCAACAAACCCATATTAAAACTGTTACGGTAGAAAATTCGAGCAAATGAATGCGCAACAACTACCGGCATTCCCGCACCGAGGATAGAAATAGGTGCGTGTTCACGTGAGGAACCACAACCGAAGTTTTCACCGGCAACCATGATGTCGCCTTCTTTAACACGCTTTACCCAGCCCTCTTCGAGGCCTTCCATGCAGTTAGCGCCAAGTTCTTTTTCATCAGTCGTTACCAAAAAACGCGCTGGAATAATGGCATCAGTATCTATGTGATCGCCCACTTTGTGAGCTGTACCTTGTAAGGTCATGGTCATTTCTCCCAAAAAGAATCAAATCGTTTGTGATTGAAACTAAAATTACATCGTTTACTCGATGCACCTCTATAATTTCAAACACCACTTACCTATTCGCGGTCAGGGGGGCGTTCCCTATGCGTGTGCAGAGCAGAAGCCCGTCCGATGACCAAAGCGTCAGAGACCCGCTACAACGCTACACTTTGCGTGGGTCTGCGATCTCACCTGCTAATGCACTTGCCGCAGCTACGGAAGGGCTTGAGAGGTAGACTTCTGACTCAAGGCTGCCCATGCGTCCTTTAAAGTTACGGTTCGTTGTAGCTACTGCCACTTCACCGTCAGCAAGGATACCCATGTGACCACCGAGACATGGTCCACAGGTTGCAGGGCCTACGATACAGCCTGAATCCATAAAGGTTTCGATGAGACCTTCACGCAATGCCTGTTTCCAGATATTCGGTGTTGCCGGAAGAACAATGGTACGTGTATGTGAAGCGACTTTGCGTCCTTTGAGTACGGCAGCGGCTTCACGAAGATCACTGATACGACCGTTGGTACAAGAGCCGATAACGACCTGATCAACCTTTTTAGGTTCGACATTTTCGACTGGATGCACGTTATCCGGCAAATGCGGACATGCAACCATCGGTGACATGTTTGATACGTCGAAGATAAGAACACGTTCATATTCTGCGCCTTCATCCGGTGAAAGAGCTTCATCGTGACGACCGCGTGCGGCTGTGTATTCGAGTGTTTTCGCATCCGCAGAGAAGAGACCGCATTTACCGCCGGCTTCAATAGCCATGTTAGCTATAGTCATACGGCCTTCCACATCGAGAGCATCAATTGTGGAACCACCGAATTCCAGAGCCTTATAAAGTGCACCGGACACGCCGATTTCACCGATGAGACGCAGAATAAGGTCTTTTGCGCCTACGAACTCAGGAAGTTCGCCATTGAAAACTGCACGGATTGTTGGCGGAACTTTGAACCATGTAGAACCAAGTGCCATACCGCCTGCTACATCTGTTGAGCCAAGGCCTGTTGCGAAAGCTCCAAGACCACCATAGGTACAAGTATGAGAGTCCGCGCCGATTACAATGTCACCGGGGCCAACGAGTCCAAGCTCAGGCAAGAGAGCGTGTTCAACACCACAATTACCACCTTCGTAGTAATGGGTAATATTTTGTTCCTGCGCGAATTCACGGGTATTTTTGACCTGAATTGCGGATGCGATATCTTTTTGGGGAGTAAAGTGGTCCATAACAAGTGCCACTTTGTCTTTATCAAACACAGACTTTGCACCCATTGCCTTAAACGACTTAATCGCGAGCGGTGCGGTAATATCATTTGCAAGAACCAAGGAAACATCACACTGAACGATCTGTCCGGTTCCTTCGATTTTTTGGTCTGTGTGTCTCTGTAAGATTTTTTGTGCGAGTGTATACGCCATGACTGTTAACCCTCCGAGTTCATTTTATCGAGTCTATTTAAAGCGTTCAGGAATGCTCTTGCGCTAGCGGCAATGATGTCAGGATCGGATCCACGTCCAACTGTGCTGTATCCATTCTCTTCAAGGCGTACGGTTACTTCGCCCTGAGCATCTCCACCACTGGTTATGGCGTTCACACTGTATCGATTGAGCTTTGGTGCACGCCCAACGATCTGAGAAATGGTTTTAAATACTGCATCAATCGGACCTGTGCCGAACGTAGTGTGCTCTCTGCGAATGCCGTTAATTTCCATTACAACAGCAGCGCTTGGTGGCACGCCCACATCACTTGACTGAACGGAGAGATGTACCAGTCTGTATTTATCCGGGATACGGTAGACTTCCTCAAGGATAATTGCCTCAATGTCTGCGTCGTAAACCTTCTCTTTTTTATCTGCGAGGCGTTTTACTGCCTCGAAAACAATCTGTAATTCGTTATCTTCCAACGGATAACCAAGCTCGGTTGTTTTTCCTTTAATGGCGTTACGACCGGAATGTTTACCGAGGATGAGATCTGTTTTTTCACGGCCTACGGACTCAGGGGTCATGATCTCGTAGGTTTCGCGGTTCTTGAGCATGCCGTCCTGATGGATACCGGACTCATGCGCAAATGCGTTTGCGCCGACAATTGCTTTATTGGCAGGAATCGGCTGACCGATGATCATTGAAAGTAAGCGGCATGTCGGGAACAACTGCTCAGACTTCACGTTAGTTTCAATGCCGTAGTAATCACCACGAGTACGCAACGCCATTATGAGCTCTTCAAGAGCTGCGTTACCGGCTCGTTCTCCGATACCGGAGATAGTCACCTCTGCCTGCCTTGCACCTGCATTAATTGCAGCAAGGGTGTTTGCCACACCAAGACCGAGGTCGTTATGGCAATGCACACTAAAAATAGCCTTATGGCTGTTGCTAGTGTGCTCAATTACGTGGCGAACCATATCTCCGAATTCCTGAGGTTGTGCATACCCCACAGTATCAGGAATGTTGATGGTGGTTGCGCCTGCATTAATTGCTGTTTCTGCTACTTTTGCAAGGAAATCCCAATCGGAGCGGGATGCATCTTCCGCAGAAAATTCAATATTAGAGGTATACTTAGCTGCATGCCTTACAGCCGCTTCTGTCATTTCCAAAACCTGTTCCGGTGTTTTACGAAGCTTGTACTCCATATGTACCGGACTGGTTGCTAAAAACGTATGGATTCGTGGATGCTTTGCGTCTTTAATTGCATCCCAGCATCTATCAATATCCGCCGCCATCGCTCGGCACAACCCAGCAACCTGTGTATGCTTAACGGTCTGTGCAATCTTGCGTACTGCTTCAAAATCCCCTTGGCTTGCAGCAGGAAATCCTGCTTCCATAATATCGACACCCAAATTCTCAAGTTCACGCGCGAGACGAATTTTTTCGTTCTGGTTCATTGTTGCGCCGGGAGACTGCTCTCCATCTCTCAAAGTGGTATCGAAAATGTATAAGCGATCGGACATTGTATTCTCCTGTGGAGTTATTTTTTAAAGCTAATCATAAATTATATTCACATAAACCTCACTTAGTTCTCAGATAGGATACATAGTAGTGGGCCATAAGGACGGTATTCAATCTCTGATCGGCTCATTTGCTTTGTGACGTATGCTGAATGCATAATTTTCACTCCTTTTAATAACATAATTGTTAAGTTTTATTCTGCTTATAAAAAAAGCTCCGGTTCCTTCTGTGTAGAAGAAACCGGAGCTTTGGTTTGCTTGTACTTTAAGAGTAAAGGCTGTGGGCGGTGTGTTACTCGCCGTGCCTTTCCTCCGTGTTAGCTCTCGGAAAGGTCACCCAGTAACTTTGTGGACCTGCGTGATAGAAATAGGAATGTATACACAGGTCCGCTAATAATATAGCCGCCAATAATAATGAAGCCTAGTAGCTTCGGCTCGCTAATAATTAGGGTAAAGATAAGGATAGCAGAAACGAGAGTGCTGAATGGACGAGCTTTTACGAAACCGTACTCTTTAAAGGAGAAGTAACGTACACGGCTGACCATTGAAAATGCTGCAACAAAAGTAAGACCCAGCGCAATCGCAGGGATAATACCAGAAAGTTCAGCAGGAATGTACTGGACAAAGAATACGAAGGCTGCAAGTGCACAGCCGCCGGCAGGTGAAGGAAGTCCGATAAAGAACTTCTTAGGAACCACTGCAGTGGATATGTTGAAACGTGCCAACCTGAGAGCAGCACATGCTGCGAACAAAAATGCGACAGCAATGCCAAGACGGTTGAACTGGTGAAGGTACATTGAGTACATCATAAAGGCTGGTACGAGACCAAACGCTACGAGATCACACAAGGAGTCGAACTGTACTCCAAATTCACTAGCAGTACCTGTAAGGCGTGCAACCTTGCCATCCAACC